>CAYWAU010000171.1:0-4028 GCA_964456395.1 uncultured Dehalococcoidaceae bacterium
CGGCATCAAGGCTGTTCTGGCTAATCTGGCTGAAGCCCAGTTCACGCGCCAGGAACTCCCGGTCCACTTCATAGGCTACTCCAGCTAAAGCCCCGCTGCCCAGAGGCATAACGTCAACGCGCTTGAGGCAATCACTAAAACGGGCAATATCACGCTGGAGCATCTCAAAGTAAGCCAGGAGATGATGAGCCAGCAGCACCGGCTGTGCCGCCTGTAAATGGGTATAGCCCGGCATAACCGTATCTTTATTATCTTCAGCCAGACCGATTAATGCCCGTTGTAATTCCTTCAACGCGGCTATAGTGCTTGAGATTGCCTCTCTGGCAAAGAGGCGCATATCCAGAGCTATCTGGTCATTTCGGGAGCGGGCGGTGTGCAGCTTGCCCCCCGCCTCCCCCACCTTCTCAATGAGCCGGGACTCAACCGCCATGTGGATATCTTCCAGTTCCGCTTTGAACTCAAACTTGCCCTGCTCAATTTCCTCCCGGATAGATGCCAGTCCCCCGATGATTGTTTCCGCCTCTTTGTCCGCGATTATGCCCTGCCTGGCCAGCATCCTGGCATGGGCAATGCTGCCGGCAATATCTTGCTTATACAGGCGCCAGTCAAAGGGGATAGAGGCAGTGTATGTCGCTACTATTTTATCCACCGGCTTGCTGAAACGACCGCGAATATTACTCATTCTAGCCCTTCTTTTTCGTCCCCTTACCCTGTACCTGTGCCTGCGTCCGGGCGGGCAGTCCCCAGAGGTGGATAAAACCGACCGCGGCGCTCTGGTCAAAAACGTCTCCTCTGTCGTAGGTGGCGAGGTCACGGCGGTATAAAGAGTAAGGAGATTTCCGTCCCGCTACGGTACTGCTTCCTTTAAAGAGCTTGAGTCTCACCGTTCCGGTCACAAAGCGCTGGGAAGATTCCACATAAGCCGCCAGGTCTTCCCGAAATGCGGTGAACCACAAGCCATCATAGATAAGGTCAGCATACTCAGCAGCGACAGTCCGCTTGAAGCGCAGTTGCTCCCGGGAGAGGGTCATCGCCTCCAGAGCCTGGTGTGCCCGCAGCAGTACCACGGCGGCGGGGGCTTCATAAATCTCCCGCGACTTTATGCCGACTACCCTGTCCTCAATGTGGTCTATTCTACCTACCCCGTGTTTCCCAGCCAGCTCATTCACTCGCTGAATCAGGGCAATACCGTCCATCTTCTGCCCGTCAACCAGCACCGGGACACCCCTTTCAAAGCCAATCTCAATATAGTCCGGCGCATCGGGGGTCTCCGCCAGCGGCTTTGCCCAGATAAAGGCATCGTCAGGGGGCTCAACCCAGGGGTCTTCCAGAACGCCACACTCAATACTCCGCCCCCACAGGTTCTGGTCAAGCGAGTAGGGGTTGTCAGCCGTTATCGGAATCGGGATGCCATGACGCTGAGCATAATCAATTGTCTCTTCCCGGGTCATTTCCCAGTCACGAGCCGGGGCAATTATTTTCAGGTCGGGAGCCAGAGCCGCCGCACTAACGTCAAATCTCACCTGGTCATTCCCCTTACCGGTACAGCCATGAGCCACCGCCTTGGCTCCCTCAGCCTGTGCCACCTCCACCATCATCCTGGCCATCAGCGGGCGCGCCAGAGCCGTCGCCAGCGGGTACTGACCCTGATAGACAGCGTTTGCCTTCAGGGCCGGAAAAACAAATTCGCCAATAAAAGCCCGCCTGGCATCACTGACCAGCGCTTTCACGGCGCCGAGCTTGAGCGCCTTCTCCCGAATCGCCGGAAAGTCAGGCTCATTACCAACATCCACACTGAAGGCGACAACATCCAGATTATGCTTCTCCTGCAGCCACTTAATAGCTACCGAGGTATCCAGCCCGCCGCTGTAAGCCAGCACCACTTTCTCCGGCACTCCAGACCTCCAATTAAGAAGCTGTCACTTTTTAGCCCCGAAATTTTTATCCAGGAACTTGACAACTTCAGAACAGACCCCGGGATACTGCCACGAATAGTCATGCCCCGGTGCCTTTAACCAGCTTAAGATAGTACCGGGAGGATCCTCCGGCGATGACAAACCAAACCAGCTCTTCACAGTAGCCCATATCATAGCGGGAACATTCCCATAGCTGAAGGTATCAATAGTCTTACCATTGCTATTCATCAGTAATGTTCTGTCCAAAGAAGTAGGCTTATGCCAGAAAGGAGTGCCTGTCTGAATACTATAAACCTGCGCATTTTCCTGCAAAATACCCATGGCTTTATCAGAAATCACTGTTCCCGTGCTCTCGCCAGCGACAATAACCCTCAGGTTCGGATTATGTTTGGTAAGAAACTCCACCCGCTTGGCTAACTCACTGGCTTTTGACGGATAGCGAGTTGACACCTCCAGAAACTCCTTCATACAACCTCGCAGACCGCTACTGGTCCGCCGGTAGTTCAACACCAGCGACCTGTAACCTAAACCATCCAGTTCAGATTTGACGCCATCAATAATACTGGTCCAGCCGGGGGTTTCAACAAGCATATTCCACCCCCAGCCACCCGAGTTAAAGAGGATAACGACATCTCTATCCCTGGCTTCCATATATGTAGCTAATAACTGGTCAACAAACGCCTGCACCTTGTCCTGGCTGTTGCCAACCACCTCTCTAGCCAGTTCGGTGGCATCCTCAATTACTGATTGAGGTATCGCCGAATAGTCATGCTCAGATAAACGGGGCTCCTGTATCCCAATTTCTTTAGCCATCCCGACCTCTGTATAATAAAATGCGAACAAACCAATAGCAATTAACGGGATTGCAATAAATGCAATCAGTATACCCAACCTGCCAACTTTATTTCTCATTATCGCCTCTTAAGCATCATTCTAGCAATATCTAGTCAATAATACCAGACAGTGCCTCATCCAGAATGCCGAGAGCCTGGTCAACTTCAGCATTGCCAATAATCAGCGGCGGCATCAGACGAATGGCATTGGGCTTCACCTTATTAACCAGCAAACCTTTGTCAAGACAGGTCATTAAAACCGACTGAGCAATATCACCGTCAAACTCTACGGCCGCCAGCAGTCCACGTCCCCGCACATCAGTAATGAACGGGAATTTACCCCTCAACCTCTCCAGCCCCTCCATAAGATACTGCCCGACCTTCCGGACGCTTCCGGCAATATCGTTATCAACGATATATTTCACCGTGGCATAACCCGCGGCACAGGCAACCGGATTGCCACCGAAGGTAGAGCCATGGTCCCCGGGAGCAAAAACAGAGGCTTTTTCCTTCGCCAGAATCGCGCCGATAGGCAGACCGCTGCCCAGACCCTTGGCCAGAGCCATTATATCAGGTTCAACACCGTACTGCTCATAAGCAAACAGTGTCCCGATTCTCCCTATCCCGGTCTGGATTTCATCCAGAATCAGCAGAATACCCTTCTGGTCACACCACTCTCTCACCTCTGCCAGGTAATTATCATCGGGTATATTCACGCCACCTTCCCCTTGAATCGGTTCCAGCATCACGCCACAGGTCTTGTCAGTGGTGGCTGACTTTATAGCCTCAATGTCATTATAGTCCACGTTTATAAAACCGGCCGGCAAAGGGACGTATGGCTCCTGGAACTTGGGTTGCCCGGTAGCCGCCGTCATAGCCAGCGTGCGACCGTGAAAGGAATTGAACGCGGTGATAACCTCATAAGCTCCATTGAGGTTGATTTGCCCATAGCGGCGGGCAAGCTTCACCGCGCCCTCGGCAGCCTCGGCGCCGCTGTTACCAAAAAAGACCCTGTCCAGACAGCTGTTCTGCACCAGAAGCTCAGCCAGGCGAATCTGAGGAACAGTGTAGAACTGATTGGAAGTCTGAATAAGGGTGTGCGCCTGCTCGGCCACTGCCTGGGCAACCACCGGGTGGCAGTGCCCCAGGCTGTTGACCGCCCATCCACCGACGAAGTCCAGGTACTCGCGGCCGCTGTCGTCCCACACACGTGCCCCCTCCCCCCTTACCAGAGTTACCGGGACACGCACTACGGCCTGCATATAGTATTTACTTTCCA
>CAYWAU010000172.1:0-3993 GCA_964456395.1 uncultured Dehalococcoidaceae bacterium
CGGCTGAGGCAGCCGGGGCACGCTGCGCTGTATCCACGCACTGGGCTGACGGCGGTGACGGTGCCCTGGAGCTGGCTGACGTAGTCAAGGAAGCCTGTGAAGAGACTAACGATTTCAAGTTCCTCTACCCCTTAGAAATGAAATTGCGGGAGAGGGTGGATAAGATAGCTAAAGTGGTCTACGGTGCCGGTGGCGTCTCCTGGACTCCCGAGGCAGAAGCCAAGGCCAAGAGCTTTGAGTCCGACCCCAAATATGATGAGTATGCTACCATGATGGTCAAGACACACCTGAGCCTTACTCATGACCCGGCTATCAAGGGTGTCCCCAAGGGCTGGATGCTGCCCATCCGCGATGTGCTGATTTACTCCGGGGCCAAGTTCCTCTGCCCGTGTGCCGGAGCCATCAGCTTGATGCCGGGAACTTCATCCGACCCCGCCTACAGAAAGGTAGATGTTGACACCAAGACCGGCAAGGTGCAGGGTCTCTTCTAGATACCTGTGTGGTTTGAAGAAATAGCAAGTAAAATAGCCAATCGCTAACAAACTGCCGAAGAAGGGCAGAACAAGGGGAGATGCTTTGAGTGTAAATATTGCTGTAGCTGGGAAAGGAGGCAGCGGCAAGACCTCGGTAGCCAGCCTGGTTATCCGCTACCTGATAAAGAATAACCTGGGGGTTATCCTGGCCGTTGATGCTGACCCCAACTCCAATCTGGCCGAGAATCTGGGACTCGAAGTCAGGCAGACGGTCGGCCGGATATTGAATGATTTTCAGGGGGAAAAAATTAACATCCCCGCCGGAATGACCAAGGAAGCCTATCTGGAATACCAGCTAAACATAGCGATAACGGAGAGCCAGGACCTGGACCTGGTCACGATGGGGCGTGGTGAAGGCCCGGAATGCTACTGCTACCCAAATGTGGTTATCAGGAAGCTCATTGACGACTGGGCTAAAAACTATGCCTATGTCGTCATGGACAACGAGGCGGGTATGGAACACCTGAGCCGGAGAACCACCCAGAACATCGACGAACTGCTCCTGGTCTCTGACCACTCGGTAAAGGGCATACGTGCTGTCGCCCGCATCCGTGAACTGGTCTCGGAACTCAAGCTTGCCGTGAAAAGGGAATCAGTAATAATCAATCTTGTTCCCAACGGGATAGACCCCCTCCTTAGTCAGGAGATGGACAGACTGGGAATTGTCCCCACAGCTACTATACCGGTAGACGAGGAACTCCAACGGTATGACCTGGAACAAAAACCATTGTTTGACCTGCCGGATACAATCAAGGCAGTACAGGCAGTCAACAATTTGATGGACAAACTCCTACAGCCAGAAAAAGTACAGATGAAAAGGGGGTAAAGATGACAGCACAACTGATTAAAGGCGCTGAAATCGCCGCGCAGATTCGCGAAGAACTGCAAAAGGAGATTGCCGAACTCAAAGAGAAGCACAACGTGGTACCCGGCCTGGTCACCGTCCTCGTCGGTGCCGACCCGGCCTCGCAGGTCTACGTCGGTGCCAAAGAGAAAACCTCCAATGAACTGGGTATCTATTCGGAGAGGTACGACCTGCCGGAGAGTACCACCCAGGAAGAGCTCCTGAAACTGATTGACAAGCTCAATAAAGACCCCAAGATTAACGGTATCCTGGTCCAGCTACCCCTGCCCAAGCACTTAAACGAGGAAGAAGTCCTTTATGCCATTGACCCCAAAAAGGACGTTGACGGCTTCCACCCGGTCAACGTGGGCAAGCTGATGATAGGCGAACCGGACTACATGCCCTGCACTCCCTCCGGCATCCAGCAGCTTCTCGTCCGGTCCGGCACTCAGATTGAGGGAGCCGAAGTGGTCGTCGTCGGCAGAAGCAACATTGTCGGCAAACCAATCGCCAACATCCTGCTCCAGAAGGCACCGGGTGCCAATGCTACGGTCACCATCTGCCATACCAGAACCCGCGATATTAGCTTTCATACCAAGAGAGCTGATATACTAATAGTAGCGGCGGGAAAACCCAAAGCCGTCACCGCCGATATGGTCAAGGAAGGCGTGGTGGTCATTGACGTCGGTGTGAACCAGATCGGCACGACACCGGAAGGCAAGAGAATCCTAGCCGGTGACGTCGACTTTGATACGGTTAAGGAAAAAGCCAAGGCTATCACCCCGGTTCCGGGTGGAGTTGGCCCCATGACCATAACCATGCTTATGATGAATACGGTAAGGGCAGCCAAACTGGCGGCTGGCTTGGCTTAAAAAGGAAGGAGAAGGATGGATTATAAAGTTGTCAAAAAGAGCGCACCTGGCCGGGAGGAGGTAGATGTGCTGGCCGAAACCTATGAGGCAGGCAAGCCTGAGGGGGAAGACCTCGGCCGATGGAGACAGAAATTCGAAAGCAGAGATGACAAGCTCAGATACCTGCGGAACGGAGAACGATACTGGTACAGTGACGACTGGTTTGGCAGTGAGAAAAGGAAGAACCCAGCCTGATTAAAGGAGGCAAAATGGCATTAGAAATTCCAAAGACAGCATACAGCGGCAAGATTAAAGAGATAAAACTGGGCAAGGGTGATAAGGCGGTAACCGTCGGCGGCGAAACCGCCTACCCATTTTACAACTTCGAAGGTGAGATGCCGAACCTGCCCAAGATAGCCATGGAGGTTTACGACTGCCCACCTGAGGAGTGGCCCGAAGCCGCCTTGGAGCCCTTCGCCGGCGTAACCGATGACCCGGTTGCCTGGGCACAGAAGTGCATCAAGGACTACGGGGCGGAAATGATATGCCTGCAAATGCTCAGCACCGACCCCAACGGACTTGACCGCGGGGCTGACGAAGCGGCTCAGACGGTCAAAAAAGTGGCTGACGCCATTGATGTCCCCCTGATTGTCTGGGGCACGGCTAACCATGATAAGGACACCGAGGTCTTGAGAAAGGCTGCCGAGCTTATCCAGGACAAGAGCCTTATTCTGGGGCCGGTTGAGGAAGGCGACCACAAGAAGATTGGCGCCGCCGCCATCGGCTACAAGCACACTGTGATTGCTTCAACCCCCATAGATATTAACCTAGCCAAGCAGCTCAATATCCTGTTAGGCAATCTTGGTGTTCCTGACGATTTGCTGGTAATGGACCCCACCGTCAGCGGCATAGGCTATGGCATTGAATACTGTTACTCAGTAATGGAAAGAATGAGGATGGCAGCCTTGACCCAGCAGGACGATAAGCTCCAGTTCCCCATTATCTGCAATGTAGCCAAGGAAACGTGGAAGACCAAGGAAGCCAAGATATCGGGGGCAGAAGACCCCAAGATGGGGGATGCCAAGAAAAGAGGCATTCTGCTGGAGGCCATGTCAGCTACAGTCTTGCTTCTGGCTGGGGCTGACGTGTTAATCATGAGACACCCGGAGGCAATAAAGCTGATACGAGAAATGATGGCAGAACTGACTGCTTCCTGAAATAATTAAAAACTGGGAGGATAACAAAATGGCAGAAGCTAAAGATAAGAGTATTGACCAAGCCAGTATTGAGCTGATAGAAAAAGCAGCTAAAGACGGGGTTAACACTGTCTTTGACAGGGCTGACGCTATGAAACCCTGCCCCATAGGCGCCGTGGGCAGCTGCTGCAAGAACTGCGGCATGGGGCCATGCCGGGTACCCCTGCCCAAAGGCAAAGTGGAAACCCCAGAGGATAAGAAGAAGAGACGGGGCATCTGCGGTGCTACCGCCGAGACCATTGCCGCCCGTAATTTCATCCGCATGGTAGCTGGTGGAGCAGCAGCCCACTCCGACCATGGTCGGGGAGTGGCTGAACTCTTTCTGGCGGTAGCCAAGGGAAAGGCACCAGGCTATGAGATAAAGGATGAACAGAAGCTGCTGCAACTGGCTCTGGATTGGGACATTGAGATTGGAGACCGCAGCAACAATGAAATAGCCATTGATATCGGTGAGAAGGCTCTGGCTGAGTTTGGTAAGCAGGAAGGTGAGCTTATAACCTTAAGGAAGG
>CAYWAU010000173.1:0-3991 GCA_964456395.1 uncultured Dehalococcoidaceae bacterium
CCGCCCACAACCTTCAGGAAATGCTGACCATTAAATCAGACGATGTAACTGGCCGAGCTAAAGCCTACGAGTCCATAATTAAGAGTGATGATATCCTGCAACCGGGCGTACCAGAATCATTCAAGGTTCTGGTTAAGGAACTACAAAGCTTAGGGCTTGCCCTTGAGGTAATTAATGAAGAAGAAATTAAGATAGCCTCTGCTGAAGAAACTATGGAGGAAGCCTATAAATTGGAGACAGAGCTTAAAGATGGCGAAGAACCAATCTGGAAAGAGGTAGAAGAAGAAAATGTTTGAAATTAATGATTTTGATGCTGTCCGTATCTCTCTGGCTTCACCAGAACAGATTAGGAGCTGGTCCTACGGTGAGGTAACCAAGCCGGAAACCATCAACTACCGCACCCTGAAGCCAGAACGGGATGGTCTCTTCTGCGAGAGGATTTTCGGTCCGACCAAGGACTTCGAGTGTTATTGCGGCAAGTACAAGAGAATACGCTACAAGGGCGTCATCTGCGATAAGTGCGGCGTCGAGGTAGCCCGCGCCAAGGTGCGCCGGGAACGCATGGGGCACATCGAACTGGCTTGCCCGGTGAGCCATATCTGGTTCTCCAAGGGAATACCCAGCCGAATAGGGTTACTACTTGACCTGTCACCGCGCAGTTTAGAGCACGTCCTTTATTTCTCACAGTATATCGTCACCTCTATTGATGAAGAAGCCCGCGAAGAAGCCCTCAAACAACTGGAGGCAGGCACCGCTGAGGGCATAGCCGAGCGCCAGAGTGCTCTGGATTCCCAAATCGCCCAGATGGAGCAGGAGCAGGCAACCGTAGAGGAGATAAACCAGCTCCGGCGTAAATTCACCGAGGAACAGACAAAGCTTGAGGAAGAGCTTGCCACCGATATGGAGCGACTTAAAGAACTCCATGTAAAGGAGCTGCTTACCGAGAATCAATATCACGAGCTCAAACAGAAATATGATCATGTTTTCGAAGCCGGGATGGGAGCCGAGGCTATCCTCCAGATAATTAAGGGTATTAAACTTGATGAGATACGCAACAACCTGCTTCTGGAAACCCAGTCTTCCTCGGGACAACGGCGTAAGAAAGCGAGCAAGCAGCTGCGGGTAGTGGAGGCCTTCCGCAATAGCGGCAACAGGCCGGAGTGGATGGTTTTAACCGTGCTGCCAGTGTTACCACCTGACCTTCGGCCTATGGTTCAGTTAGACGGCGGCAGATTCGCCACCAGTGACCTTAACGACCTGTACCGGAGAGTTATCAACCGCAACAATCGACTACGGCACCTGATAGATATAGGGGCGCCTGAAATTATCATCCGCAATGAGAAACGGATGCTCCAGGAAGCCGTTGACTCTCTCATTGACAACGGCCGAAGGGGTCGAGCTATCTCCATCAGCGGCAATCACAAACTGAAATCGCTCTCAGACATGCTGCGGGGTAAACAGGGACGCTTTCGCCAGAATCTACTCGGCAAGCGAGTCGACTACAGCGGGCGTTCTGTAATTGTGGTTGGCCCGGAACTCAAACTACACCAATGCGGCTTACCCAGACGGATGGCTCTGGAGCTGTTTAAGCCCTTCGTCATGCGCCGTCTGGTGGCACAAGGCCTTGCCCCCAATATCAAAAGCGCCCGAAGGCTGGTAGAGAGAGCCAAGTCAGAAGTTTATGACATACTGGAGGAAGTCATTAAAGAGCGGCCGGTTTTACTCAATCGTGCTCCCACCCTCCACCGACTCAGCATCCAGGCCTTCGAGCCGGTGCTCATTGACGGCAGTGCCATTCAGATTCATCCGCTGGTCTGCTCTGCCTTCAACGCCGATTTCGATGGTGACCAGATGGCAGTTCATGTGCCCCTGTCCCGAGCCGCTGTTAAAGAGGCCAGAGAGATGATGCTCAGCTACCACAACATTCTTTTACCCAGCAGTGGTGAGCCCACCGTAACACCCACTTTAGACATGGTTCTGGGTTGCTACTACCTGACCTGCATCAAACATCAGAATAAGGAAAAATGTAAAATATTCGGCAGTTTTGAAGAGGCCAAGCTTGCCTGTGAATTCGGCGTCGTTGACCTGAGAGAAGAGATTGAAGTCAGAGACCAGGAGAGAGGCGAAAGGATTAAGACCAGTGTCGGTCGTATTCTCTTTAATGAAGTCCTGCCCTCAGAGCTGGGCTTCCACAACAAGGTGATTGATAAGTCAACCCTGAAACAGATAGCCACCGATTGCTGCCACCTGTTAACCGATGAAGAGACCGGTCAGGTGCTGGACAGCATAAAGCAACTGGGCTTCCACTACGCTACCAGGTCAGGAATCACCATTGCCGTGAATGACATTGAGGTGCCACAAAGCAAAGCCAAACTGCTGGAAGAAGCCGAGGAAAGGATTGCCACCATTGAAAACCAGTATCACCGGGGCTTAATCACCGAGGACGAAAGATACAACGGTGTTATCGGAGCCTGGATGGAAACAACCGACCGCATCACCAATACCATCTCGGATACTCTTGACCGCTACGGTGGCATTTATATGATGGCAACGTCAGGAGCCAAGGGTAATATTTCCCAAATCAGACAGATGGCGGGCATGCGCGGTTTAATGACTGACCCCGCCGGCAAGATAATTGAATTTCCTATCAAGTCCAGCCTCCGCGAAGGACACAGTGTTCTGGAATACTTTATCTCTACCCACGGAGCCCGCAAGGGCCTGGCGGATACGGCTCTAAGGACATCAGACAGCGGCTATCTGACCAGACGCCTCATTGACGTCGCCCAGGATGTTATCACTGCCCAGGAGGACTGTGGCACTGCCGACGGCTTATGGATATCCGAGCCCAAAGAGAAAGGACTGCTACCCTCATTTTCGGAGCGAATAACCGGTCGTCTGGCCGCCAGTGAAGTTATCAATCCCGAAACCGGTGAAGTCATAGTTGAACGAAATGAGGAGATTGACGAACAGAAGGTAAGCGAAATTATCGCTGCCGGCCTAACCACGGTCCACGTCAGGTCACCTCTCATTTGTCAGTCGCGGCGGGGTACCTGCCAGCGCTGCTACGGCCGAGACCTTGCCCACGGAAGCCTGGTTGTCCCCGATGTGGCGGTAGGCATCATCGCCGCCGAAAGTATCGGTGAACCCGGTACTCAGCTAACGCTGCGCACCTTCCACACCGGCGGCGTGGTCGGACTCGATATTACCAGCGGTCTGCCCCGGGTTGAAGAGCTTTTTGAAGCCAGAACACCCAGGGGACAGGCAATTATCTCGGAAATAGACGGAGTAGCCGAAGTGATTCAGAATGAGGAGGGGAGGAGAATTAAGGTCGCCAGCACTGAAGTCTACCATGACGAATATCCGTTACGTACCGGCTGGCAGGTCATGGTAAACGACAGCCAGTGGGTGGATATAGGTACGGTACTGGCCACTAAAGCCCCCACCAAAGCCAAAGAACAGGAGGACACCCCGACCCAGGAAACCCAGTCTATGGTGGCTCGCTTTGCCGGACAGGTAACCGCTAAAAAGAAACAACTGGTCATCAGTTACACCGAGACGGAGGAGAGGGAATACGTCATCCCATCTACCGCCAGTATCTGGGTCAAAACCGATGACCAGATAAAAGCCAGCCAGCAGCTTACCGATGGGTCCATCAACCCCCACGATATATTGCGCATTCTGGGTAAGGAAGCCGTCCAGCAATACCTGGTTGATGAGGTACAAAAGGTATACCGTTCCCAGGGCGTGACTATAAATGATAAACATATTGAGGTTATCGTCCACCAGATGCTGACCAAGGTCCGCATTGATTCCGCAGGTGACGCCGACCTGGTACCTGATGAGCTTTTAGACAGGTTCGTCTACGAAGATATCAATGCTAAAGTACTGGCTGAAGGAGGTGAACCAGCCACCGCTCATACCGTACTGCTGGGTATCACCAGAGCCTCGCTGAGTACCGATAGCTGGCTGGCAGCCGCCTCATTCCAGGAAA
>CAYWAU010000174.1:0-3952 GCA_964456395.1 uncultured Dehalococcoidaceae bacterium
GGAGTCGGATACCATCACGGATGTTTACGAGCCCTACCTCATGCAACTGGGTTTCCTGGAACGGACACCGCGCGGCCGACTCGCCACCCCGCTCGCCTACAAGCACCTGGGCCTGCCCTACAATAAAAAGCCCCCGCAGGGAACGCTGCTGTAAAGGTGTTTTCCCACACTCCACTTAAATTTCCCTTGCTAAATTGCCCCGGATAAAGTTAAGATTTAATGAATGAAATCGGTTTTAATTCATTGCTGCTGCGCCCACTGCGCCGCCTATACCGTGGAATACTGGCGGCAGCAGGGCTATGAAGCCAGCGCCCTGTGGTACAACCCCAATATCCATCCCTACCTGGAGCACCAGCAGCGACTGGAAAGCATGGAGTCACTGGCACAGGAGATAAACCTGCCCATGATTGTAGCCGAGGGCTATGACATGATTGAATACTTCCGCCGGGTAGCCGGGCATGAGGCTGACCGCTGCCAATACTGCTATGAGCTTCGGCTGGCCGGAACAGCGGAAACCGCACTGGAGAATGGTTTCAGTGCCTTCACCACCACCCTGCTCATCAGCCCCCAGCAGAAGCACGACATTATTCGTGAAACAGGCGAAAGGATTGCCGATGAACAGGGCCTGGAATTCCTCTACGCCGACCTCAGGAAACACTATTCCGACAGCCGCCACCTCACCAAGCCGCTGAATCTATACCGACAGCAGTACTGCGGCTGCGTTTACAGCGAGTGGGAACGCTACGCCAACATAACGATAAAATGAATAGCAAAATCTGGCTTTTAGCAATAATCCTCTTCCTCATACCGGTGTATGCCTGCACCTCGGCACCGGACACAGCCACAGTAACCCGGGTTATTGATGGCGATACGATTATTATAGGCACCGGCCAGCGGGTCAGGTATATCGGCATTGATACCCCGGAGACTCATCCAGAACAGGAAGCCTACGGCATGGAAGCCTGGCAGGCCAACCGCAAGCTGGTGGAAGGTAAAAAAGTGCGCCTGGAGAAAGACGTGTCCGATACCGACAGATATGGCCGCCTGCTCCGCTATGTTTATGTGGATGAAACGCTGGTTAACGCCGAACTGGCAAGGCTCGGGCTGGCTGAGGTTAAAGCCTACCCGCCCGATACCAAATATCAACAGCTATTGGAGCAAATGAAAGAGGAAGCCAGGCAGGCGGGGCGGGGGATGTGGGCAAAATAAAGGGGAGCCTCGCCTGAAGCCCCCCCAAGGATTGCTATTTCCACTCTTCTAACAGCTATTTATTTCACAGTAACCGTCAGGGTATAAGTCCACTCGCCCTTCTCGCCGCCTTCCCAGGGTCGGCTGTATTCCAGAGATATGGTGCTTGTCCCTTGTTTTAATGTCTGAAAGCGCCATGTTTCCAGTCCCGGAGTCCCCGGTGGTGGCGGTGGCTCGCTTGCCGGACCAACAAATTCGTGATTTACCGGCTCTAATACTCCAGTATCACTTATTTGCGCCTCTCCAGTCCACTGGAAGCCGGTGGTCGGATTGGAGCAAAGAACCACGACCAATGTATCACCGGTGTTGACTTCAATAGTCTTGCTAATGTGCTTGTTATCGTAGAATTCATCGCAATACGTTTCAGTCCAGACCCATATTCCAGCAGGTTGCGCCGGTGCAGCACACGCCAGCAGTGACAGCGCCACAATAAGCATCAGACCTGCCATTATTAGCTTTGATTTCATTTTTGCTTCCTCCCGCTTACCCTTAACTGCCTGTTACTATTATCATGCCTACAAAGCAACCGAGTCAACCAGCCGGGATTGAACATCAGTCCGCTATAGTATAGGCTAACTGGACATTCAGGGTTATTTCCATTTCACCCGGGCTGATGGGAGTCTCCACTGCCGGTGCTCCCTCAGCTTTGGCTATCATGTCCTGACGGTAAATGGGGCCCGGCATGTAAGAACTCTCGGCGATGTAGGTCGGCTTGCCCAGCTTTACTCCAGCCACCTCAGCCAGCTGTTTTGCCTTGGCTTCGGCATCAGCCACCGCTTTCCGCCTCGCCTCCGCATAATAAGCTGTGGGGTCATCAACGGTAAAACCGATGCTGTCAATGCGGGTGAGGTCTCCTCCAGCCACGGCGACAGCATCAATAACGGCACCCGCCCTGGCTACGTCCCTTATCTTGGCTGTAACCATATTGGTCACCCGATAGCCGAGCACAATCTCCTGCTCCTTGACATTGTCCCACCTGGTTACCCGCCGAATGTTGAAATACTGGGTCTGGATATCCTTTTCGGCGACACCCTCACCCTTAAGGGCTGCCTTAACCTTGCCCATAGCTTCGGCGGCCTGAGCCCGAGCCTCAGCGACAGTTGCCTCCTGGGCTTCAATGCCCAGCCTCAAAATAGCCACATCGGGAACAGCCGTCACCTTACCGTTGCCATTGACCCAGATACCCTCCTGCTGGCTGTTAAAGTTACCCTTGATTTCGAGTGTGCCCCCGCTGAAAGTGGCACCCTCCGGGCTACAGCCAGATACACCAACCAACGCCATTATCAAGGCCAGACCTACCACTACAAACCAAATCTTTTTCATCGTTTGCCTCCTTTTTACTTTTCTACTTATATATAACGAAAAAGTCGCCACCTGGTTAGCAGCGACTTTAATATTTCAGTAAAAATTGCTGGTGCTTAATCTAAATTCCTGAGAGCCTGCTCATAACCAGCACCCGCCATTTCAATTGCCTGGCGCAGGGCAGGCCTGACCGATTCCGGCACTCTCTCCAATACCGCCCGCAGAGCATCCTGATTTTCAATAGCCTGACGGGACAAAGCCTTCCTCAGTTGAGCCTGCTTATCAGGCTCAACACCCTTGTCATCCCCGCCACCTCTTACAGCCTCAGGTGGTCCCGGTGCCTTTGGTGCGCCTTTTGTCGGCGCTTCCTCCACGACCGCCGCCGGTGCTTCTTCCACTGCCATCTGCGGTGGCTCAGCCTCAAATGTGGTGACCCCTACCTCCACGACTTCTTCCCCACCGGGCACAGCCAGATTTGCCATGGCAATCAGCTGGCTATTCAGTCGCTCCGAAGCCTGCTCCATCTGTTCTACCTTGCCCCTGTCCGCCATCTTTATTATCTCGTCCACCCTCTTATCCGCCAGCTTGACATACAGCTCCGCTTTACCCAGAGCCGAGGGGGTCAGCGTCAACCGCACCGCCTCAGTTGCCAGCTTGACCTGATACAGAGGTTCGTCAGGCATGCTGTTGCCGGCTGCCGCTACGGTGCTGCTACCGGCCAGCAACAGGACAATAACCACGATTACCGCCGTCGCCCAGCGCGGCTGCCAGCCGAGGAAACCCCGACTCTTCTTTAATTCCACCTCCCGGAGTGCCGCCTGGAACTGGTAGCCGGCTCTCTCCCTGAACTCAGGGCGCGGTTTGACGGACGTTGCCTGTTTGGCGTCCAGGGCTGTCCGGAGCAGCGGCTCAAGCTCGGCGGCATACTCAGGATACCCCGCCAGGCACTGCTCCACGGTCTCACCCTTAAACAGCACCCTTTCCAGACATTCGTCCAGAATGTTATCAAATTCCCCTGTCTTCTTCATCATCCTACCCCTACCGACAGCACTTTACGCAGTGCCACTATGGCGCTGTGCTGTAACGCCTTGACGGCTCCCTCACTCCTGCCCACGACCCTGGCGACCTCGGCAACAGAAAGCTCCCCGGCAAAACGGAGGGAAATCACCTCCTGCTGTGCCTGAGTTAGTCTCTTCGTCGCCATTGTGAGCTGTTCAATCTCTACTTTTCGCTCGGTTACCTGCCCGGGGTCGCTGCCGCCTGCCGCCAGTGACTCCTCAAGGGGCACGATAGCATGTCTTGACTTCTTTCTAAAGTAGTCAACTATCTGGTTATGAGCAATACGATACAGCCAGGCGGAGAAGGGCATTCCCTTCCACCTGAAAGAAGAGATAGACTTAAG
>CAYWAU010000175.1:0-3926 GCA_964456395.1 uncultured Dehalococcoidaceae bacterium
TGGCGCCGAATTTATCAGAGAGGTTGAACCGGGGGAGATAGTCTTTATTAACGAGAACGGGGTTGAAAGTTACCCTGGTGATGCGGGCAGGAGGGGGTCATGTATCTTTGAGTATATCTATTTTGCTCGCCCGGATAGTGTCATTAACGGGCGGCTGCTTTACCCGGCACGGCAGGCTATGGGGGCGGGACTGGCACAGGAACACCCCGTTGATGCTGATCTGGTTATGGGCGTGCCCGATTCGGCTACGGCTGCCGGCATCGGCTATGCTCAGGAGTCGGGTATCCCCCTGGCGGAAGGATTGATTAAGAATCGCTATGTGGGGCGTACCTTTATTGAACCTGACCAGCGCATCAGGGACCTTGGCGTTAAGCTGAAGTTTAATCCTTTGCCCCAGATGCTGGACGGCAAGCGGCTGGTGGTGGTCGACGATAGCATCGTTCGCGGCACGACAACCCCCAGCGTGGTGAAAATATTGAAGAGGGCAGGGGCTAAGGAGGTTCATATGCGCATCTGTGCGCCGCCGCTTCGCCATCCCTGCTTCTTCGGTGTGGATATGGCTACCCGCCGTGAGCTAATTGCGGCTCAGAAGAGCATACCGGAAATCTGCAGTTTTATCGGCGCTGACTCGTTGGGCTATCTGAGCGTTGAGGGATTAATTAAAGCGGTGGCTTTGCCGAGGGATATTTTCTGTCTGGCCTGCTTCACCGGCGATTACCCGATACCGGTTCAGCTTGAGATGGATAAGCTGGCGCTGGAGACCATGTCGGCTACTAATCATTCTTGACCCGTTCTCATCAGCCGGGCATTAGACCTCAAGTTGCGAAGGCTGAACTTGGTAAACAATTAAAGTTAGTCTATATTGTAATGTGCAAGGGGTGTGATGTTGAGACGGTTAGGTATCTTGCACAGGCTGACTATTCTGCTTCTTCTTATCGTATTACTGCTTGCATTATCCTTACCGGTGAGGGCTGACGGCGGGCCGGTAGTCGGTCCCCATTTATGGGCGGCATTGAAGGAAGGGCGGCAGATTGCTGTCGTTACCCTGAAGGACACCAATTCGGCTGAGGTAGACCTTTTCATCTCACTGCTGGATAAGACAGGAGAATCTCATGAAGTTGTCTTCTTTGTGCCCCTCGGAGCCGACGCCGGCGATTTCGGGGTTTTCGAGGAGAACTCGCTGGACTTCGACGAACGCAATACCAGAGAGCTGGACTCACTTCTTTACAAGGATGTGCAGAGACGGCATCAGGCCATAAATTCCCTGTTTGCCGGGACACTGCTGATTAATGGCGTCTGGCTGCTGCCATTCTGGGTGCCTTTGCTGCTTTCTGGTTGTGCCGCCCCGCCGCCGGTGGCAACCTTTGAAACCGAAAGCTCCCAGGTAAGCATCTTTGGTCTGGATGAAGATACCGACCTCGTGGACTTGATTAATACTACCGGGCTGGACCCGTCGGTGCTGGGGACTCTGTACCGCCTCCAGGGACAGCAGATTGCCGTCGTCACTCTCCAGACTCAACCTGAGGTTACTGGCGGCTCCGATGAAGACCGGCATGCACGAGAGCGAGAGCCGGGCATTCATTTGTCCTGGACGACGGCTCTGGTTCCCGGGGAGTCCGGCGCTTCCTATTCGTATCCGTTAGGGACTGGGGATTCATGGTCTCACCCCATCGAAATAACGCGTATATACGTAGTCGCTCCGCCGGGGATAGACTTCAGTGTACAGTATCCCGAGCTCGGAGTCGAACGTTCCGGTTATAACCGTGAATTCGGGGGCTTCGCGCCGCGCATTGCTGACTATCAGAGTATACCTGCCTACGCTGTGGATGAGGCTATCGGCGACTTCGGACGTGTCTGGCGGGTAACTTACACTCAAAGTAATTCTGCGGAGGACATTGTTATTGTGGCCAGCCCCCAGAGTTGGCTGAGCAGGGTCTACGCGGGCGCGCAGGGAGCCGGGGAAGGCTGGTGGGCATTTTTAATCGGTCTTATCGCGGCGCTGGCTTTCTGGATAATGGGCTGGCGTCACCTAGTGCCGCGCCTGCTGGGAGATAGTTACCAGGGGAACATTGCCGCCTTGCAGAGGTGCGCCCTGACATACACGTATACCAATTTTGGCTTAATGTTTCCCGGGGTAATTCTGTACTGGTTCTGGTCGGCAACCGGGAGTAATATTCTGTTTGTGCCTCTTCTGATATTGTTTGGCGGGGTCAGCACTCTGATTTTTTCCTTGGGGCATCTTCAACGCCTTGGTACCGATACTCGTAAGGCGGTAAAAGCCTATGTGCTGGTGACCTTAGCCAGCAATGGTGCCTACCTGATTTTCTCGCTCATATATGCAAAAATTACCGGTATTATCTAGCTGCCCATCCACTCTTTTCGTTTGTTATCTTTTCCCACCCTGCCGCCCTCGTGGCATCCAGTGCTTATCCCGTAAGTGTGCCCTGCCACCCCCAAGAATGGGGAGTAGCCTGCGGAGAGGGGCGCCAGCCCCTCTCTAAAAATCGTCCCCCTCTCCTTGCTAGGAGAGGGGGACACAGGGGGTGAGGTAGATGAAATACTCTCGAAATGGCGGTGGGGTTGACAGGAAATATTTTTTAGTATATAGTTATTTTAGAACAGGTGTTCGCTATATCTGAGGCAAGATAGGGTGACGAAAAAGCTATCAGATAAACAACAGCATATCATCGGGTTTATTGACCGCTTCCTGGCTGACAGAGGCTATCCGCCTACTGTCAGAGATATACAGGCCGGGTGTGGCATCAGCTCAACGTCGGTGGTGGACTATAATCTGAATATACTGGAGAGGGAAGGCTTTATTCGCCGCCATGCTGAGGTGTCGCGGGGTATTGAGCTGCTCACCCGTTCGCTGAATCCAGAGTCACTGGTGCCGGTGCCGGTTATCGGACAGATAGCCGCCGGCGAGCCAATTCCGGTGCCAACTCCCGATACCTGGGACGTTACCGCCGCTTCGGAGACTCTGGGGGTACCGCGGGAGCTGACCCGGGGCAGGGATGGGATTTATGCGTTGCGGGTGAAAGGGATGTCAATGGTGGATGCCCTGATTAACGACGGCGATATCGTCCTTATGCAGTATGTCAATGCGGTGGAGAACGGGGAAACGGCCGCCGTATGGCTCAAAGAAGAAAAAGAAGCTACCCTGAAGAAGGTCTATGTTGAGCCAGAGCGCGTCCGCCTCCAGCCGGCCAACAGCCAGATGCGGCCTATCTATGTGGCGCCCGACAATACCGAGATTCAGGGAAGGGTCATCGCTGTTATCAGGCAGGTAGCCTGAAACGGGCTAATGGGCATAACCTGGTATGCCATTCCGACCGGCAATGGCTATTTCTTATAAACAGGGGTGCACCAGTGGTGGTATTTGGGGTGGTTGCCCCTGATTACACTGGCGTAGATTTCCTGTAGCTTGCTGGTTATTTCGCCAATCTCGCCGTCGCCAATTTTCCGATAGTCTATTTCGGCAACCGGCGTTATATGAGCGGCGGTGCCGGTAAGGAAACACTCGTCGGCGGTATAGAGCTCACTGCGGTCAATTGACCGGTGCACTGTTTCCAGCCCCAGCTCGTTTTTGGCCAGCTCTATCACGGTATTACGGGTAATGCCCATGAGGATATTGTTATAGGTAGCGGGTGTGACCAGCTTGCCGTCTATGACCAGGAAAATGTTCTCGCCACTCCCCTCGGAGACATGGCCGTCCGGGGCAAGCATGATTGCCTCGTCAAAGCCATTACCAATAGCTTCTGTTTTTGCCAGAGCATTATTAATATAAATGCCGGCGGCCTTTATCTGAGGAGGAATCACGTTATCCTCCGGACGGTGCCAGGAAGAGACGCAGCATCGGGCTTTGTCCACGTCCAGGTAAGGTCCCCAGGGGATAACGAACATAAAGAAGTCATCCTCCAGGTCAT
>CAYWAU010000176.1:0-3918 GCA_964456395.1 uncultured Dehalococcoidaceae bacterium
AGTTTGCCGACCTGACCATACTGGCGGCGGGCAAGGTTATTGACCGCTCTCTGGACAAGAAAGAGCATCGCGAGCTTATTGATAAGGTGCTGGAAGAAAGTTCAACCCTGAAGAAAGAATAGCCGGTAAATCGTGGAGATATAATGCCGAAAAAAGCTTACGCCCGGCGCTATGCTCAGGCGGTGTTTGAGATAGCACTGGAGAAGAAAGAACTGGAACGGTGGCAGTCTGACCTGCAAAAGGTTGTTAAGGCTGTTGAGGATGATACTTTTCTGGCGGCGCTGGAAAGTCCCAAGATTAAGGTTGATGATAAGGCCAGGCTTTTGTCCGGGCGACTGGGGGACATAAACCCGCTGGTTTTCAACCTGGTGCGCCTGCTGATAACCAGAGCTGGCATTGGCATGATTGGCGATATCGCTCAAGAATATCAAAGATTGCTGGACAGCTACCACGGGATTGAGCCGGCTGAGGTTATTACCGCCGTACCCCTTGATGATAAAGATATACAGAAGTTGACCGAAAATCTGAGTGCGCTGGTGGGCAAGAAAGTGGTGCTGAAGTCGGAAGTCGACTCAAGCATAATAGGCGGTATTGTCGCCAGGGTCGGCGGTAAGTTGCTGGACGGCAGCACCCGCAGTAAGTTACTGGCTTTAAGGAGAGAACTGGTTGGTACGGAGAGGAAGCGTTAATGAGAATGTTTAATAGTGTCATTCTCGCGAAGGCGGGAATCCAGGTGGGGGGATATGGGGTCTGGATTCTCGGGTCAAGCCCGAGAATGACAATATATTTAAAAAGTCTCTGTAACCACGGTTGATTTAATCATGTGGCAAAGGAGGTAGCTTAGGTGACGACAAGAGGCGAAGATATTGTTTCCATTATCAAGCAGCAGATTGAGCAGTTCGGCACGGCCGTAACCATGGTGGATGTCGGCACCGTGATTGAGGTCGGTGACGGCATCGCCAGGATTCACGGGCTGGCTGCGGTAAAATATAACGAACTGCTTCAGTTTCCCAGCGACATTATGGGAATTGCCCTGAACCTGGAAGAGGACAGCGTCTCCGCTGTTGTCCTGGGCGACTATACCGGGATTAAAGAAGGCGATGAGGTCAGGTGCACCGGGCGGATTGCCGAGGTCCCGGTGGGCGATGCCCTCATCGGGCGTGTCGTTGACCCTCTGGGGCGTCCCCAGGACGGCAAAGGTGCCATCAAGGCGGATAAGACGCGGCCGATTGAGAGGGTGGCTCCCAACGTGGTGCTGCGTGCATCGGTGGATACACCGGTGCAAACCGGCATCAAGGCTGTGGACAGCATGTTCCCCATCGGGCGCGGGCAGAGAGAGCTTATTATTGGCGACCGCTCCACCGGGAAGACGGCCATTGCCCTTGACGCCATTGTCAATCAGAAGGGCGGCGATTTAATCTGCATCTATGTTGCCATCGGGCAGAAGGTGTCTCAGGTGGCGCGGGTGGTGGCTACGCTGGCAAACCACGGAGCCATGGAGCATACTATTGTCGTCGCGGCTAACGCCTCCGATTCGGTGGCTCTGCAATATCTGGCTCCCTATGCCGGCTGTGCCATGGGCGAGGAGTTCATGGAGCAGGGCAAGGACGTGCTGATTATCTATGATGACCTTTCCAAGCATGCCTGGGCATATCGCCAGCTTTCCCTCTTGCTGCGCCGGCCTCCGGGTCGTGAGGCATACCCGGGCGATGTTTTTTACCTGCACAGTCGCCTGCTGGAAAGGGCGGCGAAATACGCATCGGAATATGGCGGCGGCTCGCTGACCGCTTTGCCTATAATTGAGACGCAGGCGGGTGATGTGTCCGCCTATATCCCCACCAATGTTATTTCCATTACCGATGGCCAGCTCTATCTGGAGACTGACCTGTTCAACGCCGGTATCAAACCCGCCTTGAATGTAGGTATATCGGTATCCCGCGTGGGCAGTAAAGCCCAGACCACGGCGATGAAACAGGTGGCCGGTCGGCTCAAGCTGGACATGGGGCAGTTCCGGGAGGTAGCGGCTTTTGCCCAGTTCGGCACCGCCGAGCTTGACAAAGCCACCCGGGCCCAGCTGGAGCGTGGACAGCGCATCACCGAGGTCTTGAAGCAACCACAGTTTGCCCCGGTGCCTCTGGAAAGGCAGGTTATGATTTTGTATGCGGTTATTAATGGCTACATGGATGATGTCCCGATGGACAGGGTCACCGCTTTTGAGGCGGATTTCCACAGGTTCATGGAGACAAACCGCAAAGATTTAGGTGAGTCTATCGCTAAGACCAAAGAGCTTGATGATAAGAGTGAAGAGGCTTTAAAGAAAGCTATTGAAGAGTTCAAGCAGGGGTTTGTGACCGCGTAGTAAAGGCACGTCATTCCGGCGAGAGCCGGAATCCAGACAAAGAGGCGGGTTCTGGATTCCGGCTGCCGCGGGAATGACAATAGGGGTAGGGGGGACGAAAAATGTCCGAGGAAATACTGTCGCTGGATGAAGTGAAGAGGATTGCAATAGAGTTTGTTCAACAAAAAGAGAATTTGGGAGATGTAGAAATCACAGATATTAAATTATCCTCTGAAATAGAACCAATTATACATATGGTTCAGGGGATTGCAAGGGAACATGGCATGAGTAAGAGCTTTGTTGATGCCATCATAAGGGGGCACCATTTTAAACTTTGTATTTCTAGCAGGGATGGACAGGTAATAATTTACCAACCGGATGACTGGTTGTATAATCAAGAGCAATCTCCGCTAGAAGAACCGCAATTTTACCTTCCACCAGATGAGGAAAATGCTAACACTAATTACAAGAAGATAGTCACTAATTCCTATGGAAAACCGAAAAATGATAAAACTAAGAGACCAAAGAATGAAATAGATTCCTTTATGAAGAAATATGGATTTAGTGGACAGAAGGCAAAGGAGTTGCGGGATAAACTTGGCTGGTAGTCAGTAGGCTATAATAAAGTACATAAAGTCAGAAAATAATGAGGTCAGAGATTGGCTGATATTCGAAAAGTCCGTCGTCGGATAAAAGGTATTACCAACATAGCCAAGATTACCAAGGCTATGGAGATGATTGCCGCCTCAAAAATGAGGAAGGCGCAGGAGCGCGGTCTGGCCGGGCGGCCCTACTCGGAGAAGATACAGCAGGTTATCGCCGACCTGGCAGCTCTGCCTGAGGTGGCGTTGCAGCATCCCTTATTACAGCGGCGACCGGTGGAAAAGATAGCCGTGGTGCATATTACCCCTGACCGCGGTTTGTGCGGCGGACTGAATGCCAATCTCAATCGCCGTCTGGCTGGATTTATATTGGAGCAAACGACACCGGTTACCGTTATTCCCGTCGGGCGGAAAGGGCGGGACTTTACGGTGCGCTACGGTTGCGGGATGCGTGCTGAATTTACCCAGCTTGGTGACCAGCCCGGTTTTCTGGATACCCTGCCAATATCCCAGATTGTCATTGATGACTACAGCAATGGGTTAATAGATATGGTTTACATATCCTATGCTCAGTTTGTTTCCACCATGGTGCAGAAGCCGGTCATGAAGCCGCTGCTTCCCGTGGAGCCGGCGGTTATACCCAGGGCGGAGAATGTTGACTATATTTACGAGCCCGGTGCTGAAGCGGTGCTGGGCGGGCTGTTGCCCCGTTTCGTGGAGATGCAGATTTATCATGCCATTCTGGAATCTATTGCCAGCGAACAATCAGCCAGAATGGTTGCCATGAGAAATGCCACTGATAGCGCCAATGAGCTTATTGGCGACCTGACTCTGCTGTACAACAAGGCGCGTCAGGAGGCAATTACCAAGGAGCTTCTTGATATTACCGGAGGAGTCGCGGCTCTGACTTAATTGAGGAGGTTATTATGGCTAAAGGTAAGGTAGCTCAGGTGATAGGGACAGTGGTTGATGTTGAAT
>CAYWAU010000177.1:0-3859 GCA_964456395.1 uncultured Dehalococcoidaceae bacterium
CGGTGACCTCATTGCCTCTACTCTGAGAGTCCTCGGCCAGGGCATGAAGGTAGCCTGTGAGATAGCCGTTATGGCAGCCGACGCCGGACTGGTGCGCACCGATGAGGAGGTTATTGCCATTGGCGGTACCGGCAGAGAAGGCGGGGGCGCCGATACCGCTATAGTTATCCAGCCCGACAACGCTCACCATTTCTTTGACATCAAGGTGAAGGAGATTATCTGCAAACCTCGCCTTTAGTGCCGGTTATTTTGCTATGCACCATTCCTTGAAGTTCTACGGCGGGCACCGACTGGGAGCTCTCAGGCTCTACATGTTCTGGGCAAGGTGGACCAGGATACCCCTGCTCGGTCGGCTGGTCAGATGGATAGGCAACCGCTACGGCAATACAATGCACTGCGCCTACCTGCTCACGCCGACAGAGGCTGAAGAGTTGGTGGATATTGCCGAAGGCGTGGCGGTTGGTCCCTGCGACTGCCGAAGGGTATTTGGCAACTGCGATAATCCGATATACGCCGAGATACTGCTGGGACCCTCACGACACGTCTTCCTGGAAGCCATGCCGCACGATTCTCATGAAATAACCAAAGACGAAGCCATAGCGATACTGCGGGACTGCCACCATAGAGGGCTAATCCACACCATCGCCAAGTGCCGGAATGATTTCTACGCGATATGCAACTGCTGTTCCTGCTGCTGTGTCCCGCTGCGACTCAGCAAGCAGTACGGCATCGGCAACGCGCTCGTCAGGCATAAGGATATTGTGCAGGAGTTTAAGGACTACCAGCTTTCTCACCGGGATTAAAGTGAACGCTTAGCCCAGGAATCCGGTGAGAACGTGGGAAAACTTCTGAACCTCGTCGCGGTGGACATTATGGCCGCGGCCCTCGAAGACCTCTAACCGGCAATCGGGAATCGCCTGCGCCGCCGCATAGGCTTGCCTGACCGGCACAATGGGGTCTTTGGCTCCCCACACCAGCAGTGTCGGCATCATTATTTCCGAAAGGCGGTTAGCCAGTACCAGGGTCTGTTCCCTGAACGTGGTGATACTGCCCCCCATAGTTACACTGGCTGGTGAAAGGGGCATGACAAATTCAACCGGAGCCAGTAACAGCTTGACCAGCCACCTAATAGCCCTAAGCACTGCCATGACAAGCGACCCGATAGACCTCAGTAATGCCGGAATTGACAGGAGCCTGACCCACAGGGCAATCTCCCTCCCC
The DNA here is from genome assembly GCA_964456395.1 of uncultured Dehalococcoidaceae bacterium. Lineage (GTDB taxonomy): Bacteria > Chloroflexota > Dehalococcoidia > Dehalococcoidales > RBG-16-60-22 > CAYWAU01. The sequence continues at coordinate 1,222 of CAYWAU010000177.1, forward strand.
AGGCACAGACTGCTTACCAGTACCAGCTTCCTGATTCTATGGGGAGATTCGAGCGCATAGTTCAAGGCGATGCCGCCCCCCAGCGAATGCCCCACCAGGTGGAAACTGTCAAGTCCCAGGTTGTCCGAAAAGCTGTCCACGAATTCCGCCAGTTCCGGTATATAATAGTGACCATCCAGTGGCTGGCTGCCTCCGTAACCAGGAAGGTCCGGAGCGTATACCGTGTATTTATCAGAAAGCGCCTCTATGTTGTTCAACCATGTCCGGGCATCGCCCCCACCCCCGTGAATCACCACCAGCGGGTCGCCCTGCCCGGCGGTAAAGTAGTGAGTATCAAGTCCGTTAACGTTTATCTTCCGGCTGTGTATATTATCCATTATTTCACCCTGTAAATAATCGTCCCTGGAAAACGGTCGAGTCGCTTGACATCGTACCGAAACCACGACACAACCGCATCACAAAATCAGGCGAAAACCTCACGAAAAAGTCACAAAAAAATACTACCCTTATTCGATATAACGGTAGAGGGTAGTATTGGTTATCCTCGCCTCTGCCTTTATTATAGCATTAATGAGGCTAATCTGGAAATACCGCCACCCCGTACCTTTGGTGGAGTTAACCCCGTATTTTTGGGTGACCCCACCCTCATCATCTACACTTTATCCCGAGAATATTAAGAACCGGTTAATAAATTTTGGTAACCCTATCCCCCCATATCCCCCCATGTCATTGCGAGCCATAGGCGAAGCAATCTCTATCCCCACCCTGCCACCCTCGCATCACCGGCGGCTTAACCCGCCAATATCCCCCACCCCAGCAACTACGGGATAAGCCGAAAATGATACGGAGCGGGCTTGGGTGGGAAAAGATAACACAGAGGGAGGATGGGGAGGTTAATAACATTTTTGGTAGGGACTTGCATAAAAAGGACTATTTACTATTGACAAATATTACCTGTGGGGTTATAATTAATAGTGTGGCATATTGATTACTTCACAGAGCCCAGTGGCCGACAACCTGTTGCTGAGTGGCTCGATAGATTAGATAGGAAAACACGTAATCATATGCAAGACAAGATAGTTCGGCTACAACAACGCGGGTTAATGCTCCTTGATACCAGCATGATGAGACCTATAAAAGGCTACGGAAGTGATTTTTACGAGATTAAGTATAGCAAACATAGAATTGCACTGTATCATGAAACAGTAAGCAATACTTTCGTGTTATTGCACGGATTTAAGAAAGAACGTATGCGAGAAACACAAGAAATTAAAACAGCATATTCCAGACTCCGTGAATATCAATCAAGGGGGTAATTCCATGACTAGGACATTTGAGGGTGATCTAAAACGAGAGCTTCAAGACCCGGAATCCGCAAAATATTTTGGCGCCGCCCAGGCAAAATCTAGCTTTGCTATTACCCTAGCTGAAGCCAGAAGGCAATTAAATTTAACCCAAAAGCAACTAGCCGATAGACTTTGTGTTTCACAATCGTACATTGCTAAATTGGAAGGAGGGGAGGCTAATCCAACACTGGACAGGATTGGCAGTCTGCTCGCAGTTCTCGGGCTCAGTCTTAAAACAGGTACTACTGCCCTTTATCCTTATCCTGAGACTTTACCCCGTGAAAAGTTTTCATCAAAAACGCCAATTAAGGCGTAAGGTTTTCCCCTTCCCTACCCTTATATTTTGTGATCCCCCACCCCTATCAGCCACACTTTATCATTAGAATATTAAGAACTGGTTAATATAGTGGTAACCTCACCCCCTGTGGTTTTAAATCCTCCCCCTCGGTCCCCCTCCTTTAGCAAAGGAGGGGGAAGAAAAGGAAAGAGGGGCTTCGCCCCTCTCCGCAGGCTACTCCCCTTTGGGGGGCGGGGCTAAAACTACGGGATAAGCAGAAAACGATACGGGGCGGCGCGGGTGGGAAAAGATAACACAGGGGTGGGGTGGGAAATTCTATAAAATAGACATGAAAAAATCTACGGACTTCGATAATCTCTTAAGTCGTAACAAGTATCATAAGTAGCTTGGTCAATCCTAACCCACACCGTACCGGGGATACCCCTAACGGATTTACTCCCAGAGCCATAAGGGAAACAAGATTCAAAGATAAGATGGCGACCCTGGTTTTTAGCTATCTCCTTCGCCAGTCTAATAGCCGGGCCAAAATCCCAATCCTGACTTACAATGATTGCTGCCTCATATTGCTGCTCATAGGTTAACCGCACTAAATCAACGGCTATACTAACATCAACGCCCTTTTCTTGCCCGTAATTAATCCGTCCTTTGTAAATTTCAATACCACGACCTTTTAAATACCTGAGTTTTCTCGTCCAAAAAGAATGCCAAAAGCGCTCTGTAACTCCAAGACTTGGGTCTGGAACACCAGTATAGAAACGTATCTGCGCAAGAACTCGTCCAGCAACTCTGGACACTAGCACTCCGGCTAACTTCTCGACATCATAGGATGGATATGAGTATTTGGAAGACCCAACAGGAGGTAACGGTCTCCAAGCGTCTTTCGCTCCATGATAGAGATTTTGACCATCAATAAAGACTATAGTGCGCACACTTCCCCTAAAAATAACACCCGCCCGGGGACATGGCCGAAACCACATCCAGCGGGCGGGGATTA
>CAYWAU010000178.1:0-3322 GCA_964456395.1 uncultured Dehalococcoidaceae bacterium
ATTGGTGATAAATCGATAGTAAGGAAACGAAGGTATGTCAAGTTTACCCAGCCGAATAAAGGTTGGCTACAGTCTGATCAAATCGGCAAAATGGGGCGATAAAGGTCCGATTTTTCGATATCTGTCTGGCAACTTCCTCAATCGAACTCTTGGGATTAACTTAAACCAGAAAGAGATGACAGTGACTCTGGATGGGCTCAGGGTTTCTTTCCGGACTAAGTCCGCCCAATTGGGAGCCTATGTCGACATCTTCACAAGCAATGTTTACGAGAAATTATCCAGGTTCGTATCAAAACCAGGTTGGACCATCGTAGATGCCGGCGCGAACATCGGATGTTACGCTTTACGGCAGGCGAAAGCGGTTGGACCTGGCGGTCGGGTATACGCATTCGAACCGTATCCCGATAGTTATGCACTTTTGAGAAAAAATATGGAACAAAACGATTTCTCGTGGGTCACTTGCTTCCCCTTGGCCCTATCTTCCCAACAAGGAAAACTTGCTTCCCTGGCATCTCCCGAAGAAACCAGCACCGCACAACTTCGGTATCATTCTCCCGATGGTCTCCCAGAGGTGTTTAGCGGGCAGGAAGATAGCCTAGCAGTTGAAAGTACTACCCTTGATACTTTCGTGCGAACTCACGGAATCCACCACATCGATATCCTGAAGATGGACACGGAAGGCGCGGAAGCAGATATCGTCAGAGGTGGTCTGCAATATGCATTACCCGTAACCGATAGAGTAGTGATGGAATCACATAATACTCGATATCTAGTTCGAGACTTGCTCACCCCACTAAATTTCGAACTCGTCTTAGATTACAGAAAAAAACATATCGTCTATTTCGAGAAGAATGTGAAGGGTAGATAATTGGTTTGAGGACTTTTATGCACTGTTGTATTCCATTTCATCCGCAAGCTGATATGAAGTCACGGGAGGCCAATACTCAATGAACATCTATCTTAAAAATGGGGTATTCATTCTCTCTATTGATACCGAGATGGCCTGGGGTTCTACGCACTGAGGTAAGTATGCCGAACGCGAAACCCTTTTTAAACAGACCCGGTATTCCTGTCTACCCCGCCGACTTTTTAGTTTAATAACACTCCTCAGGTGATATCGCGTCGCTTTATTGAACGTATTCGCTATTACCAACGGACTATTTCTTTTATTATTTTATACTGATATACTTGAACTGAAATCGGACAATTTACAGGAATTTAAAGAATATAAATACCATGTAAGATCGTCTTGTGGATCGTTGGATGATGAGAATGTCTTTCAAGCGAATAGTTACTTTACTTGTGATTTTGGCATTAGCTTTCCCATTAGCCGTGTCCTTTGTAACACCGTCTACTGTCAGCGCCAGCAACTGGGCCGGCTGGTCAGATATAAACGAAATCTATTTTGATACTTCACAGGATGATGCCACCAACCATTTCCTTCAGAAGGCTGCATTGGAGTTGCAGACTTACCTCGGACAAATGGCGGGCAGGTCATTTACCATTACCAATAGCTATCCATCCACCCCTGCGATATACCTAAGTGTTGATGCCACCATGTTAGCGGGGCATAGCGAGGAGGCATCGAGGCTGGTTTTGGATGACAACGGCGTGACTATTACCGGGAAGACAGCGTACGCGGTAAGGTCAGGCGCTTACAGGCTGCTCGATAGGTTAGGCGTTAAGTGGCTTATGAAAGGAGATATCTGGACCGTAGTTCCGGATTCCCTTTCTGATCCCAACGGCCTTGATGTTATTGAGGAGCCGGACTATGTTTACCGGGAGATAGAATACGGCCCCAATCCTCTTTATGGTCGTTCCCTTTCGGAAGAGTGGAGGATAAGAAACTTATGCGGTGGGCCGAAAATGTATCGTATTTCGCATACCTATAATATGTTTATGCCCGCGGAGTTGTACTCAAGTTATCCTGACGCTTATTTACCGGAAGGGGTTGCCCCGGAATCTGGGTCAACAGCAGGGTGGCAGTTAAAACCTGACAATCCGGATGTCATCAGCCATGCAGAAGCGTGGGCACAACAACAGGCTGCCGGAAGTGAAGGGAGTTGGACCGCTAATACTTATACACAAGAGGATATCCCCGGTGCAGCCATTCCAATGTCCCCCAATGACGGCCAATCATGGGGGACTTATGATGACAATGGCTCACAGGTATTGACTGATAAAATTTATGGGCTCGTCAACACCGTCGCCGAAAGTTTATATACCGCATATCCCGATATTCTTGTAGGCTGTTATAACTACTCTGAATACTCCGAAGTGCCAAGTTTCAATTTTACTTATCCCAATGTGTACGTAGAGGTAGCGACAGCCTACGACTATACCGAGCTGAATGATTTGGAACGCATCGCGGGCATTGCTGCCTGTGGGGGTCTGGTTGGTATGAGGGAATATTTCGATCCCACCCAATGGTACCATGATCTTCCCCCTTCTGATTGGGCGGCTAAAAAGTTAAGTGAAATAAAAACTTTTTACGATGCTGGGGCTACAGTATATCGATCAGAAGGCTGCGAATCGTGGGGAAGCGCCGGTTTCGTATACTGGATAGCTGCCAGATTGGCCTGGGATACAAACCAGTCTGTAGACGACCTTTTGGACGAATTTTGTACTTATGCTTTCGGCCCGGCGAAAGAACCGATGAAGCGGTATTATCAGATGTGGCTAGACGGCCAGCATATCAGTGATAACAGCCTGGCGGCGGCAGTAGCGGACTTCGTAGAAGCGGAGAGTCTGGCTAACGGTGATGAAGCAATTCTGAATAGAATAAGGTATGAGGAATATTATATTTACTATGAATGGAAGTATAGGACTATAGACGACCTTGATCTGAATGGATTGGCAAACTTATGGTCCTGGACGACCAAACTTCAGGATCTGTATGTACTGGCCTTTAGATATATAGTGGATGATGTATTCCACGACAGGCTTAGGGATAATTTTGGAATGTCGGATGCAAAAATTACAACATGGATGAATACTTATGCCAATTATACTCCACCGACCGCCCAGGAAGCCGCAACCTGGCTGGCTGAATTGCAGGCAGAGTTCTCGGGAGTTACGCCGATTCACGGTAATTATGTTGATCCGTATGACTTGAACCTTAGGGCGCTGGGGGATACCAGTACGCCCTCTGTCAATCCAATCATCGGGACGTATCAGAGTGTTCTGGTTCTTGCCGGGGCTAACGATACTGTCAACACTTCGCTCCAGGCAGGTACTAATTTCGATGACACCTGGTTCTTCTGGAAGGACCCGAGCCTCAACGTTATCAGTTCTACCCTTATTCCAAAACCTAAAAATTGGA
>CAYWAU010000178.1:3332-3847 GCA_964456395.1 uncultured Dehalococcoidaceae bacterium
GATGGCGGCGGCGTGTACCCTTACGGCGGCGGTATAAACGTCTTTTCACATCCCGCAGGGATGACTAGCGAAGGGCATCTCCGTGAGTGTGATGCATACTTTTACGTCCCGGAAGGGACAGAGGGTTTCTTTTTCGAACTTGAGCCAGGCCACAACACAACGACTATTTATGACCCTCACGGAAATGCTTATGTCAGTATTACCGGCCCCACTACTAGTTACGAAGTTCTGGGCGCTAATAATCCTGAGGCTGGACTATGGCGTATTCATTACTGTCCTGACGCGAACTCTCTAAAGACTTATAAGCTTTTCGGCATACCTGACTTGATTTGGCATAATCCGGAATACTTGTTGGTTGAGGACACCGCCTCGCCAACGCCACAGCCACCTGTGCTAAGACCCATCGGCAATAAGACCGCCTACGTAAACTTGCTCTTTCAATTCACCGTGTCCGCCACCGACTCTAATCTTGATGCGTTAACTTACTCTGCCTCCAACCTGCCGCCGTGGACTAC
>CAYWAU010000179.1:0-3798 GCA_964456395.1 uncultured Dehalococcoidaceae bacterium
GGACAATAGCTGCGCCATGGGAGAGGGGAGCATAGACTATGGAGCTATGACCGGTTACCCAGCCAACATCGGCGGTGCACCAGAAGACAGACTCTTCTCTTATATTGAACACCCACTCATATCCTGAGTGATTGAATACCAGGTAGCCACCGGTACTGTGAACAATACCCTTTGGCTTCCCAGTAGTCCCCGAGGTATAAAGGATGTATAGAGGATGGGTAGATTCCACTGGCTCAGGGGTTACAAATGACTCAGCATCATCAAGCATGGAAGAGAGCCATATATCTCTCTTCTCAGTCCAGGGCACCGTTTCTCCTGTCCTTTTAACCACGATTACTCTCTCTACAGATGGGCAATGTTTTACTGCCTCGTCGGTAATCTCCTTAAGTGGTATTATCTTGCCACGACGGTATGCCCCGTCGGCAGTAACAATAATCTTTGCTTGAATATCATTAACCCTGTCGGCTATCGCTTGGGCGCTGAATCCGGAGAATATTACCGTGTGCACTGCCCCAATCCGGGCGCAGGCGAGCATTAAATAAGGGAGCTCCAGAATCATCGGCAGGTAAAGGGCAACTTTATCTCCTTTGCCCACCCCAAGCTTTTTCAGCACAGAGGCAATACGGTTGACATGCCGGAAAAGGGTGGAATAACTACACACCTTTGTCTCGCCTGTCTCACCCTCCCAGTAGCATGCCACCTTGCTTTTTCTCCATGTCTTTACATGGCGGTCGATGCACTGGAAAGAAGCATTGAGCCTTCCCCCGACAAACCACTTTGCATATGGGGGCTTCCAATCCAAAACCTTATCCCAGGTTTTATACCAGTCTAGCTTTCGTGCTTCTTCTGCCCAAAATCCCTCAATGTCATCCAGTGAGCGGCGATGTATCTCTGTGTAGCGCTTCAATGGCCACAAACGTGTCCCCGTAGGTAGATGGTTGGTTGTACTCATCCCTTCGGAATTGGACATACTTTCTCTCCTCTCTTTATTTTACCGCTTAATTTTATTCGTTATTCTGTAGGTTGTCAAAGTGGTGTACTCGTTCAAACGATTAGCGAAACATCAATCAAGCTAGATTGCCCGTAGGTATAACTTGGGTAGGGAAGGTGCTGTTATGCAGGCTCATGCTATCTAGCTGGAGAGGTCAGCCTATAAAACAGCGGACTAAAGGGAGTGTCTGGGTAGCTTAGTTTCGCCTTTGAAGTGGGCGGTACTGGACTTGAACCAGTGACCTCTTGCGTGTGAAGCAAGCGCTCTAACCACTGAGCTAACCGCCCAAAATCATATCTATTTTACCCCTAAAAATCAGCTTTGTAAACATAGACCTCTTGCTTCGTCAAATTTTTGCGCCGATATAGGAACTTTACTTCATGGTTACCAGCTTTGCGCTGCCACTGAAGGCAAAAGCCCAAATGCTACAGCTATTGTCATCAGCAGTGTGAGTTACTTTAAGGACTTTCTCGTTTCCGATGGACAAAGTACAGATGTAACTCAAATCAGTCAGCATGAAATCCGGGCCTTTATTCTCCACCTTCAACAGAAGAGGTGTTTCTCTAATCACCGCTTCAACCATGTCCAGGACAGGGGGCTGTCCGGACACACCATCAACTGCTACCTGCGCAGCCTGAGAATCTTTTTCTCCTGGCTTGTCTCCGAGGGTATAATCCAAGACAACCCCTTTGACCGGGTAAAGATTCCAAGACCACCCCGAAAACTCATCCCCACCTTTACCGACTCCCAGATTCAGGAACTGCTTAGTGCCATTGATACCAGAAGCCCTGAAGGCTATCGGGACCATACCATCATATTGACTTTACTGGATACCGGCATCTACGATAAAGGCTTGCTAGATGAGGTCTACCTACTGCCGTACCCGATTGATAGCGGCGGGCTTTGGCGGAGGCTAAAGGATATCACCCAAAAAACCAGAATCGATGGCCTGATGCCTCTCCTAGATTTAGAATTGCTGAATATGCCCGGTTTAGAACCGTCACTGAAAGAGATGGGCATTAATCTACTGCTTCCGCCTGCGTCCGGGATAAAAACACACTTTAAAATAAATTTGGCCGAATTTTGCCTGAAAAACGATATCAAATATCCCAGACAGGTCGCCATTTCCTCTCCTGATTGGATAGCGTCAAACGTTATGGGACTGGGCATCCCCGTAGTCGTCAAGAGTATCGTTCATGAATCACACACAGCCTACTCCGTTGAGGAAGCCCTGGTATATTTCAATAAGATAAAGATACGCTGGGGTTTACCGGTATTGCTGCAAGAATATATTCCGGGTGAAGAGTATAACACTGACTGCTTAATCAATAGAGAGAGGAAGCTTATCGGCACCGTCGCTATGAGAAAGCTGGTTATTACCGAGAAAGGCAAGGCCTGGTCTGGAGTCACGGTGAGGGATGAGGAGCTATTAAACTTAAGTAAAGAAATCCTCGATAAGCTCAGCTGGACTGGCCAGGCGGAACTCGATTTTGTCAAACACAGGACTTCTGGTAATTATTATTTGCTGGAGATTAACCCCAGGTTCGGCTCCTGGATATATCTGGCTTCAAATGCCGGACAGAACTTACCGCTGGCATCAATTCAAATAGCCATGGGGGAGAGAGTTGAGCCGCTGCCACCTTATAGGTCAGGCCTTATGTTTGTCCGCCGCAGTCTGGATTTTACCTGTCCCATAGAATATCTCGCGAATCTAACCGCCAAAGGGGAACTCGTGTTGAACAAAGAGAAAAACAAGGAGTCAGCCTGATATGCCCGGAGAAAAAACGGCAGACTATGAAAAGCCAGCCATAACCAGACATTACACAGGGTTCATGAATAAGTTCGGTGCGGCGGCGTACGCTTTGCCCCAAAATAAAATCTCCGGCGTCTCGGTAAGAGAACTGGTGAAACAATTCGGTTCTCCCCTCTGGGTAGTATCCGAGGAGGTGCTGAGGGGAAAGTATAAAGACCTGCATCGGGCCCTCAGTACCAGATATTCTAAAGTTGCTATCGCCTACTCCTACAAAACAAATTTCTTGTCCGGTATCTGTGCTCTCTTTCACCAGGAGGGAGCCTGGGCGGAGGTTGCCTCCGGGTTTGAGTATGATATCGCCATGAAGCTGGGCGTCCCCGGCCATCGGATAGTCTTCAACGGGCCATATAAGACCAGGGCTGAGCTACAGATGGCCATCGAGCAGCATTCTCTCATCAATATTGACTCCTATCAAGAAATAGATAACCTTGAGGAACTGGCGAAAGAGCTGGATGTAGAGGTCAAAGTCGGTATTCGAGTTAATATGCAACTCTATGATACAAGCTGGGATAGATTCGGCTTTAACCTGGAGTCAGGACAGGCCATTGATGTCTGCAACCGAATCTCCTCTTCGGAGAGCCTGAAACTGGCCGGCCTCCATGTACATACAGGCACCTTTATCCTGGATACCAACATCTACCGCGCTCTGGCTGAGAAGCTTATTGGCCTGTACAACTCAATAAAAAACAACCCAGGGATTAAAATCGAATATCTGGATGTTGGTGGTGGATTTGCTTCTAAAAATACCCTGCACTACCAGTGGATACCAGGTGAGTATGCCTGCCCCACCTTCGATGAATATGCCGAAGCGCTATGCTCACCACTGGTGGCGGAGCTCAGCAACACGGCCGATATGCCGCAACTCATTGTTGAACCCGGGCGCGCCCTGAATACCAGGCTTCTAAGCGATTTTCACATCCAGTACAAGCTGGATAAGACAAAGGAAGACTGGCTCTTGGATTCCATTAATCAGGCACCCGACATCAGGATTAAC
>CAYWAU010000180.1:0-3790 GCA_964456395.1 uncultured Dehalococcoidaceae bacterium
ACGGCTTAGCCCGTAAATAATCCCTCCTTCTCCCCCCTTCCTGTCATTGCGAGCCAAGCGAAGTAATCTCTTTCTATTTCTACCTCACCCCCTGTGTCCCCCTCTCCTATCAAGGAGAGGGGGAAGAAAGAAAAGAGGGGTTTCACCCCTCTACGCAGGCTACTCCCCTTTTTAATGGATTGCCAAAATAGTCTTTATCAGGACTTCTCCCTTTTATAAAGGGAGACTAAGGGGGAATATTAAAGGGATAAGCCGTTGATGATGCGAGGGTGGCAGGGTGTGGAAAAGATATTAAATCACTTACAGAACGGGCATCCTCTGGATGGTCTGCTCGCGCCTCTCGCCCACGGAAATCAGGCTCGCCGGGCAGCCGATAAGCTCTTCCAGTCTGGTCACGTACTGCTGTGCCTGACTTGGTAAATCTTCAAACTTGCGGACATCGGCGGTGGAGGTCTGCCATCCCGGTAGCTCTTCGCAGACGGGCTGGCACCTCTCCAGGGCCGTGATGCTAGCCGGGAAATCATCAATCGTCTTTCCGTCCAGCTTATAGCTGGTGCATATCCTTAGCCGGGGCTGGGCGTCAAGAACATCGAGGCGGGTGATGGCGGCGCTGGTAAAGCCGTTGATTCGGGTGCTGAGACGGGCAGCCACGGCGTCAAACCACCCGCAGCGGCGGGGTCGGCCGGTGGTGGTGCCGTATTCCTGACCGCATTCCCTTATGGCTTCGCCAATTTTATCCATCAGTTCGGTCGGCATCGGCCCGCCGCCGACTCTGGTACAGTAAGCCTTGAACACGCCCAGGATGTGGGTGAGCTGGCCGGGTCCCAGCCCTGCCCCCAGACAGCCCCCTCCTGCCAGTGGTGAGGAGGATGTGGTATAGGGATAGGTGCCGAAATCGGGGTCAAGCAGGGCGCCCTGGGCTCCTTCCAGGAGAACCGGCTCATTTCGGTTTAATGCTTCTGCCAGCATGGCGGTGGTATCGCTGATATGCGGGGACAGTCGCTCGGCATGCTGGCAATACTGGCGGTAGATATCGTCCAGCGATAGGGGAGTGGCACCATATACTTTAGTTAATATAGTATTTTTATAGTTAAGCACAGAGCCGAGTCGCTCCAGCAGTACTTCTTTATCCAGAAGGTCGCCGGCCCTTATGCCCAGTCTGGCTACCTTATCGGCATAGGCGGGGCCAATGCCCTTGCGCGTGGTGCCTATTGCCTTGCTTCCCCGCGCCTCCTCCTCCAGACCGTCAAGAAGGGTATGATAAGGCATAATCAGGTGAGCCCGGTCACTGATAAAAAGTCGGGAGGTATCCACACCGCGTTTATTTAGCTGGTCTATCTCATCAATCAGCACACTGGGATTAACCACCACACCGTTGCCAATTATGGAAGTAGCCCCGGGAGAAAAAATGCCTGAAGGGATAAGGTGCAGTTTGAATTCGCCATGAGGATTAACCACGGTATGGCCGGCATTATCGCCACCGGAAAAGCGTACCACTACCTTGGCTTCCTCGGCCAGCATGTCAACTATTTTACCCTTACCTTCATCTCCCCATTGAGCTCCGAGAACAGCAGTAACCGGCATCGTTTCCTCCGTAAAAAATACAGCTTACATTCTACTACCAAAGATGAGGATTGTCTAATTTATTTCAGAAGAGAGGCGAAGCCTCTCTTCTACTCTCCTTTTTTCTGGGTTCTTGTCTGGCGCCAGGCATAAAACAGCCTCTGTCCAGCGGTGAAGAAGCTGAAGACAGTGATAATAGCCAGGGCAGTAACCAGAGCATAATCAAATCGGCTCAGCAGAAGACCCAGTGCCAGTATAATAACCCTTTCCGGCCGGGTAAATAATCCCACCCTGCATTCAATTCCCAGAGACTCTACCTTTGCTCTGAGGTAGCTGACCATAAGTGAACCGAGCAGGGCAGCACCGACCAGTACACTTTCGGCAACCTGCTGACCCCGGGTGTAAATTACCAGTATGGATAGCAGCAGTACCGCTTCAGATAGGCGGTCAAGTGTGGAGTCAAGGATACCGCCGAAACGCGTGACCCGGTTGGTGGTGCGCGCCAGAGCTCCATCCAGCATATCAAAGAATCCGGCGACAAGCACGACGAAGCCGGCAGCAAAAAGGTTGCCGGTAACGACCAGCGCGGCGGCACCAACAGTTAGCCAGAATCCAAGCCATGTTATGGTGTTTGGTGTTAGCGGGGTTCTGGCCAGAAGCCTGACTGCTGGTTGAGTGATATAGTCGGACGAGACTTTGCGAGCTTTGTCTAGTTTTGTCATTATTCAGTGCTTTCCTGAAGCAGCACTAACCGATAGGGTTTCCGCTTTCGGGATTGCTTCTGGCGGAGCTGTCTTGTTGAGTGTCTCAACGTAGAAATCCAGCACTCTCTGGGCAACGCGTGCCCAGTCGTATTCCAGCGCTTTAGGTCTTCCCCTGGCGCCCATCTGCTGGCGAAGTGGCTCATCAGTCATTAGCGTAACCAGGGCTTCGGATAATTTATCCACATCCTTCGGCGGCACCGAAAGTCCCTCGGTACCGTGAGTCAGTACCTTGGCGTAACCTTCTATATCCGAGGCAATAATTGGCTTGCTGACAGCCATAGCCTCAAGTAAGACGATACCGAAGCTCTCCCATCCGGTAGCCGGGAAGCAGACGATATCGGCTGTTTTATAATATCTGGGTAAGTCACTATAGGTTACGTAGCCAGTAAAAATAACGTCATCCAGTCCGTTCTTATTGATTCGCTTCTGATACTTGTTCCGTAGCCTGGTGCCGGGCCCTACGGAAATGAGACGGCAGTTGGGGATTTCCTGCTTAACCTGCTTATAGGCTTTCCACAGATAATCAAAGCCCTTTCGTTTCTCCAGGCGCCCGACGAAGAGGATATTTAATTTACCGTCATTAAATTCATCAATCGGTGATACATGGTTGTTAAAGTGCTTGGTGTCAATGCCGTTAGGTATGATTGTGTACTCTGCAGGGAAATAGGAGCTTACATATCCAAGAGCCGTGCTGGACACGGCAATCCTGCCGTCGAGCTTGCGGAACCACCGGTCGAGGTACCACTTGCCCAGAGGGGTACACAAAGTATACCAGGGCTTGCCTCCGGAGGCATGAAAAGTACCGACCATCGGCGTGCGTTTCAACCTGAGGGTAGTGGTGCAGAGTGTTGGCATCAAAGGTTCGTGGAGGTGACAGATATCAAATTTTTCCCGGTCAAACACCTCGTTTATCTGGGACTCCAGCCGTACGGATACGGTAACCCGGGCTATGGAGCCGCTGACCGGGATGGGTCGGGGTGTACCGATGCGAATAAACCGGTCACCCAGGGTGTGCACTGCTTTTGAGGCCGGGGCGATTATCTTGACGTCATGGCCCATTAGGGTAAACTGCTGCTCCAGGCATGATATATGGTTGACCACGCCGCCGGGGTAAGCGAAGTCATAAGGGGAGACCAGGGCTATCTTCATGGGTACCTACTTGGTAACCTCCTGTTTTTTGGGTTGCTTGGCTGTAGCGTCTGGCAGGGCAGTGGCCGCAATAAAATCCTCTACCATCTTGCGAGCCTCATCGTCTGTGTATTGAATCGGTGGTGACTTCATGAAGTAGGCTGAAGGACCCCTTAGTTCTCCTTTCAGCCCGTTGTCAAGAGCCAGCTTACAGCACCTTAAGGCATCAATGACGACACCCGCGGAATTAGGGCTATCCCATACCTCCATCTTCAGGTCTATAGTCAGGGGGACATCGCCGAAGGTGCGCCCCTCCATCTTGATATGACAGTACT
>CAYWAU010000181.1:0-3742 GCA_964456395.1 uncultured Dehalococcoidaceae bacterium
CTGTTTTTAGAGTCCAGACCTTATTACATCGGTTACAATGACCTTGAGTATTGCCATAATCGCCGTCTGGTGCTGTTGGTGCTACTATGCTTGAACTCATACTTACCCCCTTTATTTTGATTAGGGCAAGCGTTCAGGTCAGGCTTTGTGCTATTCAGTTTTTAAGGTGCTGAAAAAATACGTTTACAGCTTCATTATTTAACAATTAGTCAGAAGGTAAAACGAGAAGAAATAGCTTTATTATCGGCCCCTCCCCCGCCGAATTTTGGAGCAACAAATGAACTTTTTTGCCCTAAGGTGCCTATAGTTATATAGTGGTACCATGACGGACTTGGATAAATGGCAATCAGGCGATATGGCTGCTTTCGAAGCTCTCTTTAGACAGTATGAGAAGCTGGTCTTCAGGACGGCTTACCTCATTACAGGCAGTAAAGAGGCTGCTGAGGATGCCCTGCAGGAGGCGTTTGTCTCGGTGTTGAGGTCCCGGCATACCTATGACCCGGATAAAGGCAAGCTTACCACCTGGCTACACCGCATCACCGTCAACCAGTGCTCAAGAGGTAAAGCAAGAAAGGCACCATCCATCATATCGCTGGAAGAAAAAGGGATTGACCTGCCGGAAATGAATCATCAATCTCAGCCGGACGACGTACTGATTAACAAACTGGAATATGACAGGTTGCTCAAGGCGATGGATTCACTGGACACAAAGCACCGCTCGGTGCTGGTGCTGAGATACTTCAACGACCTGTCCTACCAGGAGATTGCCGAGGCGCTGGAGATACCGCTGGGCACAGTGAAGTCCCGGCTCAACCAATCACTCCGATACTTAAAGGAACAGATGAACGCGGGGGAGGCATCAGCGTGAGGGAAGGGAAAATGAACTGCAAGGAAATAAGTGCTCTTTTAACTGCCTATCTCGACGACGAAGTCACGCCGGAAGAGAAGGCTTGTATCGAGACGCATTTACCCAGTTGTCCACAATGCCGCGGCGAGCTTGAAGCTCTGTCTGCCATACAGGAGAGTGTACGTGGCGTGCTGAATTCAATGGCTGAAGCAGTTTCGCCTTCAACTGGTGCATGGGAGAAGTTGTACGCACGACTGGATACAGAGAGTAGCTGGCTTGATGGTTTGCATAGACTATTTACGGGCAAGGCATGGCAGGTGGCTACGGTTACGGTAGCGGTTGTACTTATAGCCGTGGTGGCTGCTGTCTGGCAGTTTGGAGGAGTCGGCCAAGCACCTCCTCCGGCACCATTACCCGCCCCAGCTCCTGCTCCGGCTCCGGCGCCAGTACCGCCGCCGGTAATCAATATACCTCCCCCAGCACCAATTACCCCGGTTCCGGCACCCACTCCGACTCCAACCCCGGCACCGGCCCCACGCCCCGCGCCACCGCCACCTTTTGAAGTAAGCGTGGTGCCTGAAGAAGCCCATTATCTGCCCGGGGAACCGGTTGCAGTCGAATTATCAATCACCAACGTATCTTCAGAAGTGATTACGATGAGCCCATACCCTCCAGAAATCCAGGTGACGCCGGGCCTAGATTATCACCATGTCCTATTTTCCCAGCCTGGCGGCACGCAGTCGTTGGAGATAAAACCGGACGAAACTGTGTCGGTAAACTTCAACTGGGACCAAAAGGATAGCTTAGGAGAGCAAGTCCTGCCCGGTTGGTACAATATCAGGTCTGGAGAAATTACTGTGAGGCAAGGAGGTAGTAGAATAACGTTCACCCCGGGGACCCGCGTGCTGATTCAATACCCCCAGGGAAACATGGAAAAGAGCTTTGACCTGAACCAGTCCCAAACTATGAATGGAATCACGATAACTCTCCAACGTATCGAGCTAACCTCCACAGGGATGACAGTCTATGCATTCAATACCCCATCTGGTTATAGTTTCCCCTCCGGCCAGCCGCTTCCGGCACCCTCAATGATGTTCCATGCTGAGGCGGAGTATAGCGTCGACGGATTAGTCATTAAGAAAGCAGGTTCGTCTGGTATCCGACCTCTGGAAAATGGTATGTTACATATCTGGGATAATCTCGACCCCGTTTCCAGTGATGCTAAAGAGCTCACCTTCAGGATAACTAAACTGGGAGACTATCAAGGCCCCTGGGAGTTTGAGATACCGCTGAAATAGTGGGAGGTGAAAGATGAAAAGGCAAAATATTCTATTTGTTATAGTTCTGACAACCTTGCTGCTTACAATCTCGATTGCGGGATGCCAGCAACCTTCCACTTCATCCCCGGCACCCGCGCCAGCACTAGCACCCGCCCCCCGACCCGCACCGCCGCCGCCCTTTGAAAGAAGCATTGTACCAGAAGAGGCCCACTATCTGCCGGGGGAACTGGTTACAGTAAAATTATCAATTACCAACGTATCTTCAGAAGTGTTCACCATGGGCCCATACCCCCCGGAAATCCAGGTGACGCCGGGTCTGGATTATAACCATGTCCTGTTTTCCCAGCCTGGCATCAAGCAGACGCTGGAGATAAAACCGGGCGAAACCGTGTCGGTAGACTTCAGTTGGGACCAGAAGGACAGTGCAGGGGAGCAAGTACCGCCCGGTTGGTACAATATCAGGTCCGGAGAAATTAATGTCAGGCAAGAAGAGAGGGGAATCACTTTCACCCCGGGGACCCGTGCGCTGATACAATACCCACAGGGCGCTATGGAAAAGACCATCGAACCCGAACAATCGCAGACAGTAAACGGCATTACCATAACACTGGAGCGTGTCGAGCTAACGGCAGACAGCTCAAGATTCTACTTCTTCTTCATCCCACCAGCATATACGCCGTCTCCCTCTGCGCCTGGATTGCTGCCTCCGGCGCCATCCGTCATGGCTAAAGCTGAATACACTGTCGGCGGCATTACTAAATACGCCGGAACGGCTGGCTTCAATAACAAGGACAATGGCATAGGATTGGTTTGGAAAGTGGGCCCCGGCCAGCTCGACCCCGTCCCCAGTGATGCTAAAGAGCTAACCTTTACCATTACTCAGCTTAATGACTGGCAAGGCCCCTGGGAGTTCACGGTGCCGCTGGAGTAGTGGAATGTAAAATAAAGGGACGGGAAATGAAAAGGCTAATCGTTGTATTAACTGTTATTTTAATGGCTCTAGTGACGCTAGCTCCGGCTGGGTGTCAGCAAAGTGCCCCCGACATCATTGAGGTCATAGCCATATTCCCGGCAGAGTCAGGTTCGCCTCCACCGACAGGCGCTTGGGCTTATGACAGGAAGTCCGACCCACACCCAGATCGGATACAGAGGGTCTTCAATCTGGGAGACAGAATGTTTCTGGGGCTCAGGATAAGCGAGCATCTTGAGGCTGACATCACGTTTTCCAAGTATACCTTTTTCAACAGAGATACAGCCAAAGAAATAGAAGCAAGTTTGCCTGATTTGGGGCCATTTGAGCCGGGGAGAGCTACTCTAGCGGGTTTTCAGAATCCGTGGAAGATTCCTGCTGACCCGGGTAAATACGAACTGAGAATTTACCTTGACAACAAGGTGGTAGCTTCGGCGAGATTTGAGGTATCGACAGGAGTTTCCAGACAGCCGGTGGTGATGGTGAAGTCGCAACTTACAGGGGGCAGGTCCGGCCAGAGCTCCGGTTTCCTATTCAGGTCAGATGGCAGCATCATAACATTTCTCGCTGATGTCTCTGAAATTGAGAAGCTGGAAGTGGTACTCAGTAACGGATACCCTTTGGAAGCCTCGGTTTCCAGAACCG
>CAYWAU010000182.1:0-3729 GCA_964456395.1 uncultured Dehalococcoidaceae bacterium
AGATGAGCACAGGCAAAGCCGGTATCAAAAAAGGAAGTTTGTTTTTCTTCTTATGAGAATGGCTCTATTATACCACAGATAAGGATTTATGTCTAATTGAGGAACTCTTGAGAAAGAACAAAATTAACCTAAGATGTCAGGAGACTATAGAGGGTTTTTCAGCAGGCTCCTAGCAAACTGTGGAAACTATCATGAGGCACGTCTTTCATTATTGACCAGGTAGGGTTTGGTGCTCTCTCCACCCTCCAGGCAAATCTGTTCTTTCATCTTATCTCCCGGGGCTTGCGAGAGCTCCTCGGTGATCATTGTCACTTGACACCCACCGTGCTCACCGGTAGCCAGGGAGGAGAACCTTGAAGGAATATTCCCGTTAGACAAGGGATTACTTCACTGTGTTGTTCAAAATCCGGCAGCCAGTGACTCCATCAAGGTAGATACCGGCAGCGGCACTGGCACCCGAGACGATAAGACCGGTGATGGTCACATAATCAGCGGTAACGTGAAGAATATCACTGGCCGCATCGGCAGCCACCACCAGCCCGGGGGTTCCGGGAGAGGCCTGGATGGTGAGGCTCTCTACATCCACAGTTACATTATCATAGACCGGGTTGCTGCTCGTTCCGGCTACCTGAAGGACATCACCACTACTAGCTGCTGCTACTGCCTCGGAGATAGTCAAGTGTCGGGTTCCTTGAGTGAGATTGCTCACCAATATCGGTCCCCTGGCGTAGTTGAGAGCATGGTTAGAGCCATCATAGTAGCTGATGCGCGGATAGCCTGAAGCATCGAGAGCAAGGGAGTTAGAGAAGTGTCAAATGACAAGCCTGGTACTGTCTACTGTCTCAGTGTGCCAACCCCCTGCATCCTGGTAGGCGTACTTGAGGTCAGAATTGGTCTCATCATAGTAACTGATATGGGGGTAGTCTGATGTATCCAGGGCCAGGGAGGCATGGTTGCCCACATCGGCGGTAGCGTCTACCGTCTCTATCTGCCAGGGGAGAGCAGTGGCACACACAGTTACTGCCAGTAGTAACACTATCGTCAGCAGTCCGAGTTGAAACCAGGAGACCCATTTCCAGTTTTTTATGCTTCTTTCCTCCTTCTCGCCTCAAGGCAAAGGTGTTATCCGAGGCAGATGTCTATCTCAAATTCAAACTGTTCTGCTATTTCCTGGGACATCTCTTTCACGCACTGTGCTATCTCCGGGTTGAGTATTCTCTTTCTCTACTTTGGAATCCATACCAGGTGGTATTTGGTATCATAAACAGCATTCTTCGAGGTCTCTACCTTCGGTAATAACTTCGGGCCACTCTACCAACTGTCCCATACATCCGGAGCCAATCCTGGTATATTTTGCGGTATAATTGATCATTTTGCCGTAATCTCCTGAAATTTGTCTATATAACCTGAGATAATATAGTGCTTCCTTATCCCAATATCAAATAAGGAAACTCGTTTCGGGAACGGCGGTTGGTTCTTAAGATATCGTAATGACACCAGGTCTCATAACAACAGCGTGGAGCGAACCCGGGAAACCTCGCCGCTCACACTCGAGGTTATCTTTACCGGCCCCACCGGGGCAAGTGACTATCGCTGGTGTTATCTGTAACCGGTTGGTGCATAGTGCTTTTCGGATTGAACTCAAAGGACAAACTTGACAAACTTGTTTCTGGGGTTCTATAATACTTCAGTCCCTATAATAAGTACGAAAATCAATGTTGAGCCACTGCGTAAGGAGGGAAGAGAGATGAATCTTTTTGTTGGCTGTACCGGCAGGTTGCTGGTGAACGAGCTAATATGGCTTAATGAGCCGCCGGAATGGCTATTTGACGAGGCGGGGTTGAGGGTAGTGCCTCCAGCACCAAGTGATTTCTTCCGGCCGTACGATGGACCGGCAAAGGACAACTGCTGTCTTCTCTATAAGGAAACATCTGGGGATTTCACTGCAACAACTCAGGTAAGAGCTGAGCTTGTCGACTTTGGGGACGCCGCCGGCCTAACTGTGCGTGCAACTAATAGACAATGGGCCAAGCTTTGCCTGGAGCGTAGTCCGATTGGTGAGGTATCGTTGGTTTCGGTGGTGACAAACCCATGGTCTGATGACAGCAATAGTGAGCTATTAACGTTCCCCGAGTGTTATCTCCGGCTGACTCGGAAAGGCAATGTGTTCGGGATGCATTACAGCCTGGACGGTATAAAATGGCGGTTTGTCCGGACCTTCGTCCTGGAGATTCCTATAAAAGCAATGGTTGGTATTCATGCTCAAGCGCCCTTCACTCCCGGTTGTCAGGTGTTTTTCCGGTCTCTGACCATCTCACCGGAACCGGTCGCTGATTTACGATCCGGAGATTGACCGTGTTTAACAAAATTGTCTCTTCGCCATATACTATGGCTACCCATACTATGACCCCATATTAGCGAATCTTGGGCTGAAGTTAATGCGAAGTTAATAGCAGGTACCTGGATGGTCACGAATAAAGGCAAAAATCAATATTTAGCAATAATAACTTGATGGTGATTCAATTACAGTACTGAATAATGGTGGAAAATAGGTGAAGGATTTTCTTGAAATTACTCCCGAGCAAATAATCTATGAGTCCAAGCAATTCTTTGTGATAAAGAATGAAGTTTCGGTTTCCCCCGATATCTTGGAGATATGAAAGTCCCAAAGGGTGGAGTGAGGTACTCTATTCCCCAGAAAGGGTTGTACTAAGCTTTACAGGTCTAACTTCCCGGTGGTATGGTTTTTGGTTTTTGATAGCTTTTCGGGCCGTTGGGCCATGCCGATTTTCCGTACCATTCTTTGGGATAACCGACTTCCTCTGCCATGTTGCCTGGTGAGCTGACATAACCATCGTCATAACGGGCCACCAGATACCAGGCGAAATCCCACCAGTTCCTTACTACCTGATTGGCTTGCGTTTTGCAGTATGCGGTGAGCAACTGGCGTGCTTTTTCAGGATCTTGTTTATACAGAGCCAGCGCTTCCTCATCCAGCTTTGCTATTTCGTCAATTTCAGCTTGTTCGATTTGATTCTGTTTCTGCTGAATATCTTTGATCATGTAACTGTACTTCACCCCGGCCCAATTAGCCACAAAGTTGAAGGCCCACCAGGCGCTATTTTGGCTGAATATTGCAGTATCGCAGGTGTAATAGGGGGCAGCGATACTGGTTACGCCTATATAGAAGGGGACATAGCAGGTACTCATCGGTTCATCCGGGCCAAACCACACAATGCCGCCGATCGGGTCCGGCAACCAACTACGTGCCTGACAGACATAACTGTAACCGCAGCGAAAGATGGATATTGTTCGCTCCCAGGCTCCTTTTAGTTTGGCGTTCGGATCACCGGTGTCACCGCTTGCATCCATAGGTCCAGGATAGCGATATGGGCATCCGAACGGTCCAGCGGCAACTCCTTTGGATTGATCAAATTCTGTTCCTTGATAGTAATCACGGTAGAGGCTCATAACCTCGCGCCGGTTGAGTTTTTTGTCCGGCTTGACGGAAAAGGGGTATTCTTTGGTCAACCCGTCCTTTACCCAGGGTGGCTTGGCCTGCGAGGGAGCAATTCTTGCCTGCAGGTGCCATACCCGACGCAGGGAATAATAAGGATGACTGTATTCTCCTTCACTTACGGTTCTCAGCCAGTCCAGCTTACCGTCTTCCGGCTTCCACCAACCATGTTTCTTGGCTATGGCATGGAGGTTTGTGGAATAAAGCATATC
>CAYWAU010000183.1:0-3709 GCA_964456395.1 uncultured Dehalococcoidaceae bacterium
TGGAAGATGGAAATTATATAGTAGTTGAACACCGAACAGATGAGTATGGTGTTGGTGAATCTATGGAAGAGGCTCAGCAGGACTTGTTTAATTCATTAGTTGATTATCTTCATTCTTTAGAGAAAAGAGAGGAAAGACTGGGAGATAGGGAGCGCCATAATCTGCAAGTTCTCAGAGAAATTTTGGTAAAATAATTTTACAACCTTAATGGACAATCGGGAAATAAGAAGCACGTTGGTGGCTAAGCTAGATGCTTTAGAAGATAGGGCTGGCCACCATGTTTATTTCTGGCTGGATATTGACGGAAGTGAATTTAGAGTAGGAAAACTGTCACATAGTGCCCGCGGGCAAGCTCCTGACCACGTTATTTCAGATACAGCAAGGCGATTGAAGCTAAATAAAAAAGAATTTGTGAGTCTAGTTGACTGCACGATAGATAAGGATATGCATAAAGAAATTTGGAGGGAAAGAAGCGCCTAGTAGTACCTAGAGTTGATGATTTGTCGAAAACAGTCAAGAACGGCTGAAAGTCGGGGGGAGTTCAAACACTTCCCCTCTTTTTTTGTAGATTTTACAGGTAGTACAGAGCGATATGCCATTAAAGAATAAAATATGCTAAAATTGCAGAGCAAACGGTTTTCAGCAATAAATTAGAAACTTACTACGGAGATATAGCCTTGACTTATTCCCTGCGCCCGATGTGTAAAGAAGACCTCACGCAGGTCACTGAAATCGACCGTGAAGCCTTTCCCACCCAAGTGCCTCCGGCTAACTACCGCCAGGAGCTGCAAAACCAGCTAGCCCGCTATATTGTTGCCTGTGACGATACCATAACCGTTGAAGAGCCTGAGGCAAAACCGGAGGGAGGTCTCTCCAGGCTGATATCCGGAATTATACAGTGGTTCCACCGCAATCACTCACCTGACGGTGATTCATCGCCAGCTAACAAACAATATATTGTCGGTTTTTCCGGCATCTGGGTACTGTCTGATGAAGCTCACATTACCAATATTGCTGTGCGCCAGCGATACCAGCGCCAGGGTATAGGAGAGCTGCTGCTCATAGCCACCATAGACCTGGCTAAAGAGATGAAAGCCAGCACCATGACCCTGGAGGTACGCGCCTCAAATATAGCCGCCCAGAACCTCTACAGCAAGTACGGATTCACGCAGGTGGGAATACGCCGTAACTATTATCTGGACAACCGGGAAGACGGCATATTAATGTCAACGGAAAGTATTGCCTCAGCCTCATTCCAGACACGACTTCAGAAATTAAGAGAGTCCCTTGCCCGAAAATGTAAATGAGTGTTATCGGTGGAACAGACTTCGCTTTTTCGGCAGATACTCCGGATTATTCATATTCACCTGGACCCACTCCCGGAGCTGCTCTTTGCTCCCGGCAAGCGGCTCTCTGAGCCTGGATATATCAATACCCGCCATATAGCTATCTGACTTATACTTTATGGCGGCATCTATCCTCTCATTGACCTCTTCAACCATTTCAAACAACCTGGAAAGCGCCGTCCGTATATCCTGCGGCAGGAAATTAATTTTATCCTTATTCTTCTTCCAGGCACCAGTCTTCAATTTCCCCATGCTGCGATGGAAGCTAAAATTCTCCACGAACTTTTCATTTTTAATCACATTGGACAGGATACCGACAACTCTTCCCAGCGGTGCCCGCCGTGTACGGAGAATCTGGAGTACCACACTGAGTCCCAGCATAAGAAATAAGGCTACTCCGATAAGTATATTCGTTGGGAAATCACCCAAAGCTCAGACCCCTCCTCACACTTTTTTAAGCTATAACCGGACTCCATTATTCATGCCTTCACAGAATTATAGTAGAAGTCACGAACAAAAACAAGTCGGCTCAGAAGCCCCGGAGTTAACGCTTTCCCACCCTGCCAGGCTGGCTACAGGCGTCCTGAAAATTCTGAGGCAACTCTTTGACCATGGGACAATGAAGTGCTAGAATTATCAAACAGGGGGACTAGCGGCTAAGGAGGACACGGCGATGTCTGGGCATTCCAAATGGGCCTCAATTAAACACCAAAAAGGAGTTACCGATGCCAGGCGGGGTCAGCTTTTCACCAAACTGACCCGGGAGATTATCATAGCCGCGCGTGAGGGGGGCAGCAACCCGGAGACCAATTTCCGCCTGCGCCTGGCGATACAAAAAGCCCGCGACAGCAACATGCCGACGGACAATATCGAAAGGTCCGTAAAGAAAGGCAGCGGTGAGCTGGAAGGCGCCAGCCTGACGGAAGTAGTTCTTGAGGGCTATGGACCCAGCGGCACCGCCATCCTGGTTAACGCGCTGACGGACAACCGCAACCGGACCATTCAGGACGTGAGAAGCACATTTACGCGTCATGGCAGCAGTCTGGGAGAAAGCGGCTGTGTCGCCTGGCTTTTCGACTCGAAGGGGGTCATTACGGTAAAGGCTGACAACCTGGATGCCGATGAGCTGGCTCTCACCGCCATTGATACCGGTGCCGAGGATGTCAAGGTGGAAAGCAATTACGTAGAAGTCTATACCAAGCCGGAGGAGCTGGAGACAATCAGGACAGCTCTGGAACAGCAGGACATGCCCATAGCCACCAGCGAGCTGTCAATGGTGCCCAAGTCTCTGGTTCCGCTTGATGACAAAGCAGCCACGCAGGCACTGAAGCTGCTGGACAAGCTTGAGGAAATAGATGAAGTGCAGAATGTATTCAGCAACGCCGACTTCCCTGACGCCATTCTGGAAAGCTATCAGTCACAATAAGCTCAAGGATCTTTACTCTTAAGAATCCTCATAAAAAATGAAAGTTTTAGGTATTGACCCGGGCACAGTGGTTATGGGCTATGGAGTGATAGAGAGCGAGGAAGATGAGATAGCCCTGATTGATTTCGGTGCCCTCGTCGGGCCGGATGCCTCAATTGGTGAGCGTTTGAGTCACCTGTATAATGAGCTTCTGGAAGTTATCCAGCGTCACCAGCCCGATGCCGTCGCCGTAGAGCAACCCTTTATCGCCAAAAATGTGCGGTCGGCGCTGGCCATAGGCAGAGCGCAGGCGATAGCCCTCCTGGCCGCCACCGGCAGAGGCATCCCGACCTACGAATATACCCCAGCCCAGATAAAGCAGAGGGTGGCTAACTACGGAGCCAGCAGCAAGGAGCAGATTCAGGAGATGGTCAGACTCCAGCTCGGGCTATCCGAGGTCCCCCAGCCCAACGATGCCGCTGATGCCCTGGCGGTCGCCATCTGCCACCTGCGCGAGATACACCTGAGTAACCTGCTAGCCAGCCAGTAGAGGAGAGAAAGTGATAGCCAGCCTTCACGGAAAACTGGAGTCTCTGGGCAGTGACTGGGCGATTGTTAATGTTGCCGGTATCGGCTTTCAGGTATACATGCCCACCTCCGCCCTGAGCACGCTGGGAAACCCCGGCGATGAAGTCAGGCTTTACACCCACCTGCACCTGCGCGAGGACAACGTCGCCCTTTACGGCTTTACCTCGGCTGATGAACTATGGCTCTTCCAGACCCTGCTCGGGGTCTCCGGGCTGGGTCCGCGGCTGGCACTGGCCATGCTCTCGGCTCTGAGCACGGAGCAGATTACCATGGCTATCGCCACCGCCAGCACCGACATGCTGACCATGATTCCCGGTATTGGCAAAAAGGTAGCCAACCGCATCATCCTGGAGCTGAAAGAGAAAATCGG
>CAYWAU010000184.1:0-3678 GCA_964456395.1 uncultured Dehalococcoidaceae bacterium
GTAATGATGTCAGGTGGCATGATGGTGAAAAATTCACCGCTGAGGATGTCGTTTTTACTGTTGACTATATTAAAACTCACCCCGACCCCTTCGTCACGTTGATAGGCCCCGGCGGAATAAGAGAGGCGGTAGCGCTTAATGATTACACCGTGAAACTATACCTGGAGCAGACTTACGCTCCCTTTTTAAATGATATAGCGGGAACCATGGTCATTATACCCGAGCATATCTGGCAGGGCGTGGATGACCCCAAGAGCCTTACCGGGCCGGAGGCGGTGATTGGCACCGGGCCTTATACGCTGGCGGACTACAGCAAGGAGCATGGCACCTATCTCTACCGGGCATTTGACGACTATTATCTGGGAAAACCCCGCATCGAAGAGATTAAGTTCGTCAAGATAAGTGAGGAGATGATTCCGGCGGCACTGAAGGAAGGCTCGGTTAATGCCGGTGACATCCCACCCGAAGTCGTCTCTGAGATGGAGGAAGTGGGGCTTACCGTAATTACGGCGCCGGTCGCCTGGAATGCCAAGCTCACGATAAATCACCAGAAAGAGCCCCTGTCCAATAAAAAGTTCCGTCAGGCTCTCGCCCATGCCATAGACCGTGAGTCTCTGGTGCAAATTACCCAGCGGGGCCACGCCATCGCTGGCAGCCCGGGAATGGTGCCGCCGACGAGCGACTGGTATAACCCGGACACGCCGCAGTATAAATACAACCTGGCAAAAGCCAGGCAACTCCTTGAAGAGCTGGGCTACACTCTGGAAGGTGACTATTTCACGAAAGATGGCCGGCAGCTGGGGCTCGAGTTGCTCGCTTCATCGACATTCAAAGATGTAGGACAGTTTATAGCACAGCAACTGGAACAACTGGGCGTAAAGGTGGATTTCCGGACTCTGGAAGCCAAGACGGTTGACGCTAAGGTTGAAGCCTGGGATTTTGACCTCTCTGTCTACGGTCACGGAGGTCTTTATGAACCATCTATCCTGAAAAGGGTGATTATGGACGAGGGTTTCAATAGTGCCCGCTATACCTCGAATGAAAAGCTTAACCAGCTTCTTGAAGCGCAGCTAAGCGAGATGAATGCTGAACAGAGAAAAGACCTGGTATTTCAGATTCAGGAGGTGTACGCCGAAGACTTACCAGCACTAACGCTCTACTATCCCAAATGGTACTGTGCCCATGATGGCAAGGTAGAACTTTTCTATACTAAAGATGGTATTGCCAGCGGTGTACCCATTCCCTTGAATAGAATGTCTTTTGTGAAATAGCCGTGGAGGAGAAATGGAACCATCCCCATCCTATGGGGAGGAAGGACTTACCGCTGGTTGGTATTTTCGCCACCTGTAGCCCGGCGCGTCCTAATCCTGTTTGTGCCATGGTAGTGCGGTTACTGGAACGTAAAGGAAATGTCCTGAAAGTGCAAGGGCTGGACGCTATTGACGGCAGCCCGCTAATAGATATTAAGCCGTATAATCCCGGCTACTATGCGGCTGAAGATGTAAAGGTAGCTGACTGGATGGCGCAGATTTATCGGGAGATTGCTCAGGGAAAGTGGTAAACAGG
The DNA here is from genome assembly GCA_964456395.1 of uncultured Dehalococcoidaceae bacterium. Lineage (GTDB taxonomy): Bacteria > Chloroflexota > Dehalococcoidia > Dehalococcoidales > RBG-16-60-22 > CAYWAU01. The sequence continues at coordinate 1,567 of CAYWAU010000184.1, forward strand.
CGAAATCTGATTACTTATATCATAGCCTTTTTGTTCATCTTGGTACTCAACTTCTTGCTGCCCAGAATGATGCCGGGAGACCCGCTGATGGCTATCTATGGCGACGAAGCCCTGGTTAGCATGACGCCGGAATTCAAGGCCCAGCTTATAGAGAGCTTTGCTCTGGACAAGCCGCTATGGCAGCAGTTCGGTGCCTACTTTCTGGCACTGTTTCAGGGTGAGCTGGGTCACTCTTACTACTATAATGCGTCCGTACTGTCAGTGATTCTCGGATGCCTGCCCTGGACACTGCTTCTGGTGGGTACTTCACTGCTACTTTCAACCATACTGGGAATAGCACTGGGAATCGAATCCGGGTGGCGCCGTGGTTCCAGGGGTGACCGGGCTATGCTGGCCGGACTGATGAGCCTGAACGGCTTCCCCGATTTCTTTCTGGGGATGTTGCTGCTTATCGCTTTTGGTGTGACATGGGGAATCTTCCCCCTGGCCGGGGCATTAACCCCTTACTCGGGGCTGTCAGGGTTAGCCTTGCTGCTGGACGTATTAAGGCACTTGTTTCTGCCGGTAGCTGCCTTGACCCTGGCTCACCTGGCCGGTGGCTATCTGCTGACTCGGAATACCATGATTACGGTGCTCAAAGAGCCGTATATGCTGACTGCCAGGGCCAAGGGCTTATCTCAGCGGGCACTCAAATATCGACACGCCGGCAGAAACTCCATGCTGCCGGTGGTTACCCAGACCGGTGTCTGGATAGGCAGGGTGGTTACCGGGGCTCTCTTTGTTGAGCTGGTGTTTGCCTACCCGGGCGTGGGTTACCTCACCTACGAGGCCCTGCTGGCCCGTGACTACCCTATCATTCAGGGGGTATTCCTGATAGTAGCTGTATGTGTGCTGGCCGCTAACTTTCTGATTGACCTTTCTTACCCGAAGTTAGACCCAAGAGTGAGTTATGCATATTGATGTCAAAAAGGAAATAAAGGAAAGCGGTCCCGGCAAGGCAGGGCTTATTATTCTGCTGCTTATGTTGGGAGTGGCGGTTCTGGCACCTGTCCTGGCTCCTTATGACCCTTATCAGCAGTCAACCGCCTCCCTGCTTCCGCCGTCCCTGAGCCACTGGCTGGGCATGAACCACGTTGGTCAGGATATCTGGAGCCAGCTCGTCTACGGTGCCAGGACTTCCCTGCTGGTTGGATTCGGGGTGGGCATTCTCTCCACGTTGCTGGGCACCGTGTTCGGGGTCTCGGCAGCCTTAGTCGGCGGGCTTTACGAGAAGGTCGTCATGAGGATAGTCGATGCCTTCATCGTGATTCCAATGATAATTGTCATTATCCTGATATCAGCCTACATTAGGCCGAGTATCCTAACTCTTATACTCCTCTTATCACTACTGAGTTGGCAGGGTGGAGCCAGAATCATGCGGGCCCAAGCACTTTCATTAAAAGAGAGAGGAAACGTGGCCGCAGCTAAATCATTCGGGGCTAGTCACTTCTATATTGCTTGGCGCCATGTTGTACCTGACCTTGGGCCTATACTGCTGGTTGATTTTATCTACGGCGTACGGAGAGCCGTCTTCATGGAGGCCGGGCTTGCTTTTCTGGGAATAAGCGACCCGACCATAGTTAGCTGGGGCATGATGATGCGTGACGCTCTCAGCTTCAGCTACCTGAATGTCTGGCAGTGGTGGCTGGTTCCTACCGGCGTAGCCTTATCCCTGACTATAATTGGCTTGACCTTTGTCGGTCATGCCGCCGAACCGGTTATCGAGCCCAGATTGAGAGGTGTTGAAATTGCTTGAGATAAAGAACCTGCGAGTCAGTTATGGTCACGATGTGGTTCTTGACGGGGTAGACCTGGAACTGGCGCCAGGAGAGACCCTGGCCATCGTTGGCGAGTCAGGTACCGGAAAGACTACCCTTGGCCTGAGCATCATGCGTCTGATAGAGGGCGCGATTCGAGGGGACATTCGTTTTAACGGGGAAAATCTGCTGTCGCTCTCTGAGAGCGAGATGCAGCAAATAAGGTGGAGCCGGATTGCTATGGCCTTCCAGAATGCCAACAATGTGCTGAACCCCGTCTATACCGTCCTGAATCAAATCATGGAGCCGATGGTAG
>CAYWAU010000185.1:0-3661 GCA_964456395.1 uncultured Dehalococcoidaceae bacterium
GGGTGATGCCATCTATGGTGCTCTGTCCGGTGCCATAGCGATTATCAAAGAGGTACTTGGTCTGAGCATCATTGACCGCAATCAGGGGGTATTTGAGCCTACCGGCCTTATGCATACTGCGCAGGCGGATAACGCCGGTGGTGGTTTCCTCAGTACCGCCGATGATATTATCAATCAGGTCGCTTCGCTTGGTGTGAAGCGTGGTAACAAGGTCAGCACCGTCGTCAATAGTGAGATGTGGTTTATTATCTAAAGCAGTATTTATGTGCTTGTAGTAGGTTGTCTCATCCTCACCCTTAATGGCATTAGTGGGAATACCATAGTCCACCAGCGCTGCCGCCGCGTCATCCTGGGTGCTGAGCGGATTGGACGCACATAGCATTACCTCGGCTCCCCCCGCCTGCAGGGTCAGTGCCAGGTTGGCCGTCTCCGTGGTGATATGCAGGCAGCCTGAGATGCGGATACCTTTTAAAGGCTCCTCCGCAGCAAACCTCTCTCTGATTAATTTGACCACCGGCATCTCCCGGTAAGCCCACTCTATTCGCTGCTTGCCGACTTCGGCCAATGACCGGTCTTTGACATCATAATTATGAGAGGTCATAAGCTACTCCTTTTTGATATAAAACGTATTAATCATGATACATTAGATTGATGTATAATTCAAACCATATTTTTGGACACTTGGCACTACTATTTGCCTTAATGGCAGTCAATATCATAGTATCTATGTTCTATAGTAGATAAACTAACCTATGATACAACAGATGAAGAGATATTTCAAGTCTATAGTATGGACAATTGGCACGCCAGCCTCACGTAAGAGCTGCGGTTACTATTATATCCATTGGCAAAAACTGGCGCTAGGCAATTCCCCAGTCCTGATAGCCCCCCCATATAACGGCCGCGTATTCTTTTGAGGGTGAGGATTCCTCCAGCAGTCCGGACCTGATATAGGTTACGGCCGGGACAGGCTCATTATCCTCATCAAATACGGTTACGTTTAGCCTTTGGTAGCCGGCTTCGTGTTTGTCCAGCTGCCTCAGGCACGCCTCGGCTACCTCATAGATGGCGCCGCGTACTTTAACGCCCCGGTATGACATGATGCTGGCCTTGCCACCCCGCCACTCTCGTGACCAGCCGGCGAATACCAGCTTATAATTGGGTAAAGTAGCTATGAATTTGGGCTGGCTGTCCGGGCAGCGTTCCCGCATCTGCTTTTTATTCAAATTACTGGCGTAGGCAAAGTAATACACATGCTCACCTTAAAAAAGAGGCATTGATTCCTGGTGCCTTTTTAACTTCTTTCAGCTCAATCAGATAAATTAATTATATTATAACCCTGTCATCAATAAAACTGGAGCGTAAGCATAGATTATTTCACCGGCTGACCAATAAATTCGTGTCCTGCATTAGATTATATGGGTTGACATCTTCCGATAATATGTATAATATGATTAAGCAAATATGTGTAAGATAGACCGATTGGTGAATTGTGGATAAAGGTGTTGCCTAGGAAATAAGTGCAGCTGTATCTATTAAACATTTTTGGTATAAGATGTAAAATCTGCCCAGAGACACTAACAGGTGATGGTGAAAAACCATGCACAGATCGCTAGCTGTTATTCTGGCAGGAGGAATGGGCGAGCGCTTGAGCATCTTGTCTCAGGAGCGAGCCAAACCGGCGGTTCCCTTTGCCGGCAAGTACCGCATCATAGATTTTACCCTGAGTAATTGTGTGAACTCGGGGATTTACAATGTCATTGTTCTCACTCAGTACCAGCCGGTCTCCCTGACCGAGCATATAGGGGTTGGGGTGCCATGGGGTCTGGTTCCTCCGGACAGAAGTATACGGTTGCTGCAACCTTACCTGGCGCGCGACGAAGGTCGGGATTGGTACAAGGGGACCGCTGATGCCGTGTACCAGAACCTTGACCGCATTGAAGCCGAGGACATCGCCGACGTATTCGTCCTCAGCGGTGACCACGTCTACAAAATGGACTATTCCCCCATGCTCGAATTTCACAGAGAAAACGGGGCGGATGTTACCCTGGCGGCCACCCGCCTTCCTGAAGAGGAGTTGGTTAGATTTGGCACGGTGGTGGCGGATGAAAGGGGGCAGGTAGTACGCTTCCAGGAAAAGGTAAAGCACCCGGAGAGCAATCTTGTCTCCATGGGAGTCTATATTTTCAAGAAAGATATTCTTCGCCAGTGGTTGGAGGGAAGAACGGGACATGATTTCGGCAGGAATATCTTTCCCAAGATGCCCACCAAGGGTAAAATATTTGCTTATGTCTTTAACGGGTACTGGCGCGATATCGGTACCGTGGACAGCTACTGGCAGTCCAATATGGAAATTCTGGGGATGTCTCAAGCCTTCCTTTCCGACATTGATTGGCCTTTATACACCAAGGAGGTGGAGGGATCCCCAACCAAGATTTGCGACACAGCCACCGTCACCAATTGTTTGTTATCCAGCGGCTGTAAAGTTGAGGGGCATGTAGAGCGCTCCATCCTTTCACCGGGAGTCCAGGTGGCTGAAGGCGCTGTAGTTAAAGACTCGATTATCATGGAAGGCACCGAGGTCGGCCGGGATACTGTCATTGACCGTTCCATACTGGATAAGGAAGTGGTAGTTGAGGCCGGTTGTCATGTCGGCTTTGGTGATGATTTCCGTACCAACCACAGTAACCCAAATGTATTAAATACGGGGCTGACTATTATCGGTAAGCGGACGGTGATTCCTCCCGGTTATAAGATAGGCCGCAATTGCATCATCTACGACAGTGTTACGGAGGATGATTTCCCGGGCCCCCAGGTCCAGAGCGGCGAAACTATCAAGCCGAAGCGGAAGCCAATACGGATAAAAGCATAAGCTTTCTGCCGGGTGAGCCAGGCGCTCGGTTTAATGCCAGGACAAAGAGGAGTATGTCAGAACTAAGGCAAGATGCTACGACCAAGGAATGGGTGATACTGGCCCCGGAGAGGGGCAGGCGTCCCCAGCAAAGACCGAAAAAGAAGCCTGCTGCTACTGATAATATGCCCAGTTGGGATTCTACCTGTCCTTTCTGTCCCGGTAACGAAGCGGAAACACCGGATGAAGTCTTTAGAATCCCCGTTTCAGAAGAGTCCTCGGACTGGGCGGTGAGGGTAGTGCCAAACCGGTTTGCCGCACTAACCCCCGAAGGAGACACCACCAGGGTGGAGGAGGGACCCTTTTTCCGCAAGATGGGCGGCTTTGGTATCCACGAGGTAATTATTGACAGTCCATCTCACAACACACCCCTGGCATTGATGCCTTATGAGCATGTTGAAAAAGTGCTGATAACCTACCAGGAAAGGTACAATGCTTTAAAGAAAAACCGGCGACTCAAGCACATCAATATATTCAAAAATTCTGGCTGGGCGGCGGGGACATCCCTGATACACCCTCACTCCCAGCTGGTGGCGACACCCATTATGGCTCCTTATTACCGCCGCAAGTTTGATGTCGCCCATGAGTATTATGCCGATATGGGTAGGTGCCTTTACTGCGACCTTATCACCTGGGACCTGGGGAAGGCGGGCAGCCGGGTGGTGGCTGATACCAAAGAGTTTGTTGTTGTCCACCCTTACGCCTCACATGTACCCTATGAGACCTGGATTCTTCCCAAGATGCACTGCG
>CAYWAU010000186.1:0-3653 GCA_964456395.1 uncultured Dehalococcoidaceae bacterium
CCGACCGGCTGGACTATATCTCGCCGATGAGCAATAACCTGGGTTACTGCCTGGCAGTGGAGAAACTGGCCGGGATAAAGGTGCCAGAACGTGCCGAGTACATACGCGTCATCATGGCTGAATTGCAGCGTATCGCCAACCATTGTATTGCCGTTGGCGCTTTTATAAACGATTGCGGTGCCTACTTCACCCCGTTCCTGTACATGTTCCGGGAAAGAGAAAAGATTTTAGACTTTTTTGATATGGTCTGCGGCCAGCGCCTTACCTATAACTACATGAGGATTGGCGGCGTCAGCCAGGACATTCCCGATGAATTCCTGCCGGCACTGCAGAAATTCATGAAGACGATGCCCGGAATGATTGATGAATGGGACCGCCTCCTCATGCAGAACGAGATATTGCTGGCGCGTACCAAGGGCGTTGGCATCCTGACCAGGGAAACGGCTATTAACTGCGGCATCAGCGGTCCGGTGGCCCGCGGCAGCGGCGTTAAGTGGGACCTGCGCAAGGCCGACCCGTACTCTATTTACGACCGCTTTGAGTTTGATATCCCGGTAGGTGAGGTTGGCGACTGCTATGACCGCTACCGGGTGAGGGTGGAGGAGATGCGCCAGAGCCTGCGCATCCTTGAGCAGGCCATGGAGCAGATACCATCCGGGCCGGTCAGGGCCGATGTGCCCCACCTGATTCGCCCGCCGGCAGGCGATGCTTACGCGCATCTTGAGGCACCCAAGGGTGAACTCGGCTTTTATCTGGTGTCGGACAACTCCATTGCCCCCTACCGCTGTCATGTGCGGCCAACCAGCCTGATAAACCTGACCGCCCTCCGCGAAATGGTGAGGGGCTGGAAAGTTGCCGACCTTATTATAATCTTCGGCAGTATTGATATTACTATGGGCGAGGTTGATAGATAGTGGCGATAGCTGATTTTGTTGTTAATAGTCAATTGCCCATGCAACAGGTGACACCGCCGGACTGGCCCGGCGGCTACTGGTGGCACTGGCTGTTTTTTACCATCGTCCTTATCGTTTTTGTGCTGATTATGGTGATGGGAGCTATCTACATTGAGCGCCGTGGCATGGGTCGCATGCAGTCACGCCTCGGCCCCAACCGCACCGGACCCTTCGGCCTGCTTCAGCCGGTAGCGGACGCCATCAAGGTAATGCTTAAAGAAAATATTGTGCCGGACAGTGCTGATAAAATAGTTCACTGGCTGGCTCCGGTGGTGGCTTTTGCGCCGGCGATGATGATTTTTGCCGTGGTGCCGTTTCAGAACGGGGCACTGCTGGCTGACCTGAATATCGGCATACTTTACGTGGTGGCGATTAGCTCCGTCTCAACGATAGGGGTATTTATGGCGGGGTGGGGCTCCAGCAACAAGTATTCTCTCCTCGGTGCCATGCGTAATGTCGCCGCCGTAGTCAGCTATGAGATGCCGCTGGTACTGGCCATCGTCGGCGTGGTGCTGATGGCTGGCTCTCTCTCCATGAACCAGATTGTGGTGGCTCAGGATATTCCATTTATCCTGCTACAGCCACTCGGTTTTCTGCTCTTTTTCATAGCCGGCTGTGCCGAGATTAACCGCAGTCCCTTTGACCTCATGGAAGCTGACTCCGAGATTGTGGCTGGCTTCCACACCGAGTATTCCGGTATGAAATTCGCCATGTTCTATCTGGTAGAATACGCCGAAGCGATAGCCATCTCCGCCATTATCACCACGCTCTTCCTCGGCGGCTGGAGGGGCCCGCTGCTGCCTGACTGGCTGTGGTTTATCGTCAAGGTACTTATTGTCTTCTTCGTCATGGTCTGGACACGGACAACATTGCCGCGTATCAGGATTGACCAGCTTATGTCTCTGGCCTGGAAGTTCCTTTTCCCGCTGGCTTTGATAAACCTGTTCATCACCGCCATTCAGGTGCTGGTCTGGCCAGCGGCCCTTCCCTGGATAATGGTTATTATCAATATTGTCATAATGGTAATACTGGTTGTTTTATGGTCCAAATTCTTTAAGTTAGGATGGGGCAGACTTGAAGTTTGAACATTACGGAATCGGCATCATCAAGGGCCTGACGGTGACCATCAGGCATCTGCTCCGTCACCCGACGGTTAATCAGTTTCCAGAGCAGAGACTGAACATGTCGCGTCGGTTTCGGGGCAACGAGCTTATCTGGAACCGTGATAAGTGCACCGGCTGCGGCACCTGCGCCAAGACATGCCCCCAAGGTGTCATTGAAATTGTTACCTCCACCAATCTGGCGGACAATAAATACGAGGTTGAGAAATACGAGGTGGACACCGGCTACTGTATTCAGTGTGGCCTGTGTGTTGAGGCCTGCCCCTATGATGCCCTGTTCATGGGCTACTCATATGAGCGGGCGAAATACCGTCGCGGCGATTTAGTCCAGAGCGGTGACATGCTGCTGGAATCGCCGGAGAGGCCCGCCAGTGGGTATTTCCACCCTGATATTGCCAAGAAATTGCCCCGGCAGACCTTGCTCGTGGAAAGGATTGTGGAGAAAAGGTAATGGGACTGATTGCGGCGTTCTGGATAATGGCAGTTGTGGCCGTTATATCGGCGCTGGGTGTGGTATTTCTGCGGAACGTTTTTCGGGCGGCTCTCTCTCTTGTCCTCTGCTTCATCACCGTAGCCGGACTGTATATTACCCTCAGTGCCGACTTTCTGGCGGCGGTACAGATTCTGGTTTATGTCGGCGCCATATCGGTGCTGATTATTCTGGCCATCATGATGACCCGGGAAGTCCCGCAGGGTAGCCCCGCCAATAGAATGAAAATACCCGCCTTTTTGGTGGCGGTTGTATTATTAGGCATAATGATTTACACGGTGACCAATACTTCCTGGCAGATAGCTTCAGAAAGTCCGCTGGCACCAACCACGGCACCCCTGGCCATCAAGCTTTTCAGCGAGAGCGGCTTTATTCTGCCGGTGGAAATCGCCGCTATGCTGCTACTGTCTGCCATTCTGGGCGCCATTGTTATCGCGAGGGAGAAATAAAAAGCCAAATTCAGTCTTGGAGTATTATTTGATGTATAAAAGGCATGTTATCGATGCTTGTGGAGATATAGAAGTATGGCTATAGGTCTGGAACATTATCTGATACTCTCGGCGATTCTGTTCTGTATCGGACTTTACGGGGCGCTGACCAAGCGCAACGCCGTGATAATACTGATGTGCATTGAACTGATGCTCAATGCGGTTAACATCACTCTGGTTGCCTTCTCCAGTTACATTGTGCCGTTACTGCTGACCGGACAGGTGTTCGCCATCTTCGTTATGGTGGTGGCGGCGGCCGAGGTAGCTGTCGGCCTGGCGATAATACTGGCTATCTACCGTGGCCTGACGGATATAGACGCCAGCAATATTAACCTGATGAAGTGGTAGGGGGGAAACTGGGTGGGGTGAAAACCACGGGATAAGCAGGAAATGATGCGGGGGTGGCAGGGTGGGAATAGATATGAAACGAGAGGGGAAGCGGGGAAAAGAGTAGTTATGGCAGAAGAAAAGGGGGAAAGACACATGAAGAACTCAGGTGGATTTTTCGGTGCTTTCTGGTTTGCCGGCTGGCTGTTCACCATAGGCTACGCCAACCTGATATGGTGGAAGATTATCCTGGGTATCGTGGTCTGGCCGTTCT
>CAYWAU010000187.1:0-3585 GCA_964456395.1 uncultured Dehalococcoidaceae bacterium
GCTGTTAATCAGCTTGGAGATATAGATAGGTACCGGGTGCCTCACTACCCGATTTCGGTTGAGGTGGCGAATAAAGCCGGTAATCCCGCCTTCAAAGTAGAAAGTCCGGTCGGCGTCCTTCGCTTCATCTCTGAGGGTTATTTCCACTCCTTTATTAAGATAAGCCATCTCCCGCAGGCGCTCACCTAATATATTGAAATCATAGCTGACCTCGCTGAATATCTCCCCATCGGCAAGGAAGCTGAAGGTGGTGCCGGTGTCATCGGCTTCGCCAACTTCTGTTACCTCTCCCTGTGGTATGCCCTGCTTGTATTCCTGCTGATAAGTCTTGCCATCACGCCTGACTTTTACCTGGCACCACTCGGAGAGCGCATTCACCACCGAAGCGCCGACACCATGCAACCCCCCTGACACTGCGTAGGTCTTGCCGCCGAACTTGGCTCCGGCATGCAGTACGGTCATTACTGTTTCCAGGGCGGATACATGGGTGGCGGGGTGAATGTCCACTGGAATACCGCGTCCATTATCCACAACTACTACGGAGTTGTCCTCTTTAATGGTGACCGTAATCAGGTCGCAACAGCCGGCCATGGCTTCGTCAATACTGTTGTAGGCGACCTCATAGACCAGATGGAGCAGTCCTCGCTGGTCCGTACTGCCAATATACATGCCGGGACGGCGGCGCACCGCCTCCCGTCCGCCCAGGACCTGGATATCTTCGGCGGTATATTCATTATTATTTCTCGGTTTTTTCGGCTTGGGCATATCCTGTATTACGAGTCCTCTCTCGACTGGTGATAATAAGGGACAGGCGAACGGTGATGGCGAATGGGAACAGTGGGTCCTGGGTAGCTTTCAGCTACAATAAAACGGGCTGGCCAACCAAAAGATAGCTTGCACATTAGCCTGTCTGAGTATAGCATAATTTAGCTATAAAGTAAAGCTGGAAGAGGTTTTTTGGGGGAATAAAGTACCCCTGGCGCGACTCGAACGCGCGACACGCGGTTTAGGAAACCGCTGCTCTATCCACCTGAGCTACAGGGGCATGAAGCTAAATCTCAGTTTTCATGTAACTTTATGTCTACTGTTTGCGTTAAATCTGCGTCATTTTTTTGAGACACCCCATTAACCCCGGCCGGTAACACTTCGTCAAGCAATGCCATAGCATCTTCCTGCATCCCCTCTATTATGTGCGAATACGAGTCCATTGTAAAGGACATGCTGGCGTGTCCTAGTGCCTCGGAGATTACCTTTGGCTTGGCTCCGCGCAGTAACATGAGGCTGGCGAAGGTATGCCTCAGGTCGTGGAAGCGGACACCCTTCAGTCCAGCCCCTTTAACTGTCCTGGCAAAGTCATGGGACAGCACGCAGGGGTCCAGTGGCTTGCCTTCTACATTGGAGAATACCAAGTCGTCATCGGTTAATGGTTTCCCTCGCTCTAGGGATAGCACCTCCCGCTCCACCTTATACCCTCTAAGGAATAGGGCTAACTTCGGGGTCATGGCGACACGGCGTCGGCTGTGTTCCGTCTTTGGTTCAGGGAACATGCAGACACCCCGGCGCTTATAGAGCACCTGACTGACCGATATTGAGAGTAGGTCAAGGTCTAAATCCCTCCACCTTAAGCCTAGCAATTCAGCCTGCCTCAATCCACTAGACACAGCCATATATACTACTGGGTAATACTGGTTGTCCTTTGCCGTGTCGAGCAGGGCTTCAACCTCTCCAGGGGTCATGGTGCGCATAGCCTTATTACGTGGTACTTTCAACTTTATCAGCCCGCAGGGATTACTCCCAAGATACCCGTCTATGACAGCTTGCTTGAGTGCCTGCGATAGCACCCGGTGCTGATGATGGACTGTCCGCGGTGATAGTCCTTTCCCCCCGGCCGATTTCTTCTCACGGGCCTGGCCGTAATAGCTCTCAATCGCCTGCTTGGTAAGGTGCTTTAGCTGGATATGACCCAGGCATGGTATCAAGTGCTGTTCAACAATGGACTGATAGCCCTCTTGGGTGCGCTGTGAGCAGTTAGCCTTGACATACCCCTCAAGCCACTGGTGAAGGTGCTCCGCTAGGGTGAGGCGTCCTGAAGGGGTTGGGACACCCCTGTCAAGGCTGGTAAGGACTTCTCTTAACCGCCTCTGTGCATCCCCCTTGTTGCCGTGAACAGTCTCAAAATGCCGGCGTTTACCCCCTGGCTCGGATACATAGACCTGGAGTCGCCAACTATGATTTCCTATTTCCCAGATACTACCTTTCATCTGTTTCTACCTCCTTTATTTTCTTGCGTTGAATCCATGCTTGAATCTCTTTTTTCAGGATACGTTCTGCCTCCAAAGAATTTATGCCTTTACTTTCCATTAGCTTTTTTGCATCACCTGTGCCTATAAAACGTAAAATGCTCTCTCTCAATGGAGCGATCCACTTTTCTTTTTTATTGAAATACTCTTGCTTTATATCTTCCTCCGCTATAGCATGATAGTATTCACCTTTAAGAGTCACCGGGACCATGGGGTCGTATGGATGCGCTTTATTCCATTCATCACACAACGGCCTCCACTTGATACGCTTGTGAGGTGAAAATTTTTGGTACGCCAAGTTGAACATGTTCAGTACCCGGTCTGCCACAAACTCCACCAAGCGGAAGCGCCTCTCAAAAAGCTTTGGTGTTTTCTTTTTAGTGTCAGTCAAAGGCTGAGGTAGCCTAGAAGTATTATTGGAAGCCCCAAGGGTGTAAAAATTAAGATAGCCTGGTACTTCACCCTCCAAGTCCTTCACATTCGATAGCTCATAGATACCTCCAGGAAATAAGAAGCTTTCCGCAAGGTTGCGAAAGGCCTCAGGTATCCGCTCGCCGAAAGCCTTTTGACGCCTCTCCCACATCCTCTTCAAAGCCTTCTCTATTTCTTTTCTACTAGTCATTTTGAGCCTACAAAGAGAGTTAATTCACACCCTTTTTAACATGATACCATAGAGCATAGAGGTTGTCAACTAAATGGGAGCTATTTTTAAATGAATAGGTTGAAAGAAGTCCGGAAGGAAAGGGGGCTTTCCCAGTTGAGGCTGGCGCTGCTGACAGGTATAGCACCGGGCGATATCAGCCGAATAGAAAACGGCTGGATTCGTCCTTACCCTGGTTGGCGCAAACGCCTTGCCAGAGCTCTGGGCGCAACTGAGGTTGCCCTTTTCCCTGATGAGCCAAAAGTATAAACCTAGAGGGCATGATGGAAACTGAGAAGCTGGTGTACTCCTGCAATGAGGTCAGTAGGCTGCTAGCCTGTAGCCGCAACCTGTGCTATCGCTTAGCCCGAGAAAAGAAGTTACCGGGGGTGATATTCCTGGGCGAACACAGAATTTGCTTTTCCAAAAACGCAATTGACCAACTGCTACTTAATGGGGATGGCGGGAAGGAGGACGGCTCGGGTGAATGACGCAAAGTTACCGCCACATGACACCGATGCTGAGGAAGCCGTAATCGGCTCACTGCTGATAGACGGCACAGCCATCTTTCAGATTGCTGACTTTCTTCGGTGGTGGCAACGGTCTAAAACTGAGCCAAACGCCGTTTTAAAATAGAGCCACTCC
>CAYWAU010000188.1:0-3556 GCA_964456395.1 uncultured Dehalococcoidaceae bacterium
ACGGCTCCTATGAAGCACGAAAATGGTTCTTCCCTCAGGACCCGTTCTGCTTTATTGAACATGCCAAGAATTTCAAGAAAGAGCTGAAAATACCTCTAATCGTACCCGGTCAGCATGACCCGTATCTGGCCGAAGAAGTGCTCAGAAACGGCTGGGCTGACGCTATTTCCATGGGCCGACAGCTCGTTGCCGACCAGCGCACCCCGCGCAAGTGGGAAGAGGGCAGAGTCGACGAGGTTGTCCGCTGCCTGCGCTGTAACGTCTGTCTGGGCCGGTTCAACCGCGGCCTGGCTATCCGGTGCGCGGTTAACCCCAATATAGGGCGCGAAAAATATGACCCGGTATACACCAGCACCACTACCGACAACATGCTCCGGCCACTGCCGCCATCGTTCACACCGCCCTGTCAGAATGCCTGTCCGGCCGGACTGGATATCAATGCCTACATGCTCATGGCTGCCCGCGGGTATATGGACGAGGCTTACCGCTACCTCAAGCAGTATATACCCTTCCCCGGTGTTATCGGCAGAGTCTGCCCGCACCCGTGCGAAGTGGAATGCAACCGCAGCAAGCTGGACGACCCCATCGCCATTAACAGCGTCAAGCGCTACATCGCCGACTGGGTCATGGAAAACGGCCTGCCCGATTATCTCAAGAAGCAGTGCCTGCCCGAGAAACTCCCCATCACCAAGAAAGAGAAGGTTGCTGTGGTCGGTTCCGGCCCCGCCGGCCTGACCGCCGCTTACTTCCTGATTAAGAAAGGCTACGCCGTGACCGTCTTTGAGGCGGCTGCTACTGCCGGCGGCATGATGGCCTACGGTGTTCCGGAGCATCGCCTGCCCCGCAAGGTCCTTAAGTGGGAAATCGATGCCATCAAGAAGATGGGTGTCGAAATTAAGACCAACAGCCCGGTGAAAAATCCGGAAGACCTCAAGAAGAAGGGTTACAGTGCCGTCTTCCTCGCCGTCGGCTCTCAGAACAGCGCCAAACTCAACGTGCCCGGCGAGGATAGCACAGGCGTCCTCCAGGCACTCCCCTTCCTGAAAGACGTTAACACCGGCAAGAAACCGGCCGTCGGCAAGAAAGTCGTCGTCATTGGCGGCGGCAGCGTCGCCATGGACGTGGCTACCTGCGCCCTGCGCCTCGGTGCCGGCAGCGTCCAGGCAGTCTGCCTTGAGTGCAGCCACGAGGAAATGCCCGCCCAAGAAGAAGAGATTACGCAGGCTATCGAGGAAGGTATCAATGTTGATATGAGCTGGGGTCCCAAGCAAATTCTCACCAGCGGCGGCAAGGTCAAGGGCATAGAGTTGAAGCGCTGCACGACCTGCTATAACAAGGCTGGCCAGTTCGCTCCGGTCTACGACGAAAAGGAAACCAAGACGATTGACGCCGATATGGTTATCACTGCTATCGGCCAGAGAGTAGACCTCTCCTTCATGAAGGACAGCCAGATAAAGACCACCAAGAGAGGGACTATCGCTACCGCAGACCGCAGCCTGGCTACCAACGTAGCCGGTGCCTTCGCTGGTGGCGATGTCGCCCGCGGTCAGGGGACCATGATTGAGGCCATGGCCGACGGCAAGAAAGCCGCCGTAGCTATTGACTGCTATCTGCGCGGTGTTGACCTCCCACCCGCCCCGCCGGAACCAATCCTGGCTGACGTTGAGGAGCCGGCCTTCCAGTTCCACCTGAGAGAATACGTCAAGGAGGAACGCGAACCGGTAGCGGCTACTCCAGCTAAGAATCGTAAAAGCAACTTCAAAGAGGTAAGCCTCGGTTTTGCCGATAAGGAGACCTGCATTAGAGAGGCGAGACGCTGCCTGACCTGCCGCTGTTCGGCTATCAGATACTAAACTCGATTAACTTAAACCTGAGCAAACGGATTCGGGGAGGGGATGCGAGACACATTCTGTCTACCCCTCCCCGTGCTTTTTAGTCATACTTGATAATGACATCGGATTGTTATCAATCAATCTAGCAAGGGAGGAACACCTTATGAGCTGGCAAGAGGAATACAAGAAAAAGCTGGTAACGCCAGAAGAAGCCGTCAGCGTCATCAAGTCCGGCGACCGGGTCTGCTTCGTGCAGGGGAATGAGCCTCAAGCCCTGGGCCTGGCACTGGCAGCGCGACTGGGAGAAGTCGAAGATGTGCTGCTCTCTCTGCGCACGCCGGGGCGGGACTTCGGCTGGTATGACCCCGTCTTTGAGATGTCCTTCAAGATTGAAGTCGGCTTTCCCCTGCCTATAGTGCGGCAAATTATCGCCGAAAGGCGATGCGACCTAGCTATCGGTGGGCTCGGCTTTATCTTCCACGAGGAAGAGAGGGGACCCGCCGACGTCGTTATGCTTGAGGTATCAACTCCCGATGCTCATGGTTACTGCAGCTTCGGTGCCTCCGTCTGGACCAAGAAGACAGAGTGCCGCCACGCCAAGTGCGTCCTGGCTGAGGTCAACAAAAACCTGATAAGAACCTACGGCGACAACTTCATCCACGTCTCCGAGATAGACTACTTCGTGGAACATACACCTTCAGGAAAGCAGCCGGGCGGCACCGACCTTCTGGGCAGAAAAGATGTACAGCCCGGCGAGGCGGAAAAGGCTATTGCCGGTTACGTATCCGAGCTCGTTAAGGACGGCGATACCCTTCAGGTCGGCGTGGGTGCCACCAGCGAATGGTGCTGTGTGCTCGGCACTTTTGATAATAAGGTTGACCTGGGCTGGCACTCGGAGACGACACCGAGAGGCATCATCAAGCTGATAAGAGATGGCATCATCACCGGCAAGCACAAGACACTGAATCCTAACAAGGCGGTGGCCACCGCCTGCGGCGGCGGTACCAAGGAAGACATGGACTTTGTCAATATGAACCCTATGTTCGAACTTTACAGTGCCGAATACTGCCTTGACGTCAGGATTATCGCCCAGCACGACAACATGGTAGCCATCAACAGTGCTGTCAATGTTGATTTTGCCGGACAGATTGCCGCCGAGTCCATCGGACCACGGGTAATCAGCGGCGCCGGCGGACAGACAGCCTTCGCCATCGGCTCCTTTCTTTCAAATGGCGGACGTAATATAACCGCAATGACCTCCACTACCGGTGGCGGCAAGGTCTCCCGAATCACGCCCCTTTTAGCTGAAGGGACGATTGTAACCGTGCCGCGAACTATCAGCGACTATGTGGTCACCGAGCACGGTATTGCCCACCTTAATGGTAAGACGCAGAGGCAGCGGTCTTTAGAACTTATCGGTATTGCCCACCCCGATTTTCGGGCAGAACTCAAGAAAGAAGCCGAGAAGCTCTACTGGCCATAAACCAGCTGGCATACCAGCCAGATAAAGAAGAAAAAAGAGAGCGGTGCTCACTGAAAATCGCCGCTCTCTTTTCATTTCCAAATTATTTCACTGCCAAATAACCAGTCTGGAAGTCTTGAAAACCCTGCTCTTTGTTGCTACAATTAGAGTTGATGCCGGGGCTGAATGCGCAAGCAGAAAGCCCTTTCATGCCGAAGTGGCGGAATGGCAGACGCGCTACGTTCAGGGCGTAGTGTCCGTA
>CAYWAU010000189.1:0-3536 GCA_964456395.1 uncultured Dehalococcoidaceae bacterium
TTGACATCAGCGCCGTATTTATGGACTTTGCCTTTTAGAGTCACATTCTCTCCTTCCTGACGAGGGCGGCGACAAGACCAGATATTTCCCAAGGGAAACAACCCCCTCGTGGGTATCTTTGATTTGTTTTTAGCATTATGTTAAGTTTATTATCTTTCCTTTGAGATTTTTCGGGTAATCTCCTTATTTTAATATACCGTAATTCTTAATCCGGTATCCCGTAACCCCTCACCCTTTATCCCTCTCCCCTTGTGAAGGGGAGAGGGAAGATTATTTTTTAAAGGGGCTCCGCCCCTTTTAATCCCCATTACTAGAACAGCCTCATCCTAATAACTTATTAAATACATCTTTCTTTACGCTGTATAACTTATCTACAAACTCATTCACGTAAAACATGTCAGGATTATACCTTTGAGCTCGAACACGTATCCTAAAATTCGGATTCTTAGGGTCTAAATCAAACAAAATCAGACCTACACCGAATAAAATACATAGGGCTTCTACTCTATCTTGGTCTTCAGGAATCATACTACTTGGTTCTACTAAATATACCTTGGAACTAAATAATCTGTAAGCAACTGCTTGACCAAAAGCAGTTATAGGCTCCGACGGATTTATTTTAATCTCCGCAGATATGATTTCTGCCGTAAATCTTATAACATCCTTGATTGATGGTTTGTATATACCAACAACATCTGGTGTTCCCCATTTCTTACCCAAGTAGTTTGCGCCAAGAGCAACTGCTTCCGAACACTCACCCAACTCATCTCTTAGCCAGTTAGCAAAAGGTTCATAGAAATCTTCTTCCCGTGCAACTTTGATACCTGTCTCGATAATTCTCTCGGTTTCTTCCTCACCAGAAAATCTGTATTTGAAAAGCCCTCTGGCTGGTTTATATACTTCTTTCTCATGGGTAACGTGTATGTTCCATACGGCATTGTCAATAGTCCACTTACCATCTGTGACTGGGAATTCCTCTGCCAGCTTGGCCTTCAATTCAGAGAACCTTAGTCCCTCGGGATTGTTTTTGATCAATTCGACTGCTTTGCTCCGTATCAAATTTGTCTTTGAAGTCATCCTAGAATCCTCCCTTGGTCTTGTGCCGTAGTTTCAAATCAACATTAACAACTACATCCCCACCAATTTCCCCTCCCAGTCCTTGACCCGGCGCGGCTTGCCTGCTTTATTCATCTCTATGGTGTGCCCTTCGCCTTTCAGGTGCTTGGCCTGGTCTTTCCTCACTATTCTTTGATACCGTCCGGAGCGGCAACCCTGCCAGCGATAGCGCTGGCGGCGGCGACTGCCGGACTGGTCAGATATACCTCCGACTTGGTGCTTCCCATCCTGCCCACGAAGTTGCGGTTGGTGGTGGAGACACAGCGCTCACCGTCAGCCAGGACTCCCATGTGGCCGCCGAGACAGGGGCCGCAGGTCGGGGTGCTGACCGCCGCACCGGCTTTGATTAATGTCTCTATAATACCTTCGGTTAAAGCGTCTAGGTATACCTGCTGCGTTCCGGGTATGATTATGCAACGCACCCCGTGGTGCACTTTCTTCTTTTTCAATATCTGGGCGGCGACTCGCAGGTCTTCCAGGCGGCCATTGGTGCAGCTGCCGATTAGCACCTGGTCAATTCCAATGTCCCCTACCTCACTGACCGGTCTGGCATTGGCCGGTGAATGGGGCAGGGAAACCTGCGGCTCAACGCCGGAAACGTCATACTCAATCACCTGAGCATACTCGGTATCGCTATCCGGCTCATACACAAGATAAGAACGCTTGGCTCTAGACTTTATGTAAAGTTGCGTTTTATTGTCTACATGGAAAAGACCAGCTTTGGCACCAGCCTCAATAGCCATATTAGCCATGGTAAAGCGCCCGTCCATGGACAATTCATCTATGGCATCGCCGGTAAACTCCATGGCCGAGTACAATGCCCCGTCAACGCCGATATCACCGATAGTATAAAGAATTAAGTCCTTACCCCCCACCCATTTACCCAAAGTGCCCCTGTAAACCAACTTAATTGTCGGGGGTACTTTCATCCAGATATCGCCGGTGGCCATAGCGGCAGCAATATCGGTTGACCCCATACCGGTGGCAAAAGCCCCGACAGCGCCGTAGGTGCAGGTATGTGAATCAGCACCAATTACCACATCGCCGGGGAGCACCAGGCCCTGCTCAGGAAGAAGAACGTGCTCAATGCCCATCTGCCCTATTTCAAAGTACTGTATTCCCTGCTCATAGCAAAAAAGTTTCATCAATTTAGCCTGCTCGGCAGAAGCGATATCCTTATTGGGCGTAAAATGGTCGGGCACCATGACAATCCTGGACGGGTCAAAGACCCTGTCCACTCCCAGGCGCCGGAACTCCCTGATGGCAATAGGGGCAGTAATATCATTAGACAGCGCCATGTCTACCCTGACATTGACGAATTCACCAGGGCTGACCTCTTTCTTGTCGGCATGAGCCGCCAGGATTTTTTCGGCTAAATTCAAGTTATTTCCCCTTCCCTACAGGTTCACAAGCGTGCCAAGCCCATATTACTACACAATACATGCGGGGCACAAACAATGCTGGCAATTCTCGGGGTTAGTCACATCAGGACTGTATATACCTGTCCGCAGAAAACAAACCGGCGAAATTTGTTACCTGGAATGAAATAACGGCATCTTTTTAGCCTGCCTTCTGACTGGCAGACAGCAACCGGTTAAGAGCGTTTATATAGGCTTTAGCACTGGAAACAATAATATCGGTATCAGCACCACGTCCGGTATAGGTTATACCGTCACTCTCTATCCTTATTAATACCTCACCAATGGCATCAATGCCCTCGGTTACCGATTTCACCGTGAACTCGGTAAGCGAATTGGGGACATTAACAATCCGATTAATCGTCTTGTATACCGCATCCACCGGTCCGGTACCCAGAGCGGCATCCTCCAGAGTCTGCCCACCAGGACCAATAAGCCTGACAGCCGCCGTGGGAATTCCCCTGTCGCCACAGGTCACCTGAATACGGTCAAGATGATATTCTTCAGAAACGGTGCGCCGCTCCTCGGCCACAAGGGACTCAATATCACGGTCGGTAATCCTCTTCTTCTTATCCGCCAGCTCCTTAAACGCCGTAAAAGCCCGGTTTAAGTCGGCTTCATCCAAGCTGTAACCCAGTTCTGAAAGTCGTTCTTTAAAGGCGTGCCGCCCGCTGAGCTTACCCAGCACCAGACTGCTTGAGGGAATACCTACTGTTCTGGGGTCCATTATCTCATAGGTTATCGGCATCTTGATAACGCCGTCCTGGTGGATTCCTGACTGATGCCGAAAAGCATTGGCGCCGACAATCGCCTTATTAGGTTGAACCGAAAAACCAGTCAGCTCGCTTACCAACCGGCTCGTCCGGTAGATCTGCCTGGTATCAATATTGGTCGTCCAGTTAAAAAAGTCGTTGCGGGTCTTAATCGCCATCACAATTTCCTCAAGCGAGGCGTTACCAGCCCTTTCTCCAATGCCATTGATGTTGCATTCCACCTGCCTTG
>CAYWAU010000190.1:0-3509 GCA_964456395.1 uncultured Dehalococcoidaceae bacterium
TTCTGTCACCTAAAACCTCCGCAACTTTCTTAGTCGTCATCTTGCCATAGGTTTCCTTATCTATGGTCATCGTTGGTGCCAGGGCGCAGGCACCGATGCAGGCGACCGTCTCCAGGGTGTATTCCAAATCATCGCTGGTCTCGCCTGCCTTGATGCCTAATTGTTTCTCCAGTTCGCTCAGGACCTTGGATGCACCACGCACGTGACAGGCTGTGCCACGGCACATCCTGACTATCCTTCTACCCAGAGGCGTTAGCTTGAACTGGGCATAGAAGGTACTGACTCCATAAATGGTGCTTTCCGGCATGCGTAAAAATTTGGCGATTTCTCTCATGGCGGCGGCCGGCAGGTAGCGAAACTGGGCCTGAGTATCCTGTAAGATAGGAATAAGCTCCTGCTTATCGCCACGATAGTGGGAAAAAATTTCTTTCAATCTATCTTGAACATCAGCTTTGGTTAAATTATCTGTTGTCAGGGCTATCACCTCCTGTCTTTAACAGCCTGACCAGTCTCCAGGCAATGTTTTCACAGAGTGTATGTGTATCATCGTTGGTCAGGTAGTCAGAGATGGTACTGTCAAACATTAGGCTCCCTTCGGGAGCGAATTCTTCATCACCCTGCCACAGGACAATAGTCACCGGTACTTGCTTAAAGGCGCTGATGGTTACCGCCACATCGCCGTAGTCGGCTTTACGTCCGCCCAGGACTTTGGCGGTTTTCAGCAACTGCTCGGGTTTGTCGCCGAAGAAGGTGACAACTGGCTTGATGGCTCTCTTGGCAAATACAGGAAAGTAGTTTATTCCGTCGGGCAGTTCCTTGTAGGTTATTGTTTTGTTGGAAGGGGGAGTGCCTTTGGCCTGGGTGAAATAGTGAAGTATCAGGATTTTATCCCGCATCGGGACGGCTTCCCCTACGCTAACGAGGGAGACCTCACCGTCAGGGAAGCTGATTCGATAAGACTGGTTTAAATGGTCGATGGTTATGGCTTTTTCGGAAGCTATATATTGAGCACCGCTTTTACGGCACTGCTCTTCTATGTCGGTAATACCGGCCAGTTGCTCGCAGGCAAGCTTGTAAGCAAGCCCATGACCGTATTCACGTACATTCTGCTCCGGTACTGTCAAGTGTTCCCTTGTCATGTATTTACTATTTTCCTGAGTAGGTATGATTATCGTGTCATTGCGAGCGAAGCGAAGCAATCCTTTAAATTGCCAAGACGAGATTGCCACATCCTTCAGAGAAGGACTCGCAATGACGACATTTTTTATACCTCAAGCCAGGAGTGGGAATAAAGTGATTCTCCCGTGAGCACTCTGACCGTTCTGGCATAATTAGCCAGCTCTTCGGATAATGACGAGAGGTCCGGTTTTTCTCCGTCCGTCACCTTGTTTACCAGTTCAACTATATCCGGTCTCTGGCCGCGGGCTATTTTAGTGAGGTCAGTATCAAAGGCATCAACTATGGCTGAGTGCAGCCCATACCGTATCAGCATTATCAGGTAGGTTCGGTTCAGCCATGGCCTGAGCTCGGCAGGCGCACCGTTGGAGACGTTAGATAAGCCTATCGTGGACCTGCACCCTGGAGCGACATCACCCAGGCTGCTCATAAATTCCAGGCATGGCTTCGCCTGGTTTGCCTCAATATTAACTACCGGCGTGGCAATAGGGTCGAGCCAGATACTCTCGCTTGGGATTCCCATCGCATTAGCTGTAGTCATGAGCTCTACGGCTAGCATGGCTCTCTCGTCAGCGTCTCTTGGCATTCCCTCGCGTCCCCATAGAAGCCCGATAAAGTCGGCACCGTATTTTTGGACCAGGGGTAATTCCTCCTCTATTCTGACTACAGAAATAGAATTAATTAGTGCCTTGCTCTTGGACACCTTCAGCCCAGCCTCCATAGCCACTGGATTGGTGGTATCCAGTGATAGTGGCAGGTCGGTTACCTCCTGTACCGTGTTCACAATCCACTCCATCAACTCATCCCCTGCTTTTCGGGCAGGCCCAATGTTAATGTCAAGGTAATCTGCACCAGCCTCAGTTTGAGCCTTGGCCATCTCCTGAATAGGTTTCGGATTCCTCTCCTTCATTGCTGGCCCAATGGTCTTGGACACGACATTTATACTTTCTCCGATAAGTATCATGTATTTCCTCCTTAGGGATTCCAAGTCTTTAGATAGCCTGGAATGTGGGCGCCTTCTCTGGGACCAACCAGGATTTCCCAGCCATCCAATTCCTCTTCTAGACCGCCGCTCTCAGCAGCAGAATAGCCAGGGATTATCAATTTGTGGTGTTTAATTTTGTCCTCGATGCCAGACTTCTTAACAAAGGGGGCAATAATATCGGCGCTGAATTTACCGGCTGCCCAGGCGGTCATCACCGAAAGCCCCTCGGTATCCTTGACTAAAAGCCAACCAGGGATTTTGCTCGTCTCAATGTAACCAGAGACGAGGAAGTAGGTAAGAGAGAAGTTGGTGGTGACCATTAACGGTGAATTTTCATCGGGGTTATTGATTTCGTAGATACCCTCGGTGGTAGCCAGTGGTCGCTGCGGGTCGGTGTAGATGTTCAGCCTCGCTACCAGCAGCGGGAACAGGCTTTCTCCCTGGAAATCGGAAAGGACGATGACGCCGGCATACTTGGCGATGAACATGGAGGCAATCATTGCCTCTTTCATCGGGTTATCGGTCATCTCGCCGGGGAAGACAATGGTGGGGTAGCCCAGAGGTCGGAATTTTTTCCCGAGGGCAGCACTCCGGATGATTATCTGGTCGTCAAGTGCCTGTCGGACAGTCCTGGCACTGGAGTCAATGACAATATTCTTAGCCCCGGCTGCGGTCAGTTTTTCGGTCAGTTCGGCAAGCTCCTCCAGACTGGAGGCTTTCGCAGCTACCGGGCAATCATTCTCCTTGGCCAGATTCGCCACAGCATCCGCGTTATCTTTAGTGGCGGCGTAGAGCAGTGGTTTACGGTCGGCACAGGCTTTCAGGCCGGCGGCCAGAACATCGGCATTTTCACTCATCAGGATAATGTTGGCATCGCTCTTTCCCTTGGCCTTGCTGACTAGGGCTTCAAACTTGGCGGCATCTCCCGAGTCGGCTTTGAGGGCTACCAGGTCGGGGCGGAGGATGAGCCCGACTCTTTCGTATTCCAGTGTCTTGAACTTCTCCAGCCTGGCGTCAACCTCGGCATCATCCATGCTGTCACTGATGAGGATGGCTAGACCGCACTGGTTCTCAAACCTCTTTTCGTGGCGGAACATGACGGTTTCGCCGCCAATCTTCAGTGCCCGGTCCCCGACACCGATGGTAACCGATAAGATGGGCGGTGCCGCTGCCTCCGATAGTTGTGCTTTAGCTTCCTCGGAGACATGGGGGCAGGCGCTCAGTTCGGCTTTGCCCGCCGCCAGGTTCATGGCGAAGGCGAGGCAGGTGGGCACGCCGCAGTCACCACAGTTGGTCTTGGGCAGTAATTTAAAAATCTCTATTCCCGTAAGTGCCATAAGTAGTCTCC
>CAYWAU010000191.1:0-3508 GCA_964456395.1 uncultured Dehalococcoidaceae bacterium
TGCTTTTGGATTTACAAAAGGGCAACTGTTGAGTTGAATACAGCGGTCAAACGCTGCACCAGGTCATTGAGGTTTGAGTATAGCTTGAACCTGTATAAAGAAGTTCTTGACTAACACTTATGGTTTTGGTTCGTATATTTCGTAGATACGCCGTAAAGGTGGCTCAATAGCGAGTGCGTTAGTCATCTCTTGCATTTTGGGCATTACTTCTTTCATCACAGCATCTAAATCCTCTTTTGTTTCCCATAAGTAAAAAGAGCCGTATTCGTTATTGTCAGGGTCGCCAAAATAAGTAACACCTTTAAAGCCCTTAATACCCTTCATAGCTGCAAATGCTTGGTCAGCCACTTTTTCTACTTCAGAAAGTTTACCAGAAGCGGTTTTAAATATAAGCATTTGTCCATACATAGTAGCAACCTCCTATTATTAGTCAAGCTCATTAAATTGCTACAAATTATACCACAGTTAATGCCTTAAAAATAGTTTAAGCACAATGCTTACCGGCAAGAGATGTGGAATCTGTTATGCTGAACTGAATGGTAATAGGCGGTCTCTCCCCCCCTCTCCCTGCTTCATACCGAATCTGCACTGACTATATGGTCTCTGACGTATTTTCCATCCTGCCATTGCCACCGCCACGCTTAAATGCTATAATCCTACGAGTAAGATTGCCGAGTTGTGTAGTGGTAGCACAGGGGACTTTGGATCCCTTAGCCCAGGTTCGAATCCTGGCTCGGCAGCCATCTTTCAAATCTATGTAGAACCGGGAAGACTTTGTATATGGAAGATGAATCTTCTGAAAGTGGCTTCGACGAACTGATGCGCCTGTCCCGGCAATTTAACCGGCAGCAACAGGAGCATACGGAAAAGGAACGGCAACGTGAAGAGCAGGGGAAAAAGGCGCGGGGTGTGCTGCAGGGGTTAAAGGAACTCAACGTATCAATGGCTATAGAGCAACTTAAGCCGGTAGCGACACCCAAAATCATTGAAGAAGTGAACGCCCTGAGAAGCAAACAGGGAACTGAAGACCTGCGCAAGACAATATCCGACCTCGCCGATGACCTTGAAAATCATATCAGTACAATTTCAACTTCAAACCCTGATATAGCGCCATTGACAAGCTCAATAAAGACGCTAAACATACTTCTCGACCTCTACTTCTCCCTGCAGTGATTAACACTTCCCAGGTTTTTCTTTCCAACCATTAATAAAATCTAGAGTTCAATTTCCTTAAAATCGTCAGCCACTATCAGCTTGGGCTCTGTAACCGCCTGTACCTCCTCCACCGTCCAGCCGGGAGCTATTTCTTTAAGAAGTAACCCCTTCTCGATTACCTCAATGACGGCTAAGTCAGTGATAACCAGGTCCACGCACCTCGGTGCCGTCAGAGGATAGTTACATTCCTTCAGAATCTTAATTTCACCCTTAGGTGTAACGTGCTCCATGGTGATGATTATCCGTTTACAGCCAAAGGCCAGGTCCATGCCTCCCCCGATTAACCCCACTTTCCTTCCCGGAATCATCCAGTTAGCCAGGTCGCCCTTCTCCGATACCTGCAGCGCCCCCAGGACGGTAATATCAATATGCCCTCCCCTGATCATGGAAAAAGAATCAGCATGATGGAAGAAACACATTCCCGGCAGCGGTGTAACCGGCATCCCGTTGGCATTTATGATATAAGGGTCTTCCTCCTGCTTATTACGGGCCACATGCCCGTAGCCTAGCGCCCCATTCTCGGTATGGAATATCACCGTTCTACCCTCCGGCACGAAGTTGGAGGCAAATGAAGGTATACCACCTCCCAGATTCACTACCGCCCCATCTTGAAACTCTCTCGCCGCCCTGAGGGCAATGGTTTCTCTACTAAGTCGCTCTTTCATCCTGCTGCCTCCTTTTTTATAGGGACTATTCGGTCAATAAATATTCCAGGGGTGACAATAACCTCCGGGTCGAGCTGGCCGACATCAACCAGTTCGTCAACCTCAACAATGGCAACCTTAGCTGCCTGGGCCATAATAGCATTAAATGACCTCATTATTCCCCGATAAACAAGATTGCCCATAGCATCGGCCCGGTAAGCTCTAATCAAGGCGTAGTCCGCTTTCAGCGCAAATTCCAGAAGCATCTCTTTACCATCTATCACCCTCGTTTCTTTATTTTCGGCAATGACTGTCCCGACGCCAGTAGGTGTATAAAATGCACCCAGTCCAGCCCCACCAGCCCTTATCCTTTCAGCTAATGTCCCCTGGGGAACTAACTCTAACTCTATTTTCCCCTCCGCATATAGCCTCTCAAAGGCGTTTGGCTTGGACACCACCAGGGAGGGCGGAACACTACAGATGACTTTCTTTACCTGACCGTTCTCCACCAGGATTTCTTCATCGATAAATGGTTCGCCACCCAGCGAACCAATGCCCAGTGGTCCGGCACCGCCAGCCGAATTAGATATAGTCGTAAGGTTCTTGGCCCCCTGCTTCCTCAGGCCCTGAAGGAGATTCTGTGGTTTGTCCGTAGCGTGTCCGAAACCACCAACCATAATGGTAGCTCCATCCGGTATATCGGCCACTGCTGCCTCAACACTGTCATACACTTTGTTCAGCGCCATTCTTATACCCCCTTTATCTGAACATTAATAATCAAGAATCAAATCTCGCCAGCTTCCTTCAACTGTCACTTTCCACGCTCATACATTATCATACAACTTAAGTTTTAAACAAGATATTTTTCATCAAGCTGGTGCATACCTTCATATTCTTTTTCATGGCAGACACATTATAACATGAGAAAGGCAAAAATAAGTTTATTCCCCGAAAAATTAGGTATTTTGGCGGATTTCAACTCAGGTCAGATGTTTTAGAATTATATCGTCAGGATTGAAATTAGATAAGCAGTGTTTCTCCTCCTATACCATATTTGAGGGAAGCTGTTAAGGGGCATTACAGCTTCCCTCGCCTCTTTATGAATGTTCCTTATTGGCAACACATCCCCCCAGTTTACATGTCGGCTGGGCATGGCTATAATATAGTTAGTTGCTGACTGGTTCCGGTAACCCTTACCAGCGCTTTAGATTTCTGCGGTGAGTTTATTATATGAAACTAGGTATTGATATCGGCTCGGTAACGGCCAAGGCGGTTGTGCTTGACGAAGCCGATAATATTATTGAATCCAGATATACCCGCACCAGGGGACAGCCCGTAGAGACCATCCTCGCTATCCTTGAAGATATACTGGCCGGTTACCCCCCCGACCAGTTCACGGCAGCCGCCACCGGCACCGGCGGTGCTCTCATCGCCAACCTGCTGGGACTGCCCTTTGTCAATGAGATTATCGCTCAGGCGGCTGGAACCGCCCGCTTCCACCCCGAAGTCAAGACTATCCTGGAGATAGGCGGCGAAGATTCCAAGCTGATAATACTGGAGGAGGAGTCGCCGGGGGCTCACCCCAAGGTGACTGACTTCGCCATAAACGGTGCCTGTGCCGCCGGCACCGGCTCCTTCCTTGACCAGCA
>CAYWAU010000192.1:0-3479 GCA_964456395.1 uncultured Dehalococcoidaceae bacterium
ATAAACCTTGCACGGCGAGTACTTTCAGTGCATTATTTGCTATTGCCACTTTCTTTGAAAGAGGTTCCATATTTTTACTCATCGAAAGTATGCACTCGTCAGCAATCCATTCTTTCACAACGTTTGGATAGTTTCGATATTTCGGGTTAGTACATATATCTCTAAGCTTTTGGATTTCAGGGCGAAAACTCCATTTACCCCATCTATATGCGAAATATAATTGAATCATTATAATAAGATACGCTATGCCCGATAAAGCAACTGCAACAAATACAATCCAATTAATTGCATTCTGACTGAGTACAACGCAACCTCCCAATGCGGCAGCAAGACCATTGGTAAGTCCAAAAATAATACCTATTTTTGTATCAGCACCATCTATTCTCTGTATCTGGCTTCTAAGCCGAGAAGTTGCTGTATCGTAGAGAATGTCAATGCTATCTTGATTTTCCATACTCCGTATTCCTCTAATGATATTTATCTTTGGGCAGGTCTTGGAATGCTTTTCATCTTGTTCCAATTTCTTAACTGGCTAGTAGAGTACTTCCCCTTGTGGGCATCGGTGTGACAATTGGGGCATAAAGCGATTAAATTCCAAAACCGATTATCCTTATTATCCTGATTAATATGATGAATTTCTGGCTTACCTTGGTATTTACAATCAGGATTTTTACAGTGATAATTGGCGCGATTCATTACTTGCGTATATAATTTTTGTGGAATCGGCTCCCTACCTGGAACCGTGTCCGTATATACAATTTTTTTTCCTGCATCTTTCCCCTTATTAAATACCCAACTCCTAAATCTCGGAAACCTGTATAACGAAAAAGCGAATGCCACAACTAAAATACCTAGAATCGTCCAACCAATTGCTGCGTGTTCCTTCCACCAACCCAAAATCAAAGCTAATAAAACAACAGCTATAAATATTACCCCAAATATGACTTCATCCCTTACTCTTCTTTTTCCTTTTGCCATTGCCATCACCCCCTCACTTTTCCCCTATTATACACCCCCATCAATCCCCCTAATCACCCCTCCCTGGCTTTCTTCTGTAGCTCATAGAGCTTGTTCAGGGCTTCCAACGGCGTTATGCCGTCAATATCCAGCTTCTCAAGCTCTCCCTGAACTTCTGATTTCTGCCCGAAGAGGGGTATCTGCGCCGCTGGCTCTTTAGCGCGTTTTTTGGGCGGGGGGTGGGGTTCCCGGCTGTCGCTCTCCAGTTCGTCAAGCACCTCGCGGGCGCGGTGCAATACTGATTTGGGCAGGCCGGCGAGCTGAGCCACGTGTATCCCGTAGCTCTTGTCCACGCCGCCGGGCACAATCCTGTGCAGAAAGATGACTTTGCCCGCCTCCTCAATCACCGCCACGTTAAAGTTCTTCACCCTGGGCAGGAAAGCAGCCAGCTCCACCATCTCATGGTAATGGGTGGCGAAAACGGTCTTGGCGCCGAGTCCTGAGTAGTTATGGATATACTCGGCGACGGCGCGGGCGATGGAGAGTCCGTCATAGGTGCTGGTGCCCCGCCCGATTTCGTCTAAGATGAGGAGGGAGCGGGGGGTGGCGTTGTTCAGGATGTTGGCGGTCTCCACCATCTCCACCATAAATGTTGACTGCCCCGCCGCCAGGTCGTCCCGGGCGCCGATGCGGGTAAAGATGCGGTCAACCACGCCGATGGTAGCCGATTCCGCCGGCACAAAGCTGCCGAGCTGGGCCAGAAGCACGATAAGGGCTACCTGCCTTAAATAGGTTGATTTCCCCGACATATTCGGGCCGGTGAGTACGACAAGCTGGGCGTCATCATTGGACAGGTAGATGTCGTTGGGAACAAAGCCGCTCTCAAGCAGGCTCCTCTCCACCACCGGGTGGCGCCCCTGTTTGATGTTTATCTCGTTCCCATCGTTCAGCTCAGGTCTGACATAGTTATGGCGCACCGCCACCTCGGCCAGACCGGCCAGGACATCCATATTAGCCAGAGCCTCAGCCAGTGCCAGGATGCGCTCGCCGGACATGGCTACCTGCTGGCACACCCGCCGGAACAGTTCCGTCTCCATCTCCGCCATACGGTCGCGCGCATTCAGAATCAGCGACTCGTATTCTTTCAGTTCCGGGGTGAAGAAGCGCTCACCGCCGACCAGCGTCTGCTTTCTGATATATTCCTGGGGCACCTGCCCGAGATTGGACTTGGACACCTCAATGTAATAGCCGAAGACATTGTTAAAGCCTATTTTCAGCGACTTTATCCCGGTCTTTTCACGTTCCTGCTGCTCCAGATTTGCCAGATATTTTTTGGCATTGCTGGATGCCAGGTGCAGGCTGTCCAGGTCCTCAGAAAAGCCATGCCTGATAACCTCGCCCTCACCAAGGCTGGAAGAAGGTTCGTCAACTATAGCCTCGGCAACCAAATCAACCACTTCCTGGCAGGGCTTGAGCTCTTCTTTCAGCCAGCCTATAGCGCCATCGTCACCCTCGTTCTCAATTATTTCTCTGAGCCCGGGTATCGTTTCCAGACTGCGCCGCAGTGCCACCAGCTCGCGAGGAATAGCGATTTCCCCCTTCACCCGGTTAATCAGCCGCTCCAGGTCAGCTACCCCACCCAGCCGAGATATAATCTGGCCGCGAGCCAGCGACCTGTCCACAAACCAGCCAACGGCGTCCTGCCGGCGGGTCAGTTCCACCAGGTCGAGCAGGGGCTGTCCCAGCCACCTCCTCAACAATCTGCCCCCCATCGGGGTCTTGGTAAGGTCAATAACCGATAGCAGCGAACCCTCGGTGGTCCCGGTACGGGCGCTCTGGAACAGCTCCAGGTTTCTCTGGGTCTGCACATCAAGTGCCATAAAATTATCGGTGGAGTAGGTAGAAAGGCGAGCCAGCTGACCCAGCACTCCTTTCTGGGTTTCCTGAATATAATGAATGATGGCGCCGGCGGCACCGACCGCCAGCGGCAGATGAGCACAACCGTAGCCCTCCAGAGAAGCCGCGCCGAAATGCTCAAGCAGAGTCTGCCGCGCTATCTCCAGTTCAAACCAGTAATCATCAAGTCCGGTTATGGAACCGGTCAGTCCCAGGCTGTCCAGCCCGGCGCTCTTGGGGGCGATAATTTCCGCGGGCCTGAGCCTCTCCAGCTCCGTTATGGCACGTGCCAGCGGTAACTGCGTGGTATAAAACTCGCTGGTGGTTATGTCAACGTAAGCCAGCCCCACCTCCCCTTCTCCCAGAACCACGCTGGTCAGGTAGTTGTTGGTCTTGCTGTCCAGCAGGCCCGGTTCCACCACCGTGCCCGGCGTCACCAGGCGCACTACCTCGCGCTCCACCAGCCCCCTGGTCTCGCCCGGTTTGGTCACCTGCTCGCAGATAGCCACCTTGTAACCGCGATTAATCAGGCGTGCCAGGTAGTTGTCCAAAGCATGGTAGGGAATGCCCGCCAGGGGCACCTTGTTCCCCTTGCCCATCTCCCGCGAGGTCAGCACAATCTCCAG
>CAYWAU010000193.1:0-3467 GCA_964456395.1 uncultured Dehalococcoidaceae bacterium
TCTTTCTCGTAGTCGGTGCCGACAAAGATAGAAAGACCCATCGCCGACGCATTCAGCCGGATAACCTCGTCAATGTCGGTGGTGATACCTTCATTAGCTAGGTCGGCTCCGACCATGCTGGTGCCACCGGATACCCTGAGGATAATCGGTTTGGTGTTGTCAGGGTCTACCGACGAGCGCACTACCCCCCTGGTGATGAAGATGGCATCAGCGTAGGGCAGAAGCGGCTCAATGGTCTTGCGCGGCTCTTCCAGTTTCCTGGTTGGACCCTGAAAATAGCCATGGTCAACGGGCAAAAAGAGACAATGTCCGTCAGATGGAATTAACTGGGCCAGACGGTTGGCCATTCCCCATTCCATAATCAACTATCCTCCTTAAATGCTCGTATTCCAACATATCTAATTTATGTGATGGACTCAGGTTTGTCAAACTAGATTATAGAGGTTATTTTTCTACCTCACCCCCTGTGTCCCCCTCTCGGCCAAAGGAGAGGGGGAAGATAAGAGAGAGGCTTGCACCCCTCTTAGACTCCCTACTTTCGAGGTGGAGGTGATATCCGCCACGAGATAAGCCGTAGATGATACTGGGTGGCAGGGTGGGAAAAGATATCATAGAAAAATGGGGGTGGGGGTAAGGCAAAGACATCAACCAATGCCAACAGAATCCAATTTGGGGGGAAGCGACTTATTTCGTTTCCGCCACGAGCTTCTGAATGGATTCAACGATTTCAGATGTATGAGTACCCGGTCCAAAGACGGCTTTTATGCCCATTTGTTGCAGAGCAGATATATCGTCTTCAGGTATGATGCCGCCGCCAACAACCAGGACATCCCCAATCCCCTTCTGCTTTAGTCCCCCCATAACCTCCGAGAAGAGCTCCATATGGGCTCCGGAGAGGCTGCTCAGGCCAATGACATCAACGTCTTCCTGAAGGGCGACCTCCACAATCATCTCCGGGGTCTGGCGTATGCCCGTATAAATTACCTCCATGCCGGCATCGCGCAGGGCACGAGCCACAACTTTGGCGCCGCGGTCATGGCCATCAAGTCCCGGCTTGGCCACCAGCACCCGTATCCTATGCTGACTCACCAGTAGCTCCTTTATCTAGGCTCGACAAGCTCAATGAGTAAATCACTAGTTGACTTGGGATGTAAGAAACCTATCCTACCCAGCAGTCCCTCTTTCCCCTTCTTATCAATCAGTTCAATTCCTTTCTCCGCCATGGCTGCCAAATCAGCATCAATATCGTCAACCTCAAAGCAGAGATGATGAACACCCTGCCCGTGACTTTCTATAAAACGGCCCACGTCACCTTCCGGCGCCGTCGGCTGAATCAATTCAAAGTGGACACCACCCACTTCAAAGAGAGCCACTTTCATTTTCAGGTGGGGAACCTCATCGGTGGAGAGAGGCTTTACCCCCAGCATGCGTTCGTACAGGGCTATGCTTTCATCAAGGTTATTTACCGCAATCCCCACATGGTTTAACGCCCTAATCATCGTTCCTCCTTCTTTATGTGATACCTCTTGAAACAAACTTATGAAACGGGCATCTATCCGCCCCTGTCAGGTGGCGCACTGGACAAGCTCAATGAGCACACCGTGGGTTGCCTGCGGGCCGACGAAGGCGATTTTACCCTCCGGGCCCGGCCTTGCCTCCTTGTCAACGAGGCCTATACCCATCCCCGCTAAAGCCCTGAGCTCGGCGTCAATATCGTCGACCTCGAAAGCAATATGATGGAGTCCCTCCCCGTTACTCTCCAGGAACTGTGCCAGAGGGCTACCGGGAGCAGCCTCAAGAAATTCCACCTGTGACCCTTCACCAATCCTGTAATTGGCTATCCTCAACTTCGCCTCGGCTATCTCATGCCGAGACTCCGGCTCTAACCCCAGCATTTTACTGTAGAGGTCCATGGTATCATCCAGGTTCCTGACGACAATGCCAACGTGGTGCAGTCTTTTTATCATTGTCTCTCCCCATCTGCGTGAATCCTCCAAAAATGGTCTTAAAAAATGAGGGACTCTCTCTGGACACCGAATACCTCTCGCAGGGTATCACAAATCTCCCCAACCGTGGCATAGGCTTCAACACAGCGAATAAAAGCGGGCATGGTATTTTGGCGACTTCGGGCAACCCTTTTCAGGTTTTCCAGAGCTGATGCCACATCACCGGAGTTGCGCTCCCTCTTTATTTCGTTGAGTCTTCCTACCTGCTTTTCCGCCTCCTCAGGGTTGACCCGGACAAGCCCTTTTATTTCAGGATAAGGTGAAATAAACTGGTTAACGCCCACTATCAGCCGGCTTTCCTCTTCTACCTCCCTCTGGTAACGATACGAGCTTTCCTGGATTTCGCTCTGCGGGAATCCCTTCTCTATAGCCACCAGAGCCCCACCCATGGCATCAATCCTGTCAATATACCGCCTGGCTTCTTCCTC
The DNA here is from genome assembly GCA_964456395.1 of uncultured Dehalococcoidaceae bacterium. Taxonomy (GTDB): domain Bacteria; phylum Chloroflexota; class Dehalococcoidia; order Dehalococcoidales; family RBG-16-60-22; genus CAYWAU01. The sequence goes on from CAYWAU010000193.1 coordinate 2,435, forward strand.
CAGATTTCTGGTCAGACACTCCACCATCCACGAACCGCCCAGCGGGTCTACGGAATCGGCAACACCGCTCTCATAAGCCAGAATCTGCTGGGTACGCAGTGCCGTGGTTACGGCATCTTCGCCGGGGGTGGCATAAGCCTCATCGTAGGAGTTAGTGTGCAGAGACTGAGTACCGCCCAGTATGGCCGCCAGTGCCTGAACAGCCACCCTGACCACATTATTGAAGGGCTGCTGTGCCGTCAGAGTACAGCCAGCCGTCTGAGTATGGAAGCGGAGCATACAGCTCCGGGGCTGTCTGGCGCCAAACCTCTCCTTCATTATCTTAGCCCAGAGTATCCTCGCCGCCCTGAATTTAGCCACTTCCTCAAAAAGATTGTTATGAGCGTCAAAGAAGAAGGACAGCCGACCGGCAAAGTCGTCAACATTCAGTCCCCGGTCTATGGCTGCCTGGACATAGGCAATGCCGTTGGCCAGGGTAAAGGCGATTTCCTGGACAGCCGTGGAGCCGGCTTCGCGGATATGGTAACCGCTGATACTGATGGTGTTCCAGCGGGGAAGATACTGACCGCAGTATTCAAAAATATCGGTAGCCAACCTCAAAGAGGGACCGGGAGGGAAAATATAGGTGCCCCGGGCGATATACTCTTTCAGGATGTCATTCTGGACGGTCCCGTCAAGACTGGACGGCTCTACCCCTTGCCGTCGGGCAAGGGCAATATACATCGCCAGCAGTACCGGGGCAGTGGCATTTATGGTCATGGAAGTACTCACTCTGTCCAGCGGGATGCCCTGGAAGAGAACCTCCATGTCACGGAGAGTATCAATGGGCACACCCACCTTGCCCACCTCACCACGGGCCAGAGAATGGTCGGAATCATAACCAATCTGGGTAGGCAGGTCAAAGGCAATACTCAGTCCGGTCTGACCCTGCTCCAGAAGGTATCGGTAGCGGCGATTTGTTTCCTCGTCTGAGGCAAAGCCGGCATACTGGCGCATTGTCCAGAGGCGTCCCCGGTACATGGTGGGCTGAATG
>CAYWAU010000194.1:0-3359 GCA_964456395.1 uncultured Dehalococcoidaceae bacterium
CTTCCGTTACCGGAAGGGTCAAGCGACCAACCCGGGGAACGGGCCGGGCGTCCCTGTGTCCCTCTATTCGGTCTTGCTCCGGATGGGGTTTGCCCAGCCGACCGGTCACCCAGCCGCTGGTGAGCTCTTACCTCACCATTTCACCCTTACCCTTCACAGAGTGAAGGGCGGTATGTTTCTGTGGCACTTTCCGTAGGGTCACCCCTCCTGGGTGTTACCCAGCATCCTGCCCGGTGGAGCTCGGACTTTCCTCCCCGAAAAATTTCAGGGCGGTCACCCGGTTTACTTGACCCGTTTATAGTGTAGTATGGCATTAGCGGTTAGTCAACAGCTTAAAGTGAAATTAGTTTGTCCATTCGGGGTAGGGGAGGGCTAAATATTTCCCCTGTACCACTTGCATTTTTTAAAAAAATTGTTATAATTACTGCACAATGATTAAATATTATTAGGGTGGAATATGCCGAGTCTGAGAGCATTTTTCATTAATATGTCAGTCCCGATGCCTCTCCACAAGAAGCTCTACCTCGTCTTTCGCAACAATGCTATTAAAATTGTAAAACGGCGGTCTTGCTGTGGGCATCCCGGTGAGCCTGGCTGTTGAGAAACTGCTAAATAAACCCCTCGTGGAGGGGTGAGAGACAAAGGAGGGTATATGAGCTACGAGCGTCAATTTGTCAGACTGCGTCTCTACAATGTGTTAATGGGCTTTCTCCACTTGGCACAGGCAGTCGCTGTCTTTATACTCAGTAATGATTTCACACTCCCAATTACTACATCATTCGTGAGGTACATGCCTGAAATGGGCAAACTGTGGCCTGTCACGGAAACGACTGTTAGCCTGCCCCTGGGGCCGATGGTGGCCATATTTCTGCTCATGTCGGCAATCGCGCACTTCACAGTTGCGTCGCCCGGCGTTTTCGGATGGTACGTGACCAATTTGAAGAAGGGCATTAATTATGCCCGATGGTATGAGTATGCCTTCAGCGCTTCCTGGATGATTGTGCTCATCGGTATGCTGTGCGGTCTCTATGACCTTGCCGCACTTATCATGGCTTTCGTTCTAACGGGAGTGATGAATCTGTGCGGATTGATAATGGAGGTCCATAACCAGAGTACCGAGAAGACAAACTGGATCTCTTTCACGGTAGGCTGTATCGCGGGTGTCGCACCGTGGATTGCCATTGCCATTTATTTCTTCGGGTCGCTCCTGACTGCCGAAGATGCGGTACCCACTTTTGTCTACGTTATCCTGCCAACGCTGGCCGTCTTCTTCTTCTGCTTCGCACTCAACATGGCACTACAATACAATAAAGTCGGACCATGGCGGGATTATCTCCATGGTGAGCGGATGTATGTACTGCTGAGTCTCATTGCCAAGTCGGCATTAGCCTGGCAGGTGTTTGCCGGTACATTGCGTCCGGTTTAGCTGAAAGAGTAAGAAAAGAAATATCGAAGTGGCAACGTGTAATATTGGAGATATTACATCAGGGCCTTATTCGCCAGGTTATCAGCCTCGGTGTTTTGCTCACGGGGAATATGAGCTATCTTGAAACCTTCCAGTGAGCCGATGAGCTGTATCACTTTTTGATAGAGCGACCTGAGCACCGCCTTCTTGACTTTATACCGGCCATTGATTTGTTTCACCACCAGCTCTGAATCTGTCTTCATCTCAATGCACCTAGCACCGAGGCTGATGGCTTTCTCCAGGGCAGCGATAATAGCCTGATATTCCGCCTGGTTGTTGGTGGTTATGCCAATACGGCGGGAAATGCGGGCAATGAGGTTGCCCTTCTCATCTTTGAGAGTGGCGCCTATGGCGGCTGGTCCGGGGTTGCCCCGGGCGGCGCCGTCAGCACATATTATTACTTTATTTACGCTCAATCTGTCCTTCAGGGCAGAAACAGGATACGACCACAACTGCCGCATTGTACCGGCTGACCGCTTCTGGCACGCTGAAGCTCGCTGGCAGATAGTGATATTCGGCACACACGGCAGATACCCTGCTCTACCTTGGCAACTGGTTGTTTCTTTTGTTGCCTGATTTTTTCATACAGCTTAACTGCCTGAGGCTCTATTTCCTCTGATAATTGCTGACGCTTTTGCTGTAGGTCGGCCAGCCTGCTTTTTAGCTGTGCTATTTCGTCGGATAGTTGCTGTTGCTGGCGGTGCCACTCGCCCTCCAGATTATGGAGCTCACTGGTTGCCGCCGCCAGGCTTTTTTCCGCCGCCTCAACCTGGTCAATTACCTCTAAAGCCCGGTTCTCCAGCTGGTCACTCTTGGCTTTCATGGTATTGACCTCGTGCTGGAGGCTGGACAGCTCCTTGGGATTGGTTATCTTACCGCCATAGAGTTGTTCTTCAGCGGCGGCAATTTTGCTCAGCAGGTCGTCCACTTCCCACTCGGCGTCGTGCTGCTGGTGTCTCAGTTCGTCCAATTGCTGTTGCTCGGAGGCTAGTTTACTTTGAGCGCCGTCCAGTACCTGCCTGTCTCCCAACTGACTGACCTTCTGATTTAAGGTCTGTTCTGTGGACTCAATCTCCAGGTCAATCTCTTGTAGCTGATAGAGTTGATTGGTGACGGTCATTTTTCCCTCAGTGCCTATTCTATAACGGGGGGCGCATAATATCAATCTGGTTATAAAATTGCGACAAAAACCAGTAGATGAAATAGAACGTATGTGCTATTATCTTGTTGGGGAACAATTCAAAGCTGGTCAGGTTGGGGATTGTTTTTCCAGTTATGTTAAGGAGAGTGTCTATGAGGCTACTGAGATTAGCCGCGGAGAAGCAGAGATGGGACCTGGCAGCCCATACCATTGTGCTGGCTACTGCCAGGCGCCTGAATGACGGAGAGAAACCATATGTCGAGAGAAGTAAAGCGGAAAAGAGGCGCTCCAAAGGGCAATCAGAACGCTAGGAAGCACGGCTTTTACTCGAAGGTTCTTGATGAGGCAGAGCAGTTTGATTTTGAGCTGGCTTCCGGCGTTAACGGCATTGATGATGAGATTGCATTGCTGAGGGTTAAGATTAAGTCTGTTCTGGAGAAGGACCCGGAGAATATCAAGCTGATTATGCAGGCAACCAATACCCTGGCGGGGCTGGTCAAGACGAGGTATAAGATTACCAAGGAGCAGAGGAAGGGGCTGAGGGAGGCGATAGGGAATGTCCTGAGGGATGTCGCCCTGCCGCTTGGCATTGGCATCGGGGCTACCATTGGTAAATAGCGAATTTTGTTTACCTCACCCCCTTGAAAAATTAGTTCAATGATTGTGGTAAAATAAGGCATAATGAGGCATATTCAGAGTAATTTACCAGCCGAAGCCCACACTCCCATGTATAATTGGCACAAGTTTTGGGCA
>CAYWAU010000195.1:0-3359 GCA_964456395.1 uncultured Dehalococcoidaceae bacterium
GTGCCAGAGCCAAGAAGTATCCTCTGCTTATCATGTCCAACCACGGCAGGTGGCGAGTACACGCCAATCACGACGACTTAACGTGGACAAGGGAAATCCCGACATGTAAGGTCATGGGGCCGGACGGGTACAACTACGAGCCGCTCTGGATTAATCCGGCAGATGCCGGGATACGTGGTATCGAAAGCGGCGATGTTGTCAGAGTCTATAACGAGAGGGGAGCCGTTCTCGGCGGCGCCTACATTACTGAGAGAATAATGCCCGGGGCGGTATACATGGACCACGGAGCGAGGTATGACCCGATACTTCCCGGCGAGCTTGATAGAGGCGGTGCCATTAACACCATAACGCCACACAACATAACCTCCAAAAACGCCACGGGAATGGTTGTAAGCGGCTTCCTGGTTGAAGTTGAGAGGGCGAATTTAGACGATTTGAGGAAGAAATATCCCGAAGCGTTCAGGAGACCGTATCACCCGGGCGCTGGCTTACGCATGGAGAGAGTCCTGGCTAGATATGCATAATCCAGCTAAGATTTAAATGAAGTCCCAGGATTCTTAGTTAACGAAAAAGCTGGCTCTTGATTATTGGACAATCTTCAACTAAAATATAAATCGCGGGGCCATTAGCTCAGCTGGTTAGAGCGCAGTCCTGATAAGACTGAGGTCTCTGGTTCGAACCCAGAATGGCCCACCATAGTTTTTGTTGCTTTGATGCACTACCCGACCAGAAACTAGGTGCAGTCGCTAACCCCAATTTTCTTCCAGACTACAGGCAGGGTATTACCCTGGTTGAGCAGTATTTCTGCCTCAAGTACCTTGTTGATAATCTGCTCTGGCGTGTAAAACTTCGCGTGGGGTTGGAAGCTGAAAGGAGACACCCTCATCCTACATGTTCTTCAACCCAGGCATTGAAGCGCAGCCCGGAAGCCGGGTCATACTCTCTTTCGAATACCTCAGGGTACTGCTGTCTCCATTCTTCCATCTGTGCCATGCGGACCTTTTCCACCTCAACCAGGTAGCCGCTTTCAGCCATGCCGGGGCAATTTTTAGAGACCGTGTTATACGGGCTTATCAGGTTAATGGCGCCTCCTCTATCAAGCTTTCCCGGGATTATTGAATCAACCCGCGCCCCGTGGTCAACGTAAACTACTCCGGGCCTTATCCTCTCCCAGACGATTGCGCCAGTCAGGACGATTCCCCTCTCATTAAATACTTTAATAATGTCGCCAGTCTTAATGCCCCTCTTTTCCGCATCTAGCGGGTTTATCCATATGGGTTCATACATGTAGCCGTCCCAACCTTTGACCTTGCAGGTAAGAATTTCTCTTGTCCATTTTATGTCATCGCCCTGGGCGTGCACTCTCCACCTCCCATGGTTGGACATCATGAGCAGAGGGTACTTTTTGGTTCTTTCGCTGGAGAGCCTCTCGTCGTGTGATACACCCTTTTCAATCCATTTTGGTATCGGCGGTCTCTCCTTATCATCGGGGAAGTTTTGGGCTAATCTCTCGGAATAGAACTCCAGCTTGCCTGTCGGCGTAGGTACGGGATTAGCCGCGGGGTCCTCATAGAACTTCCGCAAACCAGGCGGAATTTTCTCCCAATCTGGCGCGCTTGGGATGACGTAGTACCCCTTTTCGTTAATTTCCTCCCAGCTAACCATATGCTCAATTTTGGCATTATCATAAGCGAATTTTATCCATTCCTGAATACTCTTACCTTCCGTGTACTCCTCGTACTTGCCGAGCTTTTTGGCTACCTCGCCAACTATCTCGTAGTCGCTCAAGGACTCACCTACCGGCTCGATGCACTGGTGCTCGACCATAACGCAATCAAGCGGTACCGAAAAGCCGCTCGATGCTATATCCTCCTCCTCGAATTTGGTATTGGCGGGAAGGATTATATCGGCAAGCAGACAATCGTTCTCAAGCCACGGGTGCTGAGCGACAACGCATTCCATCTTCGGGCTTCTAAAGGCTTCTACCGTCTTGTTGCCCTCATTCCAGCACGTAAGCCGGCAGGGTGTATCGGTCCATGCCATATGTATTTCCGTGCCGCCTTCTTCTTCAGGTATGGGGTATGTGTATTTCACGAACTGGTCTTCAACGCTCGCCATAATTGCCGATGAGCCCCAGAAAGTAATCGGTGGATTAAGAATGGCTTCCTGGATGAGGGTCTTGGGAAGAAGCTGTTTGGGGTGAGTCCATAACCTGTTCCCCCGCCATGCCTTGAAAAGGGTTCCCCAATAAGTCCTCGCCGCGTTTGCCGGCAGACCGTCAAAGCGGTGGTACTGGTGCACCCCCGGCTTCCCGAGTCCCTGCATCCCCAGCAATAAAACTTCCATCCTGGCGGGCTCATGCGAGTACGGGCCCCTGATATAGGGACCTCCGTAATAATGCACTGTTGACGTTACCTTTTTAGCCCATTCCCTGGCCAAGGCTTTAATCGTCCATTCCGGAACGCCGCACCTGGACGAAGCCCAGTCGGGAGTCTTGGGCACCCCGTCTTCCCTGCCCAGAACGTAATCTTGGAACTTTTCGTAGCCAACGGTGTGGGTAGCCACATATTCCTTATCATATGTCCCTTCGGTCATCCAGATATAAGCTATGGCCAGCTGCAGCGCCGCATCGGTGTTGGGCAGTACCGGAATCCATTTATCGGCATGGACAGCGGCTCCATAGTTCAGGTCGGGACAGACATATACCTGTTTTATGCCGACCTCCGACCACCAGTAACAAACCCGGCTGGGATACTGGTCACTAAAGCCCCAGGGCGTGGTCTCCGGGTCGCACCCCCAGAACAGAAGCATTTCGCTATTCTCGCAAATATCCTTGAAGCAATTATGCAGAGGCGCCATCAGACCTACATCCCCATTCCCCCACACATGCCTTGCCCCATAATACCAGCCTTCCCAGCTATCCGCATTCCTGACCTGTAAGGTGTAACCTCCCATCTTCTCAAGAAGCAACATACTACAGCCATGAGGCCCATGAATAGTTTTTGTCTCCCCGTGCCCGTCCCCCTGCAAAAGTATGGCATAAGGCCCATATTCTTTGTGTATCCTCTTTATCTCACTGGCTATTATGTCCGTAGCCTCGTCCCAGGAGATTCTCCGGTACTTGCTTTTCCCCCGGTTCTGCGGGTTCCTCTCACCGTTGGGGTCCCAGTCAACCCTCTTTAACGGATACTTAATCCGGTTGGGAGAGTAGACTCGATTTTTGTAGGCTAACTGGAAAGGAGCCGGCAAGGTTTTCAGCAGTGGTTGAAAAGTCTTTCCGTTCCTCTCAATCTTCCAGGGGGCAATTTGCTCCCTGGTATACTTGGAATCAAGGTGCAGCGGTCTAATCCTGAGTATTC
>CAYWAU010000196.1:0-3336 GCA_964456395.1 uncultured Dehalococcoidaceae bacterium
CCCGACCTCTGCGATGCGAACGCAGCGCTCTCCCTATTGAGCTATATCCCCACGCCAGTAAGATTATTATAACATATATTGATTAGCGCTCGACCTGTATAATCTGGTAGCGCAGCTTGCCAGCTGGTGCTGTTATCTCGACTACCTGTCCGTCGCTCCGGCCGATGAGTGCCTTGCCCAGGGGTGAGGCTATGGAAATTTTGCCCTTGGACGGGTCTACCTCCCTTGGGTCGACTATCATGTAGCGCAGTTCTTCACCGGTAGCCAGGTCACTCAGGACAATGCGGTCACCAACACCTGTCTTGAGGGCAGGCTCTCTTTTACCATCAATGATGGTTGCTGCCTTCAGTGTTTCCTCCAGTTCTTTAATACGCCCCTCCACGTGCCCGCGTTCTTCTCTGGCGGCGGCCAGCGGCGCATTTTCACGGAAGTCCTTATCGGCGGCCGCCCGCTTTATTTCGTCAATGAGTTCATGGCTCCTTTTCTTGAGGTCAGTGAGTGCAGCGTGCAGTTCATCATACTTCTGACGGGTCAGGGAGGCTGACTCCGGAAGGTTGCGCCGGGTGGCAACCTGTGGTCCGACTTTCGTCTTTTTGGTTTTTAGATGGGTAGCCAGATTGGTCCGGCTCCATCCCTCCTTCTTGGCATAAGCCAGGAACGACCGTATTAGCTCAAGCTTTTTAGTATAGTCAGTGTCTGATAATGATAGCTGTTCGGCGTAGCTGGCTACCTCGGGTGCCGTCAGTCTGACAAAGGGTCTCTCCCAGCCATACCAGCGAACGAATTTGTACACCTCTGGCTGGCTGGCTTCCCTTTCCTGGGGTGATAATTTAGCCAGAAACTGGACAGCTGCCTCACCCAGGCCGGGACTCTGGTTATCACTGTTTGTCATCTATCTCTGTCTCCCTAAACTTGCTATTTAATTCTAAACATTAATGGCATTATCGGTCAATTTAGTCAGTTTTGAAGGGAAGTTTTATAATATCTATGGCTTTGGATACCATCTGATATCTTAACAGCCTTAATATCGTCTTACTGTGCCAGTCGAAGGAGAGGTCTTCGGCTTTTAGCAAAGCCTGGTCAATTCCGTTGGCTTTGACAATCTCAAATATCCGGTCAATCTGCCGGTCGCTCAGGCGCTCAGATAGTTTTCTGGCCCAGTAGCCTATCTTGAGTTCTCGTCCCAGCTTCTTTCGCCACCCCCGCTCATATCGTGCCAGCCTTTTCGCTGACAGGTCACCGTCGCCCAGTGCCTGATGCAGGGTCCTGGCGGCTATGTCGGCGCCAAGCAGACCGTAGTAAATGCCACCGCCGCTGGTCGGCTTCACCTGTCCGGCGGCATCACCTACCACCAGCAGTCGCTCGCCGCAGGTTCGGGGTCGCGGTTTAAGGGGGATTCCCCCGTAGCTCAGTTCCGCCTCGGCTGAAGCTATTTTACCCTGAGCTGCCAGGTGTGATAACCACTTCCTCAGGTAAAGCCCCGGCTCTGTGCGTGACATTAATCCGACGCGGGCCATTGGCGGCGTGGTTGGCACCAGCCAGGCGAAAAAACCAGGGGCCATATCCCGACTGAAGTAAACTTCGACCTCATGCACTCCGGGTGTTTCTACCTCGGCCTGGGCGCCGATGGTGAAGTCACCAAACCTACCGAGACCCAGCCGCTCACATAGTCTTGAGCCGAAGCCGCTGGCGATGACCGCGGCTCTTGACTGGAATTCTAACTCTTTTCCCTGATAGGATACCTTGACACTAACCCTGTCCCTTTCTATGGCTATGTCTTTCACCAGACAGTGTAATACGTAGTCGGCTCCGGCCCCCTGAGCCCGCTCCGCCATATTCATGTCAAAAGCCGTCCGGTCTAGAATACATGCCTGGGGTTCTTCTCGCCACAGGCCGAGCCGGTTTCCTGAAGGCGAGAAGAGGCTGGCACTGTTTACCTGCCTGAGAATTACTTTATCTGCAATGTTAAAGGCGTTGACGCATTCCTGACCAATAATGCCGGTGCAGCAGACCGACTCTCCCACCCGCCGCTTCCGCTCCAGTACCATTACCTTGTGCCCCTTCTCAGCCAGCTTATAAGCTGTGTAACTTCCTATTGGGCCGCCGCCAACAACTATGGCATCGTGCAATTTTACTCTCCGTTGGAGTCATTAGATTGGCGGATTTTGAGTCTCTTGAGTAAGTAGAGCACTAAGGCTATAATAATAATCACAATAATGGTCAGGAGGGAGTTGGCCCCGGTTATCCTCATCCCGAGCAGCACGTGCAGAACAATAATGCTGAGTGTGACCGCAGCAATGGACAGTCCAAAGGAAAGGGCAATCCTTTCGATGATATTTACCCGACTGAAGAAAAGGAGTGTCCAGGCAAAGCCGGGCAGAAAGAATACAAGTATAAACCCCAGGATTGCCCTGATGACAGGCAGACGCTCAGCAAATGGTATAATAGACTCAAGTAACTGACTAAAATCCATGTCCTAAGCTCCTTAATACCCGTTTTGCCAGCAATCTATATACGGTCGGCTATATTTCAGGGTATTATTCTCGTTCCCTACATACTACTCAATCTTAGAGTTAAATTCAAGCATAGCCTTGGCGTGGCGCTTGCCATGGCGGTGCCTTTCCTGGCTCCCTTTCCCTGGATATTTGATATGTTGCTGCACACTACGGACTCGCCATAATGTATGAGCGCGGTCTTATGTTTATGATGCTGATGGTAGGCATTTTGGCTGGCGCCGGCTTGATGGTAGTGAAAGACCTGCGCCTTCCGGAGGCGCTTACTTCTAAAGTGGGTGGCTCTGCCATGACGCGTTATTTAGGCTGGTTCTTCTGTCTGGTTCTGGTCGGCATAACCCTTTTCATAAGCATCCCGGACCGGCAGGAAACCTCTTATTACCACATGATTACCGAGGAAGATTACCAGGCATTTGTCTGGATTAAGGAGAACCTGGGTAAGGAATATGACAGGGTAATCCTTGACCCGTGGAAAGCTACCGCGTTCACGGCTGTAACCGGGAAAAAGGTATATAGCCGGATACATAACTTCCCTAAGCCCAGCGATAATGCTGCCCGCAGCTTTCTGGAAGGAGGGTGCAGGGACACCGCTTTTTTGAGGGCAGGAGGCATCTCCGTCGTTTATACTGAGGAGGAATGCCGTAATCCCGACCTGACCGAGGTAAGAGAGAACGTCTATCTGTTCAAGTAAGACAGGAGCGGTGACCAGTCGTCTTATTGCTCTTATACGTGGATTGTGCTAGTATTTTTAAAGAGTCTTTGTCACTTCGGGGCGTAGCGCAGCCTGGTAGCGCACCTGAATGGGGTTCAGGTGGTCGCCGGT
>CAYWAU010000197.1:0-3323 GCA_964456395.1 uncultured Dehalococcoidaceae bacterium
CCGTTTTTGGTTTTGATGGTGCAGCCGTAGCAGACCCCCACCCCGCACCCCATCATTATCTCCAGGGAAATTTGTACGGGCTTGTCTTTTAACTCCAGCATCTGCGCCATAGTCCGGTACATGTCTACCGGACCGCAGGCGAATATCTGGTCGCCGTGATTAATGTAGGCGGATATCAGGTCGGTAACCGCACCCTTAAAGCCCTCAGACCCGTCTTCGGTGGCATTTATAACATGAATATCAAAAGGCAGCACACCTTCGTTGAACAATCTCTGTGGGGTTGATATCGGCAGCAGATACGCGCCTGAGCTGGCGCCCATCAGGAGTGTCACCTTCTTCCCGTTTCTGATGGCTATATCGGCCAGGAAGCGCAGTGGGGCGATGCCGATACCGCCCGCCACCAGCAGCAGGTTTTTCGTGGCAGGGTCTATACGAAAACCGTTGCCCAGCGGCCCGAAGATATCCATGGAATCTCCTTCCTTCCGTTGGGAAAGCCAGCGCGTCCCCTTGCCCACTATGGTGAACAGCAGGGCAATATTATCCCCGTCTACCTGATGAACGCTCAGGGGTCGGCGCAGCAGGGTATCTTGACCACAGCGCACCATGACGAATTGTCCCGGCCTGGCATCGGCAGCTATTGCGGGGGATTCCAGCCGGACAAGGTGAGTCCCCGGCATAACCTCAATATTGGAGATGATGGGAGCGAGCGTCTGCTTCATATCGGCTCCTTTGTCCTGTAGTCGGGGAGGGGCTGGGCGGTATAAATCTGACCGCCGTTGGCAATTGCTTCCGCAGCGACTCGGAGGGTATCCAGCGAGGTAAAACAGGGGATGCGCTTCTCTGCCGCCGCCCGGCGAATGTGGAAGCCGTCCCTCAACGGGATATGTCCTCCGGTAATAGTATTGACCACACCGTTTATGGTGCCGTCATTGATAATGTCAATAATGTTGGGGTGCCCCTCGCTGAGTTTCTTGGTTATCTTTTTTACCGGCAGCCCGACCGACTCAATCATGGCGGCGGTGCCTTCGGTGGCATAGAGTTTGTTACCTGTTGCCGCCAGCTTTTCTATTATGGGTAGCGCTTCCGGCTTGTCCCGGTCGGCGATGCTGAAGAGTATCCTGCCCTGTGGGGTTAGCGCCAGCCCGGCCGCCAGGAGAGCCTTGGCCAGGGCAGCGTCCAGAGTATAGTCAATGCCCATTACTTCGCCGGTGGACTTCATCTCCGGACCAAGGTACGTATCAACCCCGACCAGCTTGGACATGGAAAAGACCGGAGCTTTAATGGCTACCAGCCAACTTACCGGCCAGAGTCCGCTTTCGTAACCCTGCTCCCTGAGACTTACGCCCAGCATGACCTTGGTGGCAACGTTTATCATGGGCACGCCGGTGACCTTGGAGATAAAGGGGACGGTGCGGCTGGCGCGGGGGTTGACCTCCAGCACGTAGACTGATGATGCCTGAGTGCCATCACCGGGCATGATGACGAACTGTATGTTCATCAAGCCTTTTATCTTGAGTGCCAGCCCGATTCGGATGGTATAGTCAGCGATGGTTGCTATCTCCGGCTCGGTCAGGTTCACGCCGGGATACACCGCCATGGAGTCGCCGCTGTGCACCCCGGCACGCTCAATATGCTCCATTATCCCGGGGATGAGCACCGTTTCGCCGTCACCGATGGCATCAACCTCCACCTCTTTGCCCTGCAGGTATTTATCAATGAGGACAGGGTGGCCGGTATCCAGTTCCATGGCCAGGTTCATGTAGCGGGCAAGCTCGGTGGCATCATAGACTATTTCCATGGCTCTGCCGCCGAGGACATAGCTGGGGCGGACCAGCACCGGGTAGCCGATGAGCTGGGCCACGTTAAGCCCTTCATCAATTGAGGTTACCCCCGCCCCCGCCGGCTGGGGTATGGCCAGTTCGTCGAGGAAGACCTCAAAGCGGCGCCTGTCCTCGGCGAGGTCAATAGCCTCAGCGCTGGAGCCGAGCAGGGGCATGCCGCTCCGCGAGAGGGGGTCAGCCAGGTTTACCGCTGTCTGGCCGCCGAATTGAACTATGGAGGACGGGGGATTGATGTAGCCCGAGTGCTCGGCATGATATCTCTCGTTTTCCAGAATATCGCGCAGGCTTTCCTCGTCCAGGGCTTCAAAGTAGAGACGGTCGCTGGTGTCAAAGTCGGTGGAGACGGTTTCCGGGTTGGAGTTGACCATGATGCTCTTATAGCCGGCTTCCTGTAAAGCCCAGGCTGAGTGCACGCTGCAGTAGTCAAACTCAATGCCCTGTCCGATGCGGATGGGCCCGCTGCCGATGACCACTGCCTTGGCTTCTTTAATCGGCTCAGCCTCGTTTTCCGGCTCGTAAGTGCTGTAGAAATAGGGGGTGGCGGCGTCAAACTCGGCGGCGCAGGTATCCACCATCTTGTAGACGGGGCGGATATGCCAGGTATAGCGCAGCTGCCTTACCTGCTCGGGGAGCCTGTCCGCCAGGGTGCCAACCTGCCCGTCGGAGAAGCCAAGCCGCTTAGCCCGCCACAGCAGCTCCGGAGTCAGCGTCTCCGACAGGAGAGTCTTTTCCATGTTTACAATATTCTGGAGTTTATCAAGGAACCACAGGTCAATTCTGGTGTGGCTGGCTATCTCTTCGGGGGTTATTTCCCGTCTGAGCGCCGCCATTATCGCCCACAGCCTGAGGTCGTTGGGCTCCAGAGGGTAGTTGTCCGGACTTGTGCCGCGCTCCCAATCGGGGTCTTCCCAGAGCAGCGACCTTTTGCCGAATTCCAGGGAGCGCACCGCCTTCTGCAGGGCTGCCTCAAAGGTGCGGTCAATAGCCATGACCTCGCCGGTAGCCTTCATCTGGGTGCCGATAATACGGTCGCCCGAGGCGAACTTGTCAAAGGGCCAGCGCGGAATCTTGACGACTATGTAGTCCAGCGCCGGCTCAAAGGAAGCCATCGTCTTGCCGGTTACGGCGTTGGGGATTTCGTCAAGCCGTTTGCCCACGGCAATCTTGGCGGCGACGCGGGCGATGGGATAGCCGGTAGCCTTGCTGGCGAGGGCGGAACTGCGGCTGACCCTGGGGTTGACCTCAATGACGTAGTATTGATTGCTCTGCGGGTCAAGGGCGAACTGCACGTTGCAGCCCCCCTCCACCCCGAGGGCGCGGATGATATTGAGGCTGGCTGTCCTCAGCATCTGGTACTCTTTGTTGGTGAGGGTCTGGCTGGGAGCCACGACAATGCTGTCGCCGGTGTGCACGCCCATGGGGTCGATGTTCTCCATGTTGCAGACGGTGATGCAGTTGTCGGCGCCGTCGCGCATGACCTCG
>CAYWAU010000198.1:0-3312 GCA_964456395.1 uncultured Dehalococcoidaceae bacterium
CTGGACTTCTTTGACTTTGTCGGGAGCAAGGGGATTAAGTCACTGAAGGAGGTAAACAAGCAGACTCTGCGCGGCTATCTGTCGCACCTGATGGAACGGGGCTTTGCCAAGTCAAGCATTGCCCGCAAACTATCGTCAATTCGTTCCTTCTACCGTTATCTGCTGCGAGAAGAAATGATTACATCAAGCCCGGTAGCTACCACCGCTTCGCCCAGGCTGGACAGGCGCCTGCCTTCCTTTCTAACCGTAGAAGAGGCTAAGCGCCTGGTGGAGTCACCTGACCTGTCCCAGCCGCAGGGTCAGCGCGACCGTGCCCTGCTAGAGCTTCTCTATGCCTCCGGAATGCGGATAAGCGAGCTGGTGAATGTGAATGTGGAACAGGTTAATTTAAGTACCAACGAGATTCGCGTCTGGGGCAAGGGCTCCAAGGAACGGATGGTTCTGATAGGCGCGCCGGCGTCCCGGGCTCTGAGTGTCTATCTAAGCGAGGCAAGGCCCGTACTGCTTGGGGGAAAGAGGAATGACGCCCTATTCGTTAATCGCTATGGTGGTCGCCTCCCGGCACGGAGAATACAAAAAATCCTGGGGAAATACACTGGAACTATAGACAAAAAGGTTCATCCTCATATGCTGCGCCACACCTTTGCCACGCACCTCCTTGACGGCGGTGCCGACCTGAAAGTAGTCCAGGAGTTGCTGGGACATGCCGACCTTTCTTCCACCCAGATTTACACTCATGTAACGCAGAGCCGGGCACGCCAGATATACCTGTCAGCCCATCCTATGGCACGGGGAAAAAACGATGATGATAAATAAGGAGGGAGTAGAT
The DNA here is from genome assembly GCA_964456395.1 of uncultured Dehalococcoidaceae bacterium. Lineage (GTDB taxonomy): Bacteria > Chloroflexota > Dehalococcoidia > Dehalococcoidales > RBG-16-60-22 > CAYWAU01. The sequence continues at coordinate 830 of CAYWAU010000198.1, forward strand.
GGGAGTAGCTAATGGATGTCCCCTGCCATTAAATAATCAGCCACCCAAATGCAAGTTGTGTCCTCTATCTCGTATTCAGAGAGAGCAAAGGTGTCCTTGGTATCGGGGATTGTCAGCTGCTTTCAAACGAACTCTAAAATTTTAATCTAATACAAGCGTACTAAATAATGATTAATAAATTACGTCTGCCAATGTGTCATTCCCAACTTGATTGGGAATCCAGGGATGTCTGGATTCCCGCTTTCACGGGAATGACAAAAAATGGAAAATCTCAAAATATATTGCGTTCGCTATAGGACTAATAACTATGGTTTTTAAGCTAGGCAATAGACTTCAAAAGCTGCGCCATGGACTGGCTGAGAAGAAGATTGACGCCCTTCTTGTTTCTCAGCCGGAGAACCGGAATTACCTTTCCGGTTTTGACGGTTCGTCTGGCTGGCTGCTGATTACCGGACAAAAGGCGGTAATGGCTACCGATTTTCGCTACATAGAGCAGGCCAGAGTCCAGTCTCCTGATTATGAGATTTTTCGGATTACAAACGATATTAACGAATGGTTTCCCGGTCTGGCAGGTAGTTTAGATATAAAAAAACTTGGCTTTGAAGCCGGAAACATTACCTTCACCACGCATCATCAGCTGAGAGACGCCTTGAATAAGAACAAGGTCCGGGTCAAACTTTTTCCCGTGAACGGACTGGTGGAGTCCCTGCGGGCAGTTAAGTCACCCGAGGAAATTGAGCTTATTAAGAAGGCTGTGGAGATAAGCGACAGCGCCTACGAATACTTTGAAGGTATCGTTCAGGCAGGAATGACGGAGAAGCAAGCCGCCTGGGAAATAGAGAAACGCCTGCGCGAAAATGACAGCCAGGCTGTGCCCTTTGATATTATTGTAGCTTCTGGTCCCAATTCAGCCTTGCCCCATGCCAAGCCTTCAGACCGCGTCATCAACGCCGGAGAGCCGATAGTGATTGATATGGGAGCCAGATTTAACGGCTATGCCAGCGACCTGAGCCGCACCATCTGCCTGGGCAACCCTGATGGTACTTTTAAGAAGATTTATAATATCGTCCTTGACGCCCAGATAGCCGCAATGTCTATAATTAAAGAGGGCATGACCGGACAGCAGGCTGACAGCTCTGCCAGAACATTTATTGAACAGGCGGGTTATGGTGAAGCCTTCGGGCATGCGCTGGGCCATGGCGTCGGGCTGGCACCCCATGAGTCACCCCGCCTTGGTCCCGCCTCAACTGAGCCGCTTACCTCGGGCATGGTGTTTACGGTTGAACCCGGCATTTATCTGCCCGGGTGGGGTGGGGTAAGAATTGAGGACACCGTAATAATGGAAGACGGAAAAACGAAAGCAATATCTAAAGCTAGAAAGGTGAGATATGATTAATGCCACCGAGTTAAGAAAAGGGGTTATTATTGAGCTGGAAGATAAACTTTACCAGGTTGTTGACTACCAGCATGTCAAGATGAAGAGGACAGCCCTGGCCAAGGTTAAACTGCGTGATATCAATGCCGGTCATACTGTGGAACGTTCGTTTCAATCTGATGAAAAACTGGTTCGGGCGCGCCTGGAGTCGCGGCAGATGCAGTATCTCTATAATGACGGCAACCTTTATTATTTCATGGACCAGGAGAGCTTTGAACAGATGCCTTTGACCTCCAGCCAGCTGCATGACGCTCTCAGCTATCTGAAAGAAGGCAATTCTGTGGAGGTGTCCAGCTACAAGGATGAAATAGTCGGCATCGCGGTGCCCATTACCGTTGAGCTTGAGGTAACCCAGACTGAGCCTGGTTTCAAAGGAGACACCGCCACTGCCGGCACCAAACCGGCTAAACTGGAGACCGGCTTAACTATACAGGTTCCCCTGTTTATCAACGAGGGAGATGTTATTAAAGTTGACACACGCACCGGCACATATCTGGAAAGGAGTGGCTGAGACAGACTGAATTGTTAAAAGCTGACCTTCATATTCACACTGAGTATTCCATGGACTGCAACACGCCTCTGGAGAAGATTATCAGTCGTTGCCTTGAGCGAGGAATAAACTGCATTGCTATCGCTGACCACGGCACTGTTGAGGGGGCACTGAAGCTGCGGGAAATAGCCCCCTTTGCCGTAATTGTAGCTGAGGAAATATTAACCCCGCACGGCGAGATTATGGGCATGTTTCTTAACGAGACGATACCCAGCGGCATATCGGTTGAAGAGACGATTTCTCGCATCAGGGCTCAGGGTGGTCTGGTGAATATACCCCATCCTTTTGAGACAATCAGAGGCTCTGCATTGAATGTTAACGTAATGGAGAAGATAGTAGAGCAGATTGATATTATGGAAGTACTGAATTCCAGAACTCCATTTGCGGCCAATTCGGCTAAAGCTCTGGCATTTGCCCGGAAGTATGGTATTGCTCAGAGCGCCGGCAGCGATGCCCACACCGTTTATGAAATTGGCAATGCCTATGTAGAGATGCCCG
>CAYWAU010000199.1:0-3251 GCA_964456395.1 uncultured Dehalococcoidaceae bacterium
CCTGGTTAACAATCACGGTATTAACGTTGGGCATGTCCAGTCCCGATTCAATAATGGTGGTGCATACCAGGACATCAACTTTGCCCCGGCCGAAGTCAGCCATCACCGCCTCCAGTTGCTCTTCGGGCATCTGACCGTGAGCGATGGAGACCTCAGCCTCGGGCACCAGCGCCCGGAGCTTACCGGCGACCATAGCAATGCTCTGCACCCGATTATGCACAAAAAAGACCTGTCCGTTTCGCTCCAGCTCCCTGAGTACGGCTTCCCTGACCAGGTGTTCGTTATACTCGGCGACATAGGTCTTGATGGGCAGGCGCTCTTCGGGAGGGGTCTCCATGGTGCTCATGTCCCTCACCCCTACCAGGGACATGTGAAGGGTGCGGGGAATTGGGGTGGCGCTTAACGTAAGGACGTCAACCTCCTGCCTCATTTTCTTTAAATACTCCTTGTGATTGACACCGAAGCGCTGCTCCTCGTCAATGATTAGCAGTCCCAGTTCCTTAAAAGCGACGTCCTTCTGCAGCAATCGGTGAGTGCCGATGCAGATGTCCACGGTACCGTTAGCCAGACCATCAAGGATTACCTGCTGCTCTGCCGGTGATTTGAAACGACTCAACACCTCAACCCTTATCGGGAAGGCATCCAGTCTCTCGGCGAATGTAGAAAAATGCTGCTGCGCCAGCACGGTGGTCGGCACCAGCACGGCTGCCTGCCTGCCATCCATCACCGCCTTGAAAGCGGCACGGATAGCCACCTCGGTCTTCCCATAGCCAACGTCCCCGCAGACCAGCCGGTCCATCGGCTTGGCTTTTTCCATGTCCTCCTTTACCTCTGTCTGCGCCTCCATCTGGTCAGGGGTCTCAACATAGGGAAAGGAAGCCTCAAGCTCCTGCTGCCACAGCGTATCACGGGAAAAGGCAAAACCGGGGACGACCTCGCGGGCGGCATAAAGTGCCAGGAGCTCCTGAGCCAGCACCTCCGCCGCCTCCCTGGCTTTCTGCTTGGTCCGGTACCACTCCTGAGTGCCGAGTCGGCTCAACACCGGCGGTCTGTCGCTGGCGCCGACATAACGACTGACACGGTCAATCTGGTCGGTGGGGACATAGAGCGTATCACCGGCCGCATATTGCAGCACCAAGTATTCCTTCTCACTGCCGACAACAGTGAGCGTGGTAACCCCGCTGAACCGGGCAATGCCATGCTCAACATGGACGACGTAGTCACCGGCGGTTATGTCAACCATAAGCTCATGGCGCGGTGCCGGCCGTCTTTTCATCAACCGCCTCTGCTTGACAAAGCCGAAAATCTCGGCATCGGTAAACAGATAGGTTTCATTATTCATGACCCAGCCTTCCGCCAGGGAGCCCTGAACCAGAACCAGCGAGCCGGGCTCGGGGATTTGCTGAATCTCATCAACGGGGTCAGCGATGATATCCTCTTCGTCAAGCAGTTCGGATAACCGGCTCGCCTGGTGGCTGACGATGATGATTCGCTTTTGCTGACTCAATAGCTCTCTGGTCTTTTTGAGAAAGGACGGCAGCTGCCCGGCATAGCCGGGGGCGGATATAAAATCCAGCCTTTCCTCAACACCCCAGGCAGCCAGCCTAAGGCACCGCCTGTCCTTAATTTTCGTCTCCATCTCCTGCCAGGTAAAATATGGCCTGGGGAAATTTCCCGGCAATTCGCCCCGTTCCAGCTTCTCCGAGCGCATCTGCTCGGCTTCAGTATCCAGCTCCGCCACGGTCTGCTCAATATTCAGCGGCTCGTCAAGTAACAGTAATGCGTTTGGCGGCAGGTAATCCAGAAGACTGCCCGTGTTAAACAGGGAAGCGTAAAACTGCATTTCACGCGGTCGCTGGCGGTCAAGCAGCATGTCCATATCGCGCTGGCACTGCTGTCTGACCTCGTCAGTACAGCTCTTCAGGTCGAGGTCCTTAAGTAAGCGCTCCAGTGTCCGTTTATCCATCAGCCAGGGCGCCAGCAGTTCCATAGCCGGACCAATAGCCACCGAGGGCACCTCCTCAACTGACCGCTGATTGGTCGGGTCAAAGAAGCGGATATTATCAATAGTATCACCGAAAAATTCCAGTCTTGCCGGCAGGTCACTCGTTGGCGGATAAACATCAATGATGCCGCCCCGGTGACTCATGGTTCCCGGCACCTCCACCATGCTTTCCATCCGGTAGCCCGTAGCTTCCCACTGACCCAGCAGGCGGAATGGTTCTATATTCATCCCGAGCTTAATGGTGTGGCAGTTAGAAATGAAATCGCCTTGTGCCGCTGTTTTTCCGATGAGCGCTGGAGCGGAAGCAACCACCAGAGGAGCACCGGCACCGGATTCACCCGAGGCACAGCCAGCCAGTGATGTCAGAACCTGCACCCGTTCCAGTTCGGTGGCAGTATCGGAAGACAGGCGTTCATAAGGCAGGGCATCAGGCTCCGGGAAAAGCTTTACCCCGGAAGGACACCAGCTTAATAGCTGTTCGTGGAGTTTTTTACCACTTTCCGGCTGTGCGGTAACCACCAGCATCGGTAACCGCAGGCTCTCATGCAGAGCCGCTATCAGGCAGGGCTTGGCAGCATCAAGCACCACCATCGTGCTATCGCTCCGCTCTTTTAATCCCTCCAGGAGCCTATGATAGACTGGTAGCCGTTCAACCAAATTAAGTAACTGGCTCAGGTCTGGCAATTATTTTCCTCCAAATACCTCTAGGGCTCGTCGAATTCGACCAGCCCTTTTACCAGAATTTTAACACAGATTAATGGACAAGCCTAAATTTGCTTCCTGATACCAAGAGCCACCAGCAAAGCTAAAACCATAATGCCGGCACTTAACATCAAGCCCAACTTTACACCCACCACGCCACCTGCCCAGCCCATGACGGGGGCTCCAACAGCCACTCCGGCCGTAAGCAGAGCATGGAAGATTCCAGTGGCTATACCACGTTCCTCAGGTGCCGTCTGGTCAGCCACCATAGCTGAAATTGACGGGAAAATCGTTCCATAGGCTACTCCATATACTGCCATCACGGCAACTAACAGGGGGAATACCGTTACAGAAGGTATAAGCAACAGGGCAACTATGCCCAGGCTTAAACCAGCCGCCGTTGGCCCCAGCCGCCCCACCCGGTCGGAAAGCAAACCTACCGGCATTTGTAGAATGATAAACATAATGGCGAAGGCAGCCAGCAGCATACCGACATGGAAGGCTTCCATACCCAGGTTGCTTACATAGAGAGGCAGAAGCGTAA
>CAYWAU010000200.1:0-3206 GCA_964456395.1 uncultured Dehalococcoidaceae bacterium
TCAATGATTAAGAAATGAGCTGTCTTTCCTTGAGAATGCAGTTCCGTCACCTTTCCTTGAACGTCTTTGATTAGCATTTCCGCAATTCGACCGACGTATTGCACAATGAATAGGTCGGCAGGTGTAGTAAACAGGCGAACGAGTTGATCGCCGTTCCTGCCACAGTCTGCAATCGTCATTTCCTTCTCATGGCCAATGCCGGGTCCCTTCAGTAGGAATCCAGTGGCTCTGCGGGCACCGTTGACAACGACGTTCGCTGTGTAGAGGTCATTTACCTCGCCTGCCCAATCTTCTTTATGGAAAGAGACACCTAAGAACTGTTCGAGAGCAAGCTGTACATTGTTCTCTGTCCAGTCAAGAAATCCGTTCTGTAGGAAGCCAGCAACCATAGCGGGATTGATGTCTCGAACCTTTTGAAAGCTATCGATTTCCTCAACATATAGCCGGTCTTGCATCGGTAGGTCCGTGTACTGTGGAAGGGAAGTATGCCTAATTGTCTCAAGTCCTCGGATGAAGTGTCCGAATCTCTTAACCATACTTTGATATTCGTAGTCCCCGCTGACGGCTCCGAAGGGAATCTCGGGATTGAGAAACAGATTGCTTTCCAACTCAGTGGGGAAGATACGCTTCAATTCGGCGACGACTTCTGTCTCCCATTGGTCCATCTGCACTCCATACTGATGATTGTCGTCATCCTCGTTGTAGCTTCCACTTTCCTTCTTTGCCAAATAGTCTTGTTTGATCGTAGACAAGACTGCATAGCCGCGATTAATCAACCCTATCAAACTCTCATTCGCCGAGGCCATTGAGACTTTTATTCTCACGGTTATTCCTCTCCACCTAATGTGCTATTATACCGCTTGTCATATTATACCATTAAGAACGGCGTACTTTTTGTCAAAATTAACAGGCTGTACTTAAGGTATATGGTCAAGAATGAACATTTTTGCCTACACACTAGCTTGCTTCATCAGTAATTACACAATCGTCCAAAAAGTGTAACTAACCCTCCATTTGCACAAGAACTAGAAGCCCTGCCAGAAGTCGTTTTTTACCAGCCACGATATTAGATTTTTGCTAACGGATTTGCTAACGAACTTGGTGACATGGGGCACCACCAGACGGTATTAAACCCTTTGATTACGCCCCTTTTTAGCTACAGAACGTGGTCATATGACACCTAAAAACACGGGTCAGCATGGCCTGCAAAGGACTGCAAAACCCCTATTCGGCGGTTCGAATCCGCCCGTCGCCTCCAGATTTTCTGGAGACATACCTAAAAAGAAACGCAGGTTACGGCATCACCTTGTAACCCACGCATATTACGGTCATCAGAGCACCTAAGCTATACAGGCTTCTATCTCATCTTCGTACAAGACCACTTCTTTATAATCAACACCAACCCGCACGGTATAAATAAAGAAGACTTGACCGGTACGCGGACTTATCCAGTAATAATTGGAAACTTCGCCAATTTGACCTGCGTATGATTCAATGTCGTCGCCCCTTTTTGACGAGGGCTGCTCATTGACCGGCCTTACTATGACCTTCTGTCCTATTTCGTATTTGGGACTCACCGAATCGCCTTTTATAATTTTATTTGCGCATGATAATACTAAATGACGCATTTGTCAATACCCGCCGCGCAATTAAGGGTAAAATTTTTATTAAATCCAAAGCCAATCCGCATGGAGACGACGCTTGACACTCTCACCACCAAAACCTACAATAACTCTGGTAGCGCCGGGGTGGCGGAATTGGCAGACGCAGCGGACTTAAAATCCGCCGGGGCAACCCTTGTGGGTTCGAGTCCCACTCCCGGCACCACCATTGGGGTGTGATATGCCCTGGTTAATAATAATTTTGGGTTATCTCCTCGGTTCTATACCCACTGCCTATATCGCCGGGCATATCCTGAAGGGCGATGACATCCGGCAGATGGGGGATGAGAACATGGGAGCCGCCAATGCCTTTCGCGAACTGAGTCGCAAGGCGGGCATTACGGTAGGCATTATTGATGCCGGTAAAGGCGCCCTGGCTGTCCTTATTGCCCAAGCAGCCGATATGCCCCAGACTGTCGTCATGGTCACCGGTGCCGCCGCCGTTATCGGTCATAACTGGCCGGTCTTCATCGGCTTCAGGGGCGGACGGGGAGCCAGCACCACCATCGGGGTGTTACTAGCGGCGGTAACTCAGCCAATGCTCATATTGGGTGTCCCGGCACTATTAGTTCTATTTATCAAGAAAAATACAACGTGGGCCTGTGCCGTTCTCTTTATTCCGCTGTCGCTGGTGGGCTGGTGGGTGGGCACCCCGGTATCACTCATCGTTTACAGCATAGCCCTACCCTGCCTGGTGGGCTTTACCCACTTCCTCAGGACGAGACCAAAGGCAGTGCGCCAGGCCTGAGACCATCCGCTCAGATTGACAACACTGGGGACGTGTTGCTAAACTGGAGTTGAAACTACCCGACTATGAGGTCTCAAGGCTGTGATAAGTTTATCTCCAGATGCACCGTCTTCAAAAAAGCAGAGTTATGCAGCACGGAAAGTTTCAGCATCGCATTTCCAGTAAAATAAGGGGCTTCATTGACAAAAAAGAACGGAAAAGGCTTGGTTCAGGTCTTTACCGGTAACGGCAAGGGCAAGACTACGGCAGCACTGGGCACGATACTCCGAGCCTCTGGCCACGGCTTGAGAATATTCATCGTTTTCTTTATGAAGGGTGATTATGAATATGGTGAATATCGCACCCTGTCCAAGCTCCCCAATGTCGATACGGCCAACTTTGGTTTTCGGAGCCTGACCGACCCGGCCAATGTCAAGCCGGAGGAAATAGAGCAGGCAGAGCTGGCTCTGTCGGCGGCCCGCGAGGCCATCCTCAGCGGCAATTATGACCTGGTAGTGCTGGATGAAGTGAATGTAGCCCTGGGCTTTAACCTTATTGAACTGGACGAGGTAGTCAAACTAATCAGGGACAAGCCACCCGCTGTAGAGCTCATACTGACCGGCCGCTATGCCGACAATAAGCTCATTGAACTGGCCGACCTGGTTACGGAAATGGTCAAGGTCAAGCATCCCTTTGATAAAGGCATAAAAGCACGAAAGGGAATAGAATATTAAGTAAACGGAGGTGAATATGAAGATTACACTGAGCGTCATTAAGGCTGATGTTGGTGGCTATGTGGGGCACTCCGAATCGCACCC
>CAYWAU010000201.1:0-3198 GCA_964456395.1 uncultured Dehalococcoidaceae bacterium
CCGACCTCCGCGTCCCGAACGCGGCGCGCTAACCAGGCTGCGCTACGCCCCGCCAGCACTATTATACACTTGAGTACTTAACTGGGCAAGTTAAGGAGGTGTGGTATGCACAAATTATTTAGGGAAGCGTTAGAAGACGCAACAGGAGTTTCGAAGCGTGTAATTGCGGTTATCATTGATATAAGGGACTTTTCTAGGTTTAGCCAGAAATGCGAATCAGTTGATGTAGCGGCTTTCATCAGAAAAGTTTATATGAAAATAATTGATTCTTATTTTCCTTTCTCATCCTTTTACAAATCGACTGGGGATGGCCTTCTTCTAACTATCCCTTGGGAAGATGAAAACTTAGAAGAAACGTCTCAGAAAGTCATTGAAAGTTGTATAAAATGCCATTCTGAATTTGGCGCACTATTCGCTGATGACCCGTCAATAAACTTTGATGTTCCAGATAGGATTGGTATAGGTGTAACAAGAGGCAGTTCTTGCTGCTTGGTTTCTGGAGACAAAACTATTGATTACTCAGGGCGGTTGCTTAATTTAGCTGCTAGGTTAACGGACTTAGCCAGACCCTCCGGTATTGTTGTTGACGGAGCTTTTGTTGTTGACTTGTTAACGCCCGAACAACAGAAGATTTTCAAAGAAGATAATGTGTATCTAAAAGGGATTCATGAGGACGAGCCAATAAAAATATATTACGTTCCGGAATTTACTACTATTCTAGAATACAACAAGAAACCCATTACAGAGAAAAAATGGAGAAATAAAACTGATATTAAGCCATTTAGAGATATAGTTAAATTAAGTCACTATAAATATATCTTGGAAAGTGAACCCGCCAGTGCTGATGATATAAAAATAGAATTATTACATAGAAAGGTAATGGATGGTAGAGTCTCAAAGCGATATAGGTCATATATTAGGTATAAGGGATTCATATATTCAGTTGAGGCAGGAAAGCCTACAGTGTATATCGATTTTCCGGAAATAAGCGAAATATTAAAGGCAAATGATGTTAAACCAAATATGAATGTTACCATTTCTATTGACTACGCTGAGAAATAGTACTTTATAAATAACAACTATTTAGCAAGGAGAACTTGATTGAAATACTTGATTCTGATAATTGACGGTGCCGCCGGCTTACCCCTGCCGGGACGTGGGGGCAAGACCTGCCTGGAGATGGCTAATACCCCCAATCTTGATGCTATGGCGGTAGAAGGTATGCTTGGATTGGTCCGCACCGTGCCGACGGGTATGGAGCCAAGCAGTGCCTGCGCCTGCATGTCGGTGCTTGGTTATGACCCCAGGATATATTACCGGGGTCGGGCGGCCATTGAAGCCAGGAGCATGGGTATAGCTATTGGCGAGGGAGAGGTCGTTTTCCGCTGTAATCTGGTGGCGGTGCGTGACGGTAGGATGTGGGACTACAGCGCCGGGCATATCACTAGTGACGAGGCGCACGCGATTATCGGGACACTGAATGAAAAACTCGGTAGTGATGCCGTCAGCTTTTACCCCGGCGTCAGCTACCGGCACATCTTAAAAATTAAGGGGCGTGAGGATACCCTTGGGGCTGACTGCACGCCGCCGCATGATATTTCGGGTAAGCCTGTTGCCGAGTTCCTGCCGCATGGTCCCGGGAGCGGATTCCTGCGCGACCTGATGGCGCGCTCTGAAGATGTTCTCAAAGACAATCCGATAAATGTAGAGCGAAAATCTCGCGGTGAAATACCGGCGACGAGCATATGGCTTTTCTGGGGGAGCGGCCGGGTGCCTGATATGCCCGCCTTCAGGCAGGTCTACGGCTTGAGTGCGGCGATGACCTCCGGGGTTGACCTTCTCCGGGGCCTGGCTCAGATGGCGGGCATGGAGGTCTTAGATATTAAAGGGGTGACCGACGGGCCGGACAACGACTATGCCGCCCAGGTCTCTGGCGCCCTTGAGGCTCTGGGCAGAAATGACCTGGTGGTTGTCCATATTGAGGCGCCCGATGAAGCCGCCCATGCCGGTTCCGTTATTGACAAGATAGAGGCTATCCAGAGGGTAGATATGGAGGTTGTCAGCCGACTGCGCACCTGGCGGGAAGATGACCTCAGGGCGCTGATTATGCCCGACCACCCCACCCCGATAGAGGTGCGGACCCACACGGCTGACCCGGTGCCGTTCCTGCTCTGGGGGAATTTTGTAAAAACTAACGGGGCGAAGCACTTTACTGAGGCCGAGGCGAAGAGTACTGGCGTTTTCCTTGAGGAAGGGTATAAAATTATGGGCAGGTTGGTGGGGGTTTAAACTGCGGGATAAGCCTTGGATGTTGCGAGGGCGGCAGGGTGGGAAAAGATAAGAAACGAGGGGGATAAGGGTGGAGAGGTTAGAAAATAATCGTATAAAAAGAGTAATTGCGCAATTGCGTTATTGAGGAAATAGAACTATGGCTTTAATCGTGCAAAAATACGGCGGCTCGTCGGTGGCGGATGCCGAGAAGATTAAGAACGTTGCCCGGCGCATAGTCCAGGCAAAGGACACCGGCAACCAGGTGGTGGTGGTCGTATCGGCGATGGGGGACACCACTGACGAACTGATTGGCCTGGCCTGCCGGGTATCGGGGCAGCCGGACAAGCGGGAGCTGGATGTCCTGCTTTCCACCGGCGAGGTTGTCTCCAGCACGTTGCTGGCGATGGCGCTTCACGGCATGGGCTGCCCGGCCATCAGCCTCAGCGGAGCTCAGGCTGGCATCAGGACGGATACCGCCTATAGCCGGGCGAGAATCAGGCAAATTGACCCCAAGCGCGTGGTCAGGGAGCTGGATAAGGGGAATATCGTCATTGTGGCCGGCTTCCAGGGGATTAATGATGAGATGGACGTGACCACTCTGGGGCGGGGTGGCTCGGATACTACGGCGGTGGCTCTGGCGGCCAGTCTGGCGGCTGAGGAATGCCAGATATATACCGATGTTGAGGGAGTTTATACGGCTGACCCTCGCCTGGTGCCTGCGGCCCGGAAGCTGGACGAGATTAGCTACGATGAAATGCTGGAGATGTCCAGCTACGGTGCCAGGGTGATGCACCCCCGGGCGGTTGAGCTGGGAGAGTTGTTTAATGTCCCGATTATGGTAGCTTCCAGCTTTGCCCAGAGCCCCGGTACACTAATCCACGGGGAGGAATCTATGGAAATACGAAATAAGGTGAGAAGCGTAGCCCG
>CAYWAU010000202.1:0-916 GCA_964456395.1 uncultured Dehalococcoidaceae bacterium
GATATATCTTTGCAATTCTAATCCACATATCCCACTCCTCGTTACCAGGAAAACTCTTATCAAACAAGCCAACTTTTTCAAAACACTCTTTTTTTACGAGAACTGTTGAGGGAGTACCTACGTAGTCTTTGAGAAGTAAATCTTCGTATATCCATCCTCTTTTTTCAGGAACATGAATATCAGGAACACGGATGTATTGTTTACTTATATGTTCACCAGTTTCATCTACACGAATAAGTCCTGTATAAACTACTCCGAGCTTTGAAGATTTATTATCAAAAAAGCTTATCTGTTTCTTCAACTTCTCAGGTAACCACTCATCATCATCATCTAAAAAGGCGATATACTCACCCTCAGCCTCTTTGATTCCTGTATTTCTGACAACTGCTCCCCCCCTGTTTTCCTTATGTCGGATGTATCTAATTATTTCATTATTAAAGTTCTTAACAACCTCTTCAGTATTATCTGTTGAGCCATCGTCTACTACAATAATCTCAAAGTTTTGATAGGTTTGATTCAACACACTCTGAAGAGCCCTTCCTATCAAATGTGCTCTATTATATGTGGGGATGATTACACTTACTTGGGAATTATTTTCCTTCACAATTGTTACCTCATTGACTTTTCAAAATAAGAAACCAAGGATAGTGCATTTCAAAAACTCTATATGTTCTTTCAATCTTAAATCCCACATTTCGAATGTTGTTAATAATTCTACTTATTAATGGAGAATTCTTGTTGCTTCTTTGCAGATACAAGGATGTTCGCTCTTTTTGGCTTATACCTTTCGGCACCAGGGCCTCCTTTTATTTTCAATACCCTAATTTAGACCAGCCCAACCTGTTTAAAAACATCAGTAAGTCGTTTTTGCCAGGAATGATCCTTCTTTGCCCGCTCATATCCAGCCTGCCGGATT
>CAYWAU010000202.1:926-3189 GCA_964456395.1 uncultured Dehalococcoidaceae bacterium
GTCAGCTAAATCGGCTTTATTATAGTAGCATACTATCTCCTTGCCGATGTCAAAGAACTCTTCCAGTTCCTCCATATACTCGACCATATAGAACGCCCCGCTCATAGGTGCTTCAAAATCACGGAGCCGGATCTGCTTAATTGGCTCATCTGTTCGATATATTTCTCCTATAGTGGAAAAGCCAAGGCTGATCTTGCTGCGACTGTACATCTTGATTAGTTCTTCATCCGAAAGTGGTGGCCCGGCAATCTCCAGAGGGATTTCAACCTTCTTATGCCACAACCTACGTGTGAGCACCTTCCAACCATCTATTGTCATTAAGCGGCAGGCGATCCGCACGCCCCGACGAAGCGGGTCGAGGCGATCTCCCTGCGAGTGTCGAAGATCAGGCTGCCAGTTCCGACCCCATACGCGCACGTCGATTTCCTGGTCGTAAAGGTATCGGATATAGAGAGGACGATCGCCGAGCTTAGTTCCGACGAAGGTAACATCATATTCAACCGGCACATCATATGGTTTATAGATATTGGGATTGGCCGCCTCTTGGCAATAAATCGGATTTGCCCCCACGCGGCGGTAGTCCTCAATCCGGAATTTTTCTGGCACCAGGCAATAATCATACGCTGGCGCAATCTCTTCTATCAGATGGAACTGATAGGACGCATTGCAGTTCCAGTTCATGGTGCAGATACCCATGTCTCGGATGGCCCGGATCGTCTCGGGTCGTGCACAGCCCGAGTAGAAGTAGCTGAAGAATAGGTCAATAGGCTTCTGGCGATACGCCTCTTTTATCTGCTTCAGCAGAGCCTGTTCCAGCTTTGGCCGGTTTTTCACAATGAATGCTTTCTGCCAGGGATTGGCTGGGTCAAGGTTGCGAAAATGGGGCGTCAAGTCATATTGAAAAGGTATGATGTGGTGGCCCAGATCCACCAATGACAAATACAGATTATTGTGCCATACTCGGGACGAGCGCACAGTATAAGGAGTATGGTCGGCAGCATAGAAGATTCGTAACGGCTTCATTTTTTGCATACCCCAATGTGCAGGCTATAGGCCAACAACTATTCAGAGCCGTTGTTATTCTGAGGCAGTCGATTCAGCAGCTTGTTCTGCGTGCCGCACCTGTTTCCTTTGCGTGAGGTGAGCGCAACTAACAAGCGTGCCACTTTGCTGTTTATCCTACCTAAAACATGGAATGGATTAAGATTCATGGCTTCTTGATGAATAGGATTTTGTACTGGTTTTTGATAACAACGGCCCAGGTGTCTCGCCTAATTGCAAACATAGCTGTGTCGTGAAATCACTTGCAGTCACGCCGGTGCGGCGGTAATCGTCCAAGGAGATTCTCTCAAGCAGCAGACATCAGTCGCATGCTGGAGCTAGCTCTTTAATCAAGCTGTGCTCACCATTAAGATGTCCACTTTTCATGTGCCTCAAACAACGTAAGTCATTTGCATTTTCCAACAGCTTTCCGACCCTTCGTAGACTATGACTTTCGCTGGGTAAAGTACACCCACAAATGCCATGAGACGACACGGACGTAGCAAAGGCTGAACTTTTACTGCAGCATGACGAAATAACGTTTCCAATTCGTTATATGGTTTTCCTCCACTACGACGTAAAGCCATCTCAGCTTCAGTAATATATTCCTTGGAATGATGCGATGTCTTTTGAGCTGCATGTGCTCGAAATCCCCCTAAAAGGGCAGCAACTCCATATAACTCTGCATGCCGATAGAAACGTGTCCATAACTCAAAATCTCCCGCAAACTTGAGGGAAGCATCAACATAACTACCTGCTCGCTCCCATAAGGATCTGCGCCAAAAGGTAGATTCTTGTTGAATGAGGCCTCTGGCGTACCAATCTCGCCCAGACAGGTTACTTCCTTTAAAAAACGATTGACGATTAAACCCCTCATAATAACGACATCCTACTGCTTGACCCTTTTCATTCCACCTGATGGGATACACACTTGTAATCCATTCTACCTCGGGAAAGGACAAAAAGATATCTGCGACTACCGAAAGAGCCTGGGGCATATATTTATCATCACTATTCAGCCAAGTCATAATCTCTCCTGTGGTTTTGTTAAAACCTTTGTTGATGGCATCATATTGCCCGGCATCGGGCTCGCTGATCCAATATGTTAATTCATGTTCGTATTTACGAATAACATTCGCACTCCCATCCGTAGAGCCCCCGTCTATGATGATATACTCAATGTTTGCATAACTCTGTCTAAGTACGGAAAGAATTGTCTCTT
>CAYWAU010000203.1:0-3141 GCA_964456395.1 uncultured Dehalococcoidaceae bacterium
CCCAGAAAAGGTGGTCTTCGGCAAACTTGTATATTGCCCTGACCGTCTTATAAGCGTCATCGAACGAGCCCCTGTCTTCTTCGGACTGTATCAGCTTGCGGTACTCGGTGACCATCTTCTCCCTGGTTGCACTTATTTTATCCAGCGACCTCTCAATCTTCTCTCCCCGGTCCAGCCTTTCGACATAGCTCTTCATGTAAGTAAAGGGGATGTCCAGTTTGGTGAGCCAGCTCCCCTCGTAGTAGAACCAGCCGCTGCCGCATGAGATATAGAACCAGGGGTTCTTGACATTTTCCACCTCCGCCAGCCACTTTTTCCCATCCTCGGTTTTCTTAAGTTCCGCTATCTTTTGCTCGGCAGAATCATCACCCTTGAGTATTTTACCGACGGCCGGGGAGGCAACAGCCAGCCGGGATAGCCGGCAGAGCTCCGCCTCAGGGCGGAACATCGATACGTCAGCGCCGGACACCATCTTGGCGATAGCGCTCTCGCTCATTCCCGGGAACAGCTTTCGGGCTACATCGGCGAACATCATATAGGCCAGGTAGGTCAGGTTCAGCATCTCGAAGTGGTACTGCCAGCCCTTGAACATCTGGTTCACCAGCATGTTGAAAGCCTCGATTAAATCGTAGGTGACGTAATAGCCGCGCGGAGCCGGTATAACGAGCTCTTCAGGGACGTATTTGGGCAATTCGATAGGTATTTTCACATTCACCATTTCGCCGCCCAGCGCCTGGAACTTTTTAAGCCATTTCTCCCACAGCTCATCATAGTGCTCAAATATGTAGATGGCCCGTTTCCCGAACAGCGGGGCCTTCTCCTCGATGATCTCCTGTGGCGGCGGGTCGATGGCGGTGACGTAGAGGTAACAACCAACCATTCTGTGGGCGATACCCTGCGCCGTTGGGATACAAAATACCCGGGTGGTGTACTGGGAGAGAGACATCTGCCAGGCCTCATGGAAAATCAGGTCGAGGGGAGGCATAGCCTCCGGGCCGTGTATCTTGTCCTGATACCAGAACTGCTTCTTTTCCCACTCCCCCCTCTCTTTACTGAAGAGATAGTGGGAAGGATACATCTCCTCCCAGCCTTCGAGTTCTTTCGGTGCCTTGAATTCGTGCGGGTCAGGAAATCTGGCTGCCTTCTTCTCTGCCATTACCTTCTCCTTTTTGTTTTATTTGAATACCGGGCGCCCAAGGGGAAGTATCAGCCGTCCGAAATGCTCAGCCAACACTAGGGCAGACGAAGCATAAACGCAGAAGGCGGTGAAGACTATAAGTAACCAGCCGGCTATAAGGCCTGCGACCGGTGAGCCGGTTAACGCATTTATTCCCAAGAACACAAAAGATACACCGACTTCAGCTATCCCTGCCAGGATGAACCAGCTTATTAGACCAAGGCCCATGGCAATGACCTCCGCGATGAAAACCAAAGTAATCCAGAAGACCCCCATTACCTCAGGGGTGATAGCCCCCGTCGCCCCTAATTGCTGCCACAGGGTAATAGCCGCGCCCAAGGTTATAGTTGTTCCAAAGAGACCACATAGCGAAGCAACCAGAATTTCCCCTCTACGGAAGAGGATAATGCCGCCAATAAGCTGGGGCAGGGAACAAGCCAGTAGAATACCTACCAAGAGGGGAATGGTGGTGGGTGGTACTAATCCAGCATAAGCAACACCAACACAAACAGTGAGTACTGCTACTGCCATCATAACCCACGGAAGTGCATTCGCTCATCCTTGTTGTTGTGACGTGGTATTTACCCCATTTGTTTTTTGACTAATCCCCTAACTAAGTACAGTTTATATTTTACACCCCCTTGATAAATTCATTAACAAGAGTGCTAGTATTTTTCAGAATCTGGCTTATTTCCATTTCGCTGATATTATCAAGGTGTATGCCAGCAATAACGCATACTGGCTTTTTGGTAGACTTACTTATCAGGTGAGCCGCTTTCTGGGCTACAACATTATCCTTATGTCCCAGCCGGGTAATCACTGAGGTAGAGGCCCTCTTTTCCTTATGGTCGTATTCCCCTAAAGCTACCGCGCCAATATGAGCGTTTTCATTATAAATATATACTATTGGGTCACTACCCATCTGGTGGGCTGAAAGAGTAACCTTTGTCCTTCCCTCCCCCCCTCTAGTTATCTCATATTTATCCATAGTCTCATTGCCTTAAAAAGGAGGTCTCCTTGGCTGGGAGGCCTGACCATCTTTCGAAGAGGTCATGCTTTATGCCGAAGATATCTAACGTTTTGCCAATTGTATGGTCGATAATATCCTGGATTGTTGTAGGTCGGTGATAGAATGCAGGCACCGGTGGCATAATGATAGCCCCCATTTCGGTCAGTTTTTCCATACTCCTTATGTGACCTAAGTGTAGGGGGGTCTCTCTTACCAACAGGACCAATTTCTTTCGCTCCTTAAGTGTCACATCCCCGGCACGGATTAGTAGATTGGCGGCGTATGAATTGGCCAATGCCGACATTGTTTTTACCGTGCAGGGAGCGACTATCATGCCGTCCGTTTTAAATGAGCCACTACTAATGGGAGCTCCAAGGTCATGGATATCGTAGCAGAAGTTCGCCAGAGCCTTGACATCCTCTGCCTTCCAGTCGGTCTCATATTCGATGTTCAGCTCTCCAGCTTCAGAGACGATGAGATGTGTCTCAACGCCTTTAATTTTGGAAAGTACCTCGAGTAGCCTAATCCCGTAGATGACACCTGATGCCCCGGTTATTCCCACTATTAGTAGCATACTATACTGAGAGCCTCCTTATTAAAACAAAAGGGCTCGAAACACCCCCATTCGGGTCTCTGAGCCTTTTTTCTTGACTTATCTTCAGGATTAGTTTAGAACGAAAAGAGCTACATAACGTCATTAGCCTTTTCCTACTCAGAGAGACCTGTTGCCGCAGGTCTTTTCTATTTAACCCGGGATTCCCCATATCAACTCGTAGTGAACTGACCTCGTCCCTCTTCGGTCTTGACACCGATGATATACCCAGCGCATGCGATTGTCAAGCCTGCTTAAAACCCCCGGACAACCCAAAGCATCCCGGGAGTTCAGCTCCGGCACCCCAGAACACCTGTTTAGCAACCCAGAAGTAGCTCTCCACCCGAAAAAAGAAAATACTTC
>CAYWAU010000204.1:0-3080 GCA_964456395.1 uncultured Dehalococcoidaceae bacterium
CCCTGCCTTCCAAGCAGGTTGTCGCGGGTTCGAGTCCCGTCTCCCGCTCCATAAAAACATTATTTCTGGGCTCGTAGCTCAGCGGCAGAGCGGTCGGCTCATAACCGATTGGTCGTAGGTTCGAATCCTACCGAGCCCACCACACCACTTTCCTTCAAATAGGGTAGTTGACATAATATACTGTAGATTTCAGAGATTTAAGGCTTGTGAAGGATAGCCCTGACTGAACAACTATCTGGAATCAGGCATTATCATTACTTATATCATCGGCAATCGCGTACAATAAGTAGTCAAGACTGACGGTATAACCCTCATAGTGCTGCCTGTCGAATTGCGGCTCGCCCCAATCGTAGGCAATGCTCTTTTCCCCGGACTCAACCAGCAGCCAGATGTGGTTACATTCCATATACTCTTCACCGTCTAGGCTCAGGTTTCCCACTATCGGTGTGGCTCCAATTCCCAGCCTCTGGAAGTGCCGGTACATACTGATGGTGCTATCATCGCAATCAAAGGCTGGCGACGGGGCGGGCAGATAAGGATAAATTGTCGGGCTGAGGCGAGGGAGTATCGCTGTGACCGAGAGGACAACAGCAATAAAAATAATTATCTTGAAATGTCCGCTGGTGAAATAACGCATACATTATAATTATATTAAAGATTCACCAGTTGGCGAAGACGTTTTTCATAAGGGTTTAATTAAGTTTTGGTAAAGATTTCATAAATTCAGCGGTCATCACCGAACTACCGGCAATATTGCATCCTGAAGATATACTGCCTATACTGGTAGAGTATAATTGACTAATCAGGAACGGTCATCAAGACAAATCTAAAATATTTCCTATTGAGGGGGTTTTGATAATGAAGGTTCTGGGTATTGTTGGCAGTCCGCGCCAGGGTGGTAACACCGAGATATTGATGGAAGAGGCACTGGCGGCGGCACGTGAAGCCGGGGCTGAAACCGAAATTGTCCTTTTAGCCGACAAGAAAATCGCTCCGTGTGATGCCTGCCGCAGCTGCATTGAGACCGGCGATTGTAAAATAAATGACGATATGCAGCCTATATATAAACAAATGGAAACAGCCGGTGCGCTGCTGCTGGGTAGTCCCGTCTACTTCGGTAACGTAACCGCACAGATGAAAGCCCTGATAGACAGGACTTATCTATTCCTCAGAGACAGCAACCTTAAAGGGAAGGTAGCCGCACCGGTCCTGGCACTGAGAAAGGTGGGCGCCGGACAGGCCCGGAATCTGCTCTATGGCTACTTCCTGTCGCAGTGGATGGTACCGGTCCGGGGAGTCATCGGCTATGGCTGTCAAAAAGGCGATGTCAGAACGGGGGAGGGGGGCGGCATTGGCGTCACAGCGATGGAGGAAGCCCGCTCCACAGGCACCGAGGTCGTTGAGATGTTGAAGAAGCTGGCGTGACCTTAATAACAACTGTGATATAATGGGACTGTGAGTAAAAAAGAAGCTATTTCAGGCGCGCTGAACCTGCTGTCTGGAGCGACCACTCGGCATAACAAAGCACTGCGTGAAGTCAGTGAGTGGTCGGAGACAATACAGAAATTCATCACTGTCTATTATTTATACGGGGGTTCCAGCTTCAGCTTGCTGCTGGAGAATATAGGCCACGCCAAGTTCGACCTTACAGCTATAGCTTATAAGGGGCGTCCGCTGATTAACCGTGCCATGAAAATCAAAGGTGATAAGATATCGCCGCTGGTTTCCGAGATTCTTAACAGCGTTGAAAACCTCAGAAGACATTTATTAAATCCATCGTTACAAAACAAGAAAATAAATGAAACCATAATCAATCTCCGCTCATCACACGAAAAGCTGAAGGGCGCGCTGGCGGAAATTGAGTTAATGTGATTCGTTTTAATTTCTTATTCAAGAAATAGGTGAGCAGGGGAATCCGTTACTTCTTTATGTTAATTTAATTACTACGTACCTGAACTCTACATAACATATATTGTGCGGCCCAGCGACTTTGTATATTCGGGTTGACATATAATTTTAGCTAGGAGATAATGTATAATATGCTTGATGACCCAGCAGTGATATCAGATATATTGCGTAGATTAAGACTTTTAAATCCTGATCCCCGACCACGCTATAACCCAACACCGAGCAAGCTACAGTCATCAGCTCGTGCTAAGAGATGGTGGGAGGAACACCCAGATAAACGCAAGTTGGTGGTAGCACGGTATGAAGCACGGCATCCAGAGATAAAGCAAGCGCGTAAGGCTAAATATAGAAGCAGCCTTATGAATGCTAAAGGCTCATATACTATTGAGGAGTGGAGAGAAAGAGTATTACAGTTTGGCAATCGATGTGCCTATTGCGGCAAAAAAAGTAAGCGCTTAACACCAGACCATTATATACCTCTATCGAAGGGTGGAACAAACTTTATAGATAACATAATCCCCTCATGCCTAAAATGTAATCAAACTAAGTGGAGCAGTGACCCTTCTAAATTTAAGTTCCCTCGAAGAACACAAATAATTTTTGCACAATTGTTACAAAAGAAAGAGGGAATTGTTGAAACAAATAAAATACATCCCACCTGACTATGTATCTAGCATATTATCATTCCTTGCTTTACTTATTCGATAGTTTTATTTTATTTAATATATTATGTAAACTCTCCTAGCGTGTTGTCCAATAGGTGTATGGCAGGTTATCCAGGAATTGTCATTCCCGACCTAATCGGGAATCTAGATTTTTTAATAATTGACTCATATACTGGATTCCCGCGTTCGCGGGAATGACAGAAGGGGGGTGTTTCAGAGGGGCGCCAGCCCCTCTCTTTACAAAGTTTCCCCCCTCTCCTTTGACACCTCGTAAGGAGAGGGGGATAAAGGGGGTGAGGTAGACAAAGACTACCATCAACGGTTTATCCCGTGTATATATCCCCTCACTATCTCCTCCTCGTCCTTTCTGCTTACAACCTTGCCGTCCAGCTTGGCCTCGCGGAGACTTTGTAATATTTCCCTGATGCGGGGGCCGGCCGGGATTCCCATCTTCTTGAGGTCCTTGCCGGTAAGGGATGGATTAACATGGCAGAGAACATTTAGGAA
>CAYWAU010000205.1:0-3077 GCA_964456395.1 uncultured Dehalococcoidaceae bacterium
ATCTTTCAGTTAGTATCTCGATCCTCTCAGGGTCAATGGCACGCTTCTCACGCCGGGCTTGTTTCTCCTCACGCCGGGTAGCTCTATCCACGGCAGTTGCCTTGATGAGGGCTGTCTTGTAGTAGTAAAAAATAGCGGCTTGGGGAGCGCCGACCTCCGGGTCAATTCTGGGTGACCCGTTTGGGCTGTGACCCAGGAGAAATTCACGGATAAACCAGCCGCAACCAAAAGGACGCAGGAAGCCACCTCTGACCGGCTTTAATAGCTCAACCAATTGCTTTCTCCTTCAGGTGAAAGTAAATGCTCATGAACCATTCTTCTTCCATAGTTTCTGGTACCAGTCATGGTGCTCTTTACCAGAAACCTTTCGGTACTTGGCCGTGGTGTTGAAACTAGCGTGCCCCAAGTGCTCTTGGAGCATCCTGAGCCCGTCCCCCGAATCGTTTTGTTTTACCGCCATGACGGCGAATGCGTCCCTTAATTTGTGAGGACTCACGTTGTGGACTCGACCCGTTTCAGGATTAACGAGCTTTGGTAGACCTGCCTTTTCGGCGCACTCTTTGACAATCTGCCAAGCCCGGTGGCGGTTAATGCCGAAGATTAAGGTCTTTCCATCTTTAACAACCGGACCGCCACGTCGAACATATTCTTTGAGCATCTTCAAGGTATCACCGTCAATGGGTAGTACTCTCTGCCGACGGTGCTCCTGCTCTTCAGCCTGACTCTTCTCTATCCTGTTGCCGCATTTTGGGCAGAAGAGATGGGCTGCACTAATCCTTGTTCCGCAGTTAGAGCAGGACAGCTTCACGCGGACTTTGAGGTGTTTGATGGTTAGAAGTGACCGGCTGAAGTCTATATCCTCCACAGTGAGGCCCAGAGCTTCAGTAATTCTGCAGCCCAGGTGGAAGAGTGTACGGATAAGCAGTTTATCCCGCAGATTGGACGCTGCCTTCTCCATCATAGCTACTTCATCAGGTTCCAGGTATGCCTTCACTTGGTTTCCCTTTCATGATTTTTATTACTATTATTCTTCTTGACCTTAAGCTGACTATTGTGCAGGTGTACCCGTGCGATTATGCGTGCCAAAATGCGTAGCCCATCAGCGGCATAGCTTTCTTGCCCACGGTGTTGACGTTTGTCTGCCGGATGATTAAAATTAGTGTTGGCCATATCCAGCATAAGAATAGGGTAGCGCGTAGAAATAAGCAACATAAATAGAGCATACAATATTAATAATAAGGTTAATATGTGCACTTGACAGCATCTATCCTATGTGCTATACTTTGTTTAGAAATGCCAGTTTATGCTTAATAGGAGGAATTATGGCAAGACGAATAAAAAAGCCGGCAGTTAAGCCGGAGATGCGGCGGCAGTGGCTTCACCGTCACGAAGAGGAGGGGGAATCAACCCCACAAATCGCTAAAGCTGATGGTTATGATGTTCGTACCGTAAGGAAACAGATTGAGATTGAGCGTCAAGAAAGGGAGAGGAGAGAAGCCAGGTCCATAGTATTGCGTAACGCCCTGGAGCAGCACTATGTTGACCTCTGTGCTTTTGCCCAGAAGCTGGACTCATGTGTTGCCAGTGAAAGCAGCAGTACGGTATTGCTAAGAGAGGACCGCATGTGGGCAGCTTTACGTGAACATCTGCCGCGTTCGGTGTTGTGGAAGAACCTTGATAAAAGAGAGCATCTCCAGAACGAGATAACAGGAGTGGAGCATGAGCTTGAAAATTCTATCGAGGCACAGGTTAAAGCCAGATCGACACAGAAATTTGTTGCCTCATACAATGAGGTAGGATTCAATAAGAAGACCGTCGATGCTATTAGTACTAATGCCTACCTGGTGGCCCACGGGAAACAGGCGCTTCTCGACAGTTCTGATTTCGAGTTGAAACCTGACAGTGAAGATTCCGCCGATGTTCAACTGGGTCCATTCTATATCGGCAGGTTCCCTAACAAACAAGCGCCCGAAATCAAAAAATTGGTGACCGATCTTCTTAACGAGGTTATTACCTGGGAGGAGTACTATGCTCTACGCCGTCTGGTGGTAGAGTTCGAGCGGGTAGAACGGGTACTACATGATGAACTGGCGATCACTACCTTAAGAAGGGTGGTGCCTGGACGGTGCAGATACTGCCCAATCTAAATAGAAGTTGCCGTTTGCTAAGGAGGAAGGCCATGAAAGTTGCCGTTTACTCAAGGGTCTCTTCGGATAAACAAGATGTTGACCTTTCAATCTCAGCTCAGTTGAGAGCGCTGAGGGATTACGCAGCAAAGCACGGATATCAGGTTGTCCGGGAATATGTAGATGAGGCGGAAAGCGGTCGTACTGCAGCTAGGCCTGCCTTCAGGGAAATGATCGCACTCGCCAAAACAAACCAGCCTCCGTTCGAAGCCATACTGGTGTGGAAGCTGAATCGCTTTGCTAGGAGCCGTGTTGATTCGATTACCTACAAAGCGCTGCTTCGGGGCAAAGGTATCCAGGTCATTTCCATAAATGAGCCATTAGATGACAGTCCCTCTGGCCAATTACTTGAAGGAGTTATCGAGTCCATTGATGAATTCTACAGTGCCAATCTAGGCCAGGATATTAAGCGAGGAATGCGTGAGAACGCTTCACGAGGCTTCTTTAACGGCAGCCGTCCTCCCTACGGTTTCCACAGGGTAGCAGTCCGTGACGGTGCCAAAACCAGGAACAAACTTGAGCCTGATCATGAGGATTCGGTTTCTACACGGGTAGTTGGCAGGATATTTGATATGGCATTTAATGATGTTGGTTGTAAGGAGATAGCCAAAACCTTGAACCGCGACGGCCTCCGTACCGGTAATGGCGAACGGTGGGGTAAGGTAACCGTCCATAAAATACTCACCAACGAAGCCTATTGCGGCACCCTGGTATGGGGCGGAAGGCCGGGTCATCCGGCAATCAACAGTGGCGAGCCACCAGTCAGGGTAGATAACGCCTGGTCGGCTATCATTGATAAGGAGACCTTTGATTTGGTTCAGCATAAGATGTCCTTTAAGAGACCTCAGGTAATTCATCCCAGGACAGTACCCAGCTTCTATCTCCTGAGCG
>CAYWAU010000206.1:0-3057 GCA_964456395.1 uncultured Dehalococcoidaceae bacterium
GGGGGTGGGGGTTATCACGTAATTCTTAATGGTGCTCTCTAATAAGCACATCAAAAAGTGGCGGGTTAGCTCTTGCAGAATAATCCCAAGCAGAGAGTGCCACATCCCTAGAATCTACCTGTTGACCGTCACGCTTTCTATATAAACCTCGCCGATTGATTTCATCCGCTATTTCCCAAGAAGACATATCTACGTTGCCACTAAGCCGTAAAACCTCTTGAATCGCCTCATATAAAAACATCATCTTCCCTCCTTGCACCAAGCATATTGATTATACCGGCAAATCTATCTTGTATTTCTTCAAGACTTCTTTGATGGTAGCCGCCGATTTCTCGTCGGGCTCGACAAGAGGCAGGCGCGGCTTGCCCACGTTAAAGCCGACCTGGTTGAGGGCATATTTAACCGGACTCGGATTAGAGACGATAAACAGGGAATTGACCAGAGGCAGCAGGTGACGGTGAATCGCCGCCGCTTCATCAATCTTGCTGCTGAGAACCTTGTCCATCATCTCCTTAATCTGCTTGCCCACCAGATGCGAGGCAACGCTGATGGCGCCGTAACCGCCCAGCGCCATGATGGCAAAGTTATCAGTGTCATTGCCGCTCCAGACCAGGAAACCCTCCCGGGCATTACTGATAATGTTAGAGTCCTGCTCCATATTGCCGCTGGCTTCCTTTATTCCAATGATGTTGTCTATCTGGCTTAACCGGACAACAGTATCAACCGACAGACTGGTAACCGTGCGCGACGGTACATTATAGAGAATGCAGGGCAAACTGGTACTCTCAGCGATGGTCTTAAAGTGCTGGTAAAGGCCTTCCTGGGAGGGCTTATTATAATAAGGCACCACCAGCAGGCAGGCATCAACCCCGATTTTTTCCGCCCCTCTGGTCGCCTCAACAGCCTCAGCCGTGCTGTTGCTGCCGGTGCCGGCAACAACCGTTCCCCGGACGCCCACCGCCGATTTCACCTCGGCAAACAGGCGCATTTCCTCCCCCCGGACAAGCGTCGGCGACTCCCCGGTAGTACCCACCACCAGCAGCCCATCGCTCCCCGAGTCGAGCAGGGCTGACGCCAGCTTTTTGGCCTGCTCATAATCAACCTCCCCGCTTTCCGTAAACGGGGTTACCATGGCTGTCAATAACCGTCCCGGCTTCCTCATTTCTTGCTGCCTCCTTATGGTTTTACCCAGTCCCTTTTAATCATTTCTTCAGCAATCTGGATTGTGTTCAGAGCCGCCCCCTTGCGCAGGTTATCGGCGACAATCCACATAGCCAGGCTGCTGGGATGGGAAGCATCCTGCCGAATACGACCAACGAAGACATCATCGGTGCCAGCCGCCGACCACGCCTGTGGATAAAGACTGATAGTCGGGTCATCCAGTAACCTCACCCCCGGAGCCCGGGATAGAATCCGCTGAGCCTCGTCTACCGGCATCGGCTGAGAGAACTCGACATGAACCGCCTCGCTGTGCCCCACCAGTACCGGGACCCGCGCGCAGGTAGCGGAAATGGCTATATCATCAGCATGCATTATCTTCCTGGTTTCTTCCACCATTTTCCATTCCTCTTTGCTGTACCCGTCGTCCAGAAACACATCAATCTCAGGCAGTACATTAAAGGCTATCTGGTGAGGGTAAACATGGGGAACGGTAGACTGTCCCTCCAGTACCTGCCTGGCCTGTGTTTTCAACTCCTCAACGGCGGCGGAACCGGTACCTGATACCGCCTGGTAGGTATCAACAACAATGCGCTTGATAGGATTAACCCGGTGCAATGGATATAAAGCCACCGCCATTTGAATGGTAGAGCAGTTCGGATTAGCGATAATTCCCTTATGCCGCTTAATGTCATCAGGATTGACCTCAGGCACTACCAGCGGAACAGTGGCATCCATCCTGAAGGCAGCGCTATTATCAACGACCACGGTACCTTCCCGCGCCGCTATCGGTGAGAAATAGCGACTGTGCTCAGCGCCAGCCGAAAAGAGGGCGATATCCACCCCCCGGAAAGAATCGGGAACAGTCTCTTCAACTTCAATCTCCTGATTGCCGACCGACAGCTTCCTGCCTGCCGAGCGGTCTGAAGCCAGGAGACGAATTGAAGCCATGGGAAAACTGCGCTGCACCAGTATCTTGATGAACTCCTGTCCTACCAGTCCGGTAGCACCAACAATAGCTATATTCAGGTCCTTCACTTTCTCCTCACAAACCCAGCAAATTGTCTAAACCATAAATCAGTCCCTGGCGCCTGACCACTTCTTTAATAGCCAGTATCACGCCGGGCATATAACATTCCCGATTAATGGTATCATGCCTGATACTCAATATCTGACCTGGTCCGCCCAGGATTACCTCCTGATGCGCCATCAGACCGGGCAGGCGCACACTGTGAATATTTACCCCCTCAACCGACTGCCCGCGACTAGCTACGGCCTCTCCCTGCGCCGCCGGCGGCAGGAACGGCTTACCCCTGGCGGCAGCCATGTCTCTGGCAGTGGTAATGGCAGTCCCCGAAGGAGCGTCAACCTTGCGGTCGTGATGCAGCTCTATGATTTCGGCGTGGTCAAGATATTTCCCGGCTATCTTGGCCAGGTGCATCATCAGAACGGCACCCAGAGCAAAGTTGGGCGCTACCGCGACACCAATCTGGCGAGCCACGGCTAAGCGCTCAATCTCACCAATATCGTCGGCACTCAATCCGGTAGTGCCGATAACCATGTTAATACCATGCTCAGCAGCAGTACGCACGGCCGGCATGGTAGCCTTAGCAATAGTGAAGTCCACCACCACATCCGGCTGGCAACTGCTCAAGATAGAAGCCAAATCAGATGAAAAAGGCACCGTCCCCGAGCCGTCCGGCAGAGTCAGGTGGTCCTCAGATACCTGCAGTTCTACGGCACCTACCAGCTGTGTTTCTGGCTCCTGGCAAACGGCTTTAACCACCTCCTGCCCCACTCTACCTGATGCACCATACACTACTACCTTTACTGGTTCCATAACAGAACACCTCAAAAAATATTGGGGAAGAATTTAGTTGCGTCTAGGAGGGCGCTCAC
>CAYWAU010000207.1:0-3039 GCA_964456395.1 uncultured Dehalococcoidaceae bacterium
CCCATCTTATGTACCGAGTGTCATGCGGGTCTCTCAAAAGTACGGTCAGTTGACTGTTCGAACCAGCAGGATGTTACTTCACTGGACTACTGAAAAACAATTACTTCCTCATTCTCCCATGCTGACTATCCTCGTAATTTCACCATAGGCAAGGCTCTAGGAATAAAGCCCGACTCCCCCAAGCCATATGGTCAAGGGAACTTTCCCTAAAGAGCGGGATCTCCCACGTTAGTTAAATGCTAATCTACACAGTGTGTGATCCGGTGCCGGGGAGACACTGAACATCCGACTGAATGACTAAACGACTGAACGAACGAACAAAATGAACGATATCCTGAACGCCTGTTTTGTCACCGAGGTTAAGCAGACCTCAACTGCTCACGATCTCTGACCTAGATCCCCGATACTGGCTAGGATCGATTCCTGCTCGTCTTGACATTCCCTTTCGTAGGCACTACAATACCAGTGGAGAGTAAGATGCCATTTGTGAGAGCAAAGCATAGAGGTCAAAAAGTATATTATTACCTCGTGGAAAGTAAACGCCAGAGTAACAAGGTGAGACAGCGAATTATCCGTTACCTTGGCACCAAGCCACCAACGCAAAAGGAACTGGAAAACATGCTTAAGGAGGTTAACCGATGAAAAGAACAGGGCAATTACTATCTTGTAGAAGAATGAAGATACAAAGTCTAAATGTTGCGCACGAGCAAGGACAGCCAGCATTACGGAGTAAGCAAGGTGGCAAAAAAGACCTCTTGCTTCGTCACCCCAATTTTGTAGCTAAATCGACAGATGCTAGCTTTGAGAGACCATTTCTTACGTGTGAAACAGGTGTTCCTCAGGTGAAGATGAACCGGACAGAATACATCGGAAAGAGAGGAACTGTGGACGGGGTGAGGTGGGAAATAAACACAGAACTCGGCTTACAGGTTTACTTGACTCACTTTTAGTGGCTTGGTTACATAGTCACTCCTAGTAAAATACTCAAATGGAGAATAAATCCAATGTCTAAAATAACCAAACTTGTCATAGCACTACTGCTGGTGGCTGTTATTGCCCTATCCTTCGGAGCTGGCTATACCTTCGGACTCAGGAATGTCCCCGGCTCGGGGGAGGGGCTGGACAAAATAAAACAGGCGTGGAACATCATCTTCACCGATTATGTGGACAGGGACAAGCTTGAAACCGGCACGCTGAGCCAGGGCGCCATTGAAGGCATGCTGGAATCACTGGACGACCCCTACTCCTCCTATTTGGAAGCGGAAAACTACGAGCTGGGCTTGAGCAGTCTGGAGGGAGAATTCAATGGCATCGGTGCCTACGTAACGGTTAAGGACAAGCAGCTAATGATTATCGCTCCTATCGCCGATTCGCCAGCAGACAAGGCAGGCATCAGGGCAGGCGATGTCATCCTGGAAATAAATGGCGAACCCGTCTTAGACATGAGCCTGGCAGAGGCAATAATCAAAATCCGCGGTCCCAAGGGAACAACCGTTAAACTCCTTATCCTCCACGAAGGTGACACAGAACCCGAGGAAATTGAGATAACCAGGACCAAGGTGGAAGTGCCCAGTGTCCGCTTTGAAATGGAAGGAGATATCGCCTATATCAATATTACCCAGTTCTCCGAGCGCACAGAGCAGGAACTATCCGCGGCCCTTCAGAATATGGCTGAGAAAAAAGCCAGAGGCATCATTCTTGACCTGCGCGGTAATCCCGGGGGCTTACTTGAGACAGTGATTGATGTTGCCAGTCACTTCCTGACTGATGGCGCCGTCGTCGACATAGTATCCAACCAGGGAAAGGTGGCGACACTCAAGGTCATAAAAAGCTCATCAACCATTGACCTGCCCATGGTTGTTCTGGTAGACAAAGCCAGTGCCAGCGGCAGTGAGGTCTTAGCCGGCGCTCTACAGGACCACGACCGGGCCATTGTTGCCGGCAACACGACTTATGGTAAAGGCAGCGTTAATATTCTCCGCCGACTTGAAGATGGCTCCGGACTTTATATCACTACCGCCCGCTGGCTTACGCCCGGCGGTCGCCTTATTGAAGGCCAGGGGATAGACCCAGACCAAAAACTTGAACTCACCGGGGAGGATGCTATTCAGTGGGCAGTGGACTACTTAACAAGTGGCCAGTAATAGCAAGGGGGTGAAGTATATGCCAAATAACCCTGTGAAGATTATCAACCAGGCCAAGCTCTCCATAATAAAGGGGGATATTACCCAGCAGACTACCGATGCCATCGTTAATGCCGCCAACTCCAGCCTGATGGGCGGTGGCGGGGTGGATGGTGCTATCCACCGGGCGGGTGGTCTGGCCATACTGGAAGAATGCAAACAAATTGTCTCCCGACAGGGACGCCTGCCCACCGGCAAGGCAGTAATCACCACCGCCGGCAATATGAAAACCAGGCACGTCATTCATACTGTTGGGCCGATATGGCATGGTGGCAGCCAGGGAGAAGCCGAACTACTGGCCAGTGCCTACCGGGAAAGCCTGAAACTGGCTGCCGAAAACAAACTCTCCAGTATTTCCTTCCCCTCTATCAGTACCGGCGCTT
This sequence comes from uncultured Dehalococcoidaceae bacterium, assembly GCA_964456395.1. Classification (GTDB taxonomy): domain Bacteria; phylum Chloroflexota; class Dehalococcoidia; order Dehalococcoidales; family RBG-16-60-22; genus CAYWAU01. Next base: position 2,567 of record CAYWAU010000207.1, read on the forward strand.
ATGGCTACCCGCTAGATGAGGCTTCACGAATAGCCTTGAAGACAGTCGCCTCTTTTCTCTCGGAAACCTCCTCCATAAAAGAGGTGGTATTTGTGCTCTTTGATTCCCGAACCCTTGATGCCTATGCCGCCGCTCTCGGCGAGATAAAGGGATAGATAGGTAGGTAGGAAGGCAGGCAACCATAATAGCCTGAACCAAGCCGAGCCTCTGCCCTCATAACAAGCCTTACTCCCTCACGCACTCAAAGAAGAGAACAATAACTACATTATAAACACACAGGGAACAATTCCTTCGTAGTTGGCTTTGAGTTTTGTTATTAGAGTTATGTTAAGTGACCTGAGGTGAGGGTTTTTTATCAGACCCACTCCCTGATATTTTAGGTAACGACCCCATCCCCCTTTTTCAAAGGGGGAGACTGGGTTACCTGGATTCCCGCTTTTGCGGGAATGACGGCTTTTTAGGTTTAAGGTGGA
>CAYWAU010000208.1:0-3029 GCA_964456395.1 uncultured Dehalococcoidaceae bacterium
GGAAGAGGATTACCGGTATCGCCACCACTAACGCTACTATCAATTCCCACTGCATTGTCTTTCACCTCCTTATTTTATTTGTGCCAGAGCTTCTTTTCTAGCTTTGGCTCGCCTTTTTTCTCTAGCCCGGCTCTCTTTCCACACCGTTATAATTCCGCTAACGTTCAGGAACCAGATGAAAGCTACCGGGAAGAGGATTACCGGTATCGCCACCACTAACGCTACTATCAATTCCCACTGCATCTTTTTTTACCTCCTTTTCTTATTTCCACTATCAGCTTACCACCCCGCTATTAAAAACAGCTTCCGCCGTGATACCTATTTACAATCGTGAAAAACACTTAAATCCTGTGTATGCACTTATCGTTTTATGCCTACGGGGAATGGTTTGAATTAAGTATAAATACGTAGCCAGAGAAGTATAATAGTGATAGTAGAGGCTGTAGTTTGATACCGGATGAACTACGCGGACATACTATGGAATAAGACAATTGGAGAGGGAGGCTAACCAGGCATGAGTAAACCTTTGCGCCCGCCTAACCTCCCCTATTGATTGTTTTTGTAAATTAATAAAAAAAGGGCGCCAGCCACTGCCCTTATACTTAGCGTCCAGATTACTCTTTAGATTACTCTTTCTTTTTAAGATATTCTTCTACTGTACGACTGCCAAAATAAAAGATTATGATTATCCCGACTATCCAAGTGAAGTGTCCCACGATTGTTTTGGCAAGCTCGGCGTTAGCATCAGGAACCTTGGTAAAAACAACGAGAGCCAGAAGTACCAGGTACACCAGAGTAAAGGAAGCAGCAATAGCCTTCCTCATTTCTTTCTTGGCAAGCTCAGGGTCATGCGACAAATAATTGGACAACATCAAAACGCCGATGAATGTGATAACCCCAACACAGCCCGTGGAAAAGGCAATAGGTACTGCGCTCCAGATAGTTCCCAGGGCGAGAGCCACAACATCCAAGACAACGATAGCCAGGGCCATAAAAAGGGTTACCGTCCCCCTCAACTTCCATCGCTTTTCTTTTTCGTTATTTTCCCCCTCTTCCCCCCCACGAGATCTCGCCATCTCTATCCTCCTTTCTAAGGTCATCTTACAGGTAGTGACTCTAATGTAGTCTTTTGCTGGGACTTTGTCAATATTACAAAACAGCGATTAAAGTTCGGGCACGAAGAAAGAATTTACGATTGCGGCGAGGGAGGTACTGATTAAGGCCTTCTCTTACCGCTGTGGTTCGATAATAACTTTGAGCGATTCCTGAGCCTCGGCGACAAGCTGGAAACCCAACCCCGCCTCTGCCAGACTCAGCCGGTGGGTAATCATCTCCCGCGCCGGCACGCGGCGGGCATGGATAAGTTTGAGAGCCGCGGCATAATCGGCAGGACTGCCGGCGTAGGAAGTGGTCAGCGTTATGTCAGTGCGCCAGAAGAGGTCATTGATGGAGATGGGAGTGGTAATGCCGGGGGCGGTGGGCGCAAAAAAGAGAACGGTACCCCCGCGTTCAACCGATGCCAGCGCCTGGGTAATCGCCGGCACGGCACCGGTGCACACTACCACGAGGTCAGCCAGAAAGCCATTGTTCACCTCGCACAGGCGTTCTGGTGAATAATCCTCAGCGTCAACAGCAGCGTCAGCCCCGAACCGCTTCGCCGCCTCCAGCCGGTAGTCGCTGATATCCATAGCCACGATAAGGCCGGCACCCAGCACCCTGGCTAGCTGTACATGGAGCAGTCCGGCAATACCGCTGCCAATAACGAGTACACTCTGCCCCGGCTGCAGGCGCGCCTTTCTCTGTCCACGCAGCACACAGGCAAGCGGCTCCACAAAGGTGGCTTCTTCATATGACACCTCGTCGGGCAGGAGAAAGACGCCGCGGTCAACGTTGATAGCCGGCAATCGGACGTATTCAGCAAAGCCACCGGGGTCAAAATTCGTCCGGCGCAGGGTATCGCAGACAGTCGAATTTCCGCTCAGACAGTAATGGCAGGTATTACAGGGCACGTGATGGGCTACCGCCACCCGGTCACCCACTTTATACGGTTCAACACCCTCCCCCACCCCCACAACCTCACCGGCAATCTCGTGTCCCAGCACCAGCGGCGCCCGGTCAAGGCGATACCACTCCATGACATCACTGCCGCAGATGCCGCTGGCGATGATGCGCACCAGCAGTTCACCAAGGCCAATCTCTGGCGTGGGCATCTCCTCCACTCGCACATCCTGATTGTTATACCACTTGGCAACACGCATTTTTTATACCAGCCAGCGAATCATTTATTCTTTACCGCATCGTGTCTCACTTGCGTAGGTCACACTGCAAAGCGCATATCCCTGCCCGTGACTTACTCATTTTTAACGGTATCGTATATCTCCTGCGCCTGCTCCGGAGTGGCATTATCGTGCACGATGGCACGTATCGCCCTTATCATGGCTACCGGGTGTTCGTTCTGCCAGATGTTCCTCCCCAGATTGACGCCGATGGCGCCCTTCTGGATGCCATCATGAACGAACTGGAATACCTCAAGCTCCGTATCCACCTGGGGTCCGCCCGCCATAATCACGGGCACGGGACAACCCCTCACCACCCTTTCAAAGCCTTCACACCAGTAGGTCTTCACTATCCTGGCGCCAAGCTCCGCGGCAATACGAGAACACAGGGCAAGGTAGCGAGCATCTCGCTTCTCCATTTCTTTGCCCACCGCGGTAACAGCCATTACGGGGATACCATACTTTTCGCCTTCATCAACCAGCTTGGACAGGTTCAGCAGCGAATCTTTTTCGTAGTCGGTGCCGACAAAGATAGAAAGGCCCATCGCCGACGCATTCAGCCGGATTACCTCGTCAATGTCGGTGATGATGCCTTCGTTAGCCAGGTCAGCCCCGACCATGCTGGTGCCGCCGGATACTCTGAGGATAATCGGCTTGGTGTTGTCAGGGTCTACCGATGAGCGCACTACCCCTCTGGTGACGAAGATGGCATCAGCGTAAGGAAGAAGCGGCTCAATAGTCTTGCCTGGCTCT
>CAYWAU010000209.1:0-3028 GCA_964456395.1 uncultured Dehalococcoidaceae bacterium
ATCTTCTAATTGCCCGTATACTAGAGGGTCGGGTGTTTGTTTGAAATCAGTGGTCTTATACAGCTCTACTTTTGGTGTGCCGACGGGAATCGGTTTTGCGGGTGTGATTTCGGCATACTGGTTGTAGATGATAGGGAGTGTGTAGTTAACGGTATCAGAATATTCCGCGGGGACAGTGCCCTGACCAGGTTTGAGATTGGCATACTTGGGTGTTTTGTTGAACGTGGTGGGGTATATATAAGCGTAGTAGACGTAACCAGGTGGTGCCGAAGCCCAGTTCGGAGTGAGAGCATAGAGACGCAGCCGAATCATGCGGAATGTGACTTCAGCCGGGTTATACATATAACCAAACAAGCCCAGGCGTCGGTCATAGCGCGGCAGGCTGCTATCAATGGCTGCAAAGTCGAGGACCGAGAGTTCGTCGTTGTTGATAACTTCATCAATGGCAAAACGGCCAGGCAAATAAAACTCAATCTTGCGTGGGGTGAACTGGACAAGCTGTGTACCTTTAAGCGTACCTTCCATGCTTAACTTGAGGGACAGTTCAAGAGGTTGTGGCTTGGGACCGAAGGAGAATAAGTCTGCTGCCAAGTCTAGCAACGACCCGGCTGCCCCAAGGCCGCCACTGAAGATGGAAAGCCCGGTGCTCACAATCTTGGCAGTTGTCTTAAAGGCATTGATACCGCCATTGGCGGAGGTGTTTTTCGGTTTACCTTTATTGTTTGGGTCTTCCTGCTGCGTATACCAATCTACAAATCCATCCCATCCTTTTTTTGCGCCATCGGCAATTGACTTGCCGGTTTCTAGCCAGTCCTTAATTACAGTAACCGGATCATCACCTGCATCTTTCATTTTCTGGATTGCCTCCCCGGCCGCCTTGCCGGTCCAATCGCCGGTAATGGTACCCTGGTCAAACGGACAGACCTCTATTTTAAGCTTCATACTACGCATGCCGAGTTTAATCTTTTCATCGTACACGGAGTGGTAGTAGGCTTTACCCACCGGGCTTTTTTTGCCTGCGTGTGGATGTGGTGCGCCGGCGGCCATTTCTTCGACCATAGGAATTAGAAATGGCACTTCTATAGCTCCCCACTTGTTGGCAGACCAGAGATTGCCGGTCGGGGGATTATTGATATCGTCCAGTGTCTGAAGAGGCATAACGGCACTCGACCACAGAAAGGGATTGATGTGTACCGGGAAGACAGCACCCTTGAGCTCTTTATATTGCCCTCCTTTTTGGAACTGACCCAGCAAGCTGACACGAACATTGAAACCGGTGTACTGCTGCGATAGGGCGTGGTCATAAAGGTAGATACGCAGCCGGCCTTTGAACTCATTATAATAGGTTATCGCGAAGTAACCCTGTTGGTCATCCTTCAAGTATTCGTTGAGCAGGTACCAGCCATCCTCGGGCTTGGGCAGATTTAACGGGTTCTGACCAACCCACCAGGGGGACAAGGGTACATCCTGATATATCTTCAGCTTCTCATAGCCGATAATCTTACCCTGAGCATCCTTTTTAGCAACGTTTATCGTTCCCTGAATCTTAGAAGCTTCGGCGATTTGGCCTTTGGATGATTCATAGCGTATATCATCACCCACCAAGTAACACTCTTCAGTGCCCTTCTTCGGACTTACCAACTCGAACCCGTCAATGACAAAACGCCGCTCCATCTTCTTCTCAGAAGTCTCAAGCTGAATATATAGTCTGGTATAGGAGAGTACAGATTTGCCCCAATTGTACTCAACATCCTCGTCTTGGCCTGTCAGGTTAACCCGCCAGTGAGCCTTTACATCTTTAACCCGCCAGTATCCTATAGGGACCGGGAAGATATCATTGCCCTGAACGTCCTGTTGGGTGAAACTCCACCGAGTGTAGAACTTGATAACGTCGTCGCCATCAAGCAGCACCTCTCTAAAATGCGGCCGGAACTCCTCGATGTTTTTGCAGTTAAACGCCCAGGTATGGACGAAGTTTGGAGGCACCGGGCCAGGATTTATGGTACTGTCAACAAATTTGCGTATGCGTTTTTGTCCGTTTATCACATAGCCGTGGAGCTGGTCATATTTCTCGATGAGCAGAGGAATAAACTGGTAAGCTTTAGCAACTGGAGCTTGAGAGGGGTGGCTCAGTTCGATACCTCCTAGAGGCTGCCATACAAAGCGGTCTAGGGCTTTCCAACCGGTAACAAGCTGAGCAGCTTCTTCTTCATTATATTTTAAAAAGGTGATATCGCTGAAACCAACCGCTCTTTCAAGGTGCGGGTCTCTCTTTCTGCCTCTGGTACGCGCAGGCTGAGCCTGGTTCGACAAGGTCAACTCGTTCGGAACAAACGGTGGGACTTCTTCGACATAGAGAAAGGGTTGTTCGTTGATTAGTACCCGGACACAGTTGGCTGCTTTGATAAAGCGCAGGGAATAAAGGCGCTGAGGCATCATGAAGTGTTCATCTTCGGCCATTAGCATTTCTTCGCTTCCTTTTATCAAGTGAAGTGCGATCGTTTCCTGGGTGATTGTCAGGGCTAATGCTTCTCCTTCAGCTCGAAAGAGGACATGTGACGAATTTAACCTCGTGCCTGGGCCTGGTATAAAGGCGAATGCCACTTCCCAATTGTCAGTCATTCTTACCGGTAGTGTGGCTCCCGGGCCAGGCTGCAACAACAGCACGGAACTATCCCCCATGGTGCCCAGAGTGGCACCATCAGGAAGACGCCACGCGGCATTGTCACACCTGTCGAAGGCGAACAGGATTTTGCCACTAGTTAACCCTATTTGTTTAACACGAAGAGAGTTAATAATATTGGTTAATCTCTTGGGACCGACTTGTGGTACATTAGCCACTTGCTGAAGATCGGTGAATCCGCCCAGTTTTTTTCGTCTATCTAATATGTGTCGGGCAACAATGATGCCCACATCCCTCGCACCTCGAATTTCAACAACTTCAGCTATCTCTTTCGTTGACTTGGCAATGTTCAGAAATTCGATTACTTTCTGTGCGTCTTCGGCACTCACATCTTCAGGCTTGATG
>CAYWAU010000210.1:0-3021 GCA_964456395.1 uncultured Dehalococcoidaceae bacterium
GTAGGCACCAATAAGTCCCCTTCTTCTCAGTAAATCCTTTGCCTTCTGCCAGCCTTCGCCGGGAGATGCTCCGGGCTCACTCAAGCCCTGACGACGGCTTCCCGGGAGCAACAGGCTCATAACCACCCCGACAAGCAACAACCCTCCCCCAATAAAGAAAACAACTTCATAGCCCAGCCTGGAGGCGATAAATCCACTCAATCCATAGCCTACCAGAGTCGCCGCCGCCAATGACATACCATAGATAGCCATGGCTCTGCCCTTCCCCATCCCACCGCCATGATAAGCCATAGCCGACATGGTCGCCGGACCAACCACCCCGCCGGTTATCCCGTGAAGCACCCGCACCAGAGCCAGGTGAACCGGTAAACGGCATACGGAATAAAGAAACATACCCAGGGCATCTCCAATCAGACCAAGGATTAGCGGGAGTTTATAGCCAATCCGGTCTACCAGCCGACCCAAAAGAATATTAGCCGGGGTGTTCACAATTGAATACAGGCCGATGATAAGTCCGACAATACCAATGCTGGCGCCAAGCTCAAAGGCATAAAGAGCTATAACTGGAATCAGCAGGTGAGTATCAAGGAAACCGAGAAAGGTGACAACAGAGACAACAGGCAAGACTTTCCTTGCTTGAGGTTGCATTAATTCATTCCTCCGCCCAACTTCATTAGAATACACCAGCACCGCCTCCTTGTTCAACTTGACCCAGCTTGCTATAATGAAACTAACCACCCCAGGGCATTATATATGAGAAGAGACAGCAACAGATTAAAATCATCAAAATTGCCATATCACCGAATTGTGGTGAAGTTGGGCACCAGCCTGCTCACCGGCGGCAGCGACCGTCTGAACCAGGAGATAATGTCAAATCTGGTGGCTCAGGTGGCACGACTGCACGGGCAGGGTCTGGAACCGATTATCGTCTCTTCAGGAGCGATAGCTTCGGGCCGGCATAAACTTGGTCTCAACAGGAATATCAAAGGCATCCCCCTAAAACAGGTGCTGGCTTCGGTGGGTCAAGGCCGCCTGATGAACGTCTACGAGCAGCTGTTCGCCCAGCACAACATTACGGTGGCACAGGCTTTACTGGCCAAGACAGACCTTTCTGACCGCGCCGGTTATCTCAACGCCCGCAATACTCTCCTGGCTTTACTGGAGCTCCGGGTGGTAGGCATTGTTAACGAAAACGACGTGGTATCCATAGACGAGATTCAGGAGGCGCAGTTCGGTGACAATGACAATCTATCCGCCATGGTAGCCAATCTGGTTGATGCCGACCTGCTGATGCTCCTCACTGACATTGCCGGTCTGTACACGGCTGACCCGCATCTTGACCCCACCGCCCGCCTCATCTCGCAGGTGACAAGAGCTGACGCAAACATAGAGCGTCTGGGAACCATTACCGGGGGCAGTCTCGGCACCGGGGGCATGATAACCAAGATAGAAGCTGCCCGGCTGGCTACCGCCTCAGGGGTGAACGTGGTTATTGCCGACGGCAGAGAACCCGACGTTATCCTGAGGCTGGCTTCGGGAGAGTCTACAGGCACCCACTTCCTGCCCATCAGCAGCAAGCTGGAAAGCCGCAAGCGCTGGATGCTCTCCGGTCTTAGCACCCGGGGCAGGCTGGTGGTTGATGCCGGCGCCGCGGTGGCTCTAAAGAAGCAGAACCGCAGCCTGCTGTCAGCCGGCATCAAGATGGCTGAAGGCAAGTTTGACCGCGGTGATATAGTGGCTATCCATGATATTGAAGGGACTCATCTTGGCTGTGGTATAACCAACTACAGCTCTAACGATATCGGCATCATTAAAGGGGCGCATTCCCGAAAAATCGCCTCTCTACTCAGCTTTGACTACGGCCCGGAAGTGGTGCACCGAAATAATCTAGCGTTATTGGAAAGGGAGGAGTCCAGTGAGCATAGGGAAACTCTACCGCTCCAGCGATGAGGAATTTATAGCCGAAGTAAACTACCAGTTCCAGCACACGTCACCCCAGCGATGGTGGGGAGAACTTAGCCTGATTGAATACAAGCGCATCAGTGACGGTCCCGGGTATATCCTGGAACTGGAGGACAGCCGCAAAAGCAGGTGCAACCTGAAAAAGAGGGTCAACCGGGCGGTAACCGGCGTCCCGCCCCGCTACATCTACCGCTTCAACGGCACCAGCAAGTTTGTGTAGAGGGTAAGAACAGCCTGGGGGAGGGGCAGTATGAAGACTAACGTTCTTTACTTCGGAGATAATCTGGAAATCCTGCGAAACCGCGATTACTTCCCGGACGGGTGTGTTGACCTCGTCTACCTTGACCCGCCGTTCAACAGCAAGAAGGACTATAACATACTGTTCAAGGAAAACGGCGGTGTGGAGTCCGAAGCCCAGATAAAAGCCTTCACCGATACCTGGCACTGGACACAGACGACGGAGAACACCTATTACGATGTTTACAACAACGGGCCTGAGAAGGTAGGTATGCTCATCGGCGCTCTGCACCAAGCCATTGGCTGTAACGATGTCATGGCTTATCTGGTGATGATGACGGCCAGGCTCATAGAGCTACACCGCGTCCTCAAGCCAACAGGCTCCCTATATTTGCACTGCGACCCCACCGCCAGCCATTACCTGAAGCTGGTGCTAGACCAGATATTCGGGCCGGCTAATTTCAGGAATGAGATAGTGTGGAAACGCTTCAATTTCCACGCAGATGCGAAGCGATTTGGAAGAGTCTCTGACAGACTATTGTTCTATTCAAAAGACGCAGATTTTACTTTTAACAGAACAAAAACACCATTCTCTGAAGACTATATTGATAGCAAATTTACCCATATTGATTCGGATGGTAGGATATTTCGTTTAGATAACCTCAACCCACCTGGGGGTCGAGGGCCGATTTACGAATTCCACGGCGTTACCAAACCATGGAGATTTACAAAGGACAAGATGCTAAAACTGGAAGCAGAGGGACGAATTTATACAGAAAGCAAAGTTGCACAACTGAAGCGATATTTGGACGAACTTACAGG
>CAYWAU010000211.1:0-3016 GCA_964456395.1 uncultured Dehalococcoidaceae bacterium
TGGACTCAATGAGGACGCGAATCTGAGACTCGGTGCCGGTGCTTTCCTCAAGGATTCGCACCTTATAGTCAACCAGCTTGACCTGTGCCAGGCTGGGATAAAACTGGAGCAACGCCTTGCGCAAAGCCCTGTCCAGAGCGTTAACGGGACCGTCACCTTCAGCGGCGGTATGCATTATTTCCTCGCCCACCTTCACCTTGACTATCGCCTCGGACAGCATCTCCTCCAGGCTCTTTCGTGTGGAAGGACGACGCTTCTTCTCCACGACCACCATGAAGTCGACCAGCTCAAATGGCGATTTGTAGTCTGGCTTGGCCCGCTGCAGTAATAACTCAAAAGAGGCTTCGGCATTGTCGTACTGGAAGCCGCGGCTTTCCAGAAACTTGACCTGTTCCAGCAAATCCTTGACCTCTTTACCCGTTTTTGGCAGGTCAAGGCCGAGTTCCTTCGCTTTGTACGTGATATTCTTTTTACCGGACAGCTCTGATACCACCACCCTCTGCTTGTTGCCCACCCATGCCGGGTTGATATGCTGGTAACTTTCCTCCCATTTACTCATAGCAGAAACATGGAATCCACCCTTATGGCTGAAGGCACTGAGGCCGACGTAGGGAGCGTAGGGGTCGGGGGCAAGATTAGCTACTTCACTGATGTAATGGGATACCTCGTTCAGCCTGGCCAACTGGGCATCAGTGATGCAGTCAACACCCATTTTAAGCCTCAGGGCAGGAATAATGGAACAGAGGTTGGCATTGCCGCAGCGCTCACCATAGCCATTGATGGTGCCCTGTACCTGACTGGCTCCCGCCCGTACCGCTGCCATACTATTGGCTACGGCCAGTTCGCTATCATTATGAGCATGAATACCCAGCGGAACCGTGGTCAGTTTCCCAGCGGCTTCAACGGCAGTCTCTATTTCATCGGGCAAGGCACCGCCATTGGTGTCACAGAGCACCAAGCAGTCAGCCCCGGCCCCGGCAGCTGTATCCAGAGTGCGCAGGGCATAGGCAGGGTTAGCCTTAAAGCCATCAAAGAAGTGCTCGGCATCAAAGAAAACGGTAAGCCCCTTTGCCTTGAGAAAGCGTACGGAATCAGCAATCATGCCGAGATTTTCGTCTAACGTTGTTTCCAGGACACGGGTAACCTGTAATTCCGAGCTTTTGCCGACAATTGTAACCACCTTTACCCCGGTGTTTACCAAAGCCAGCAGGTTAGCGTCGGCTTCGGCTTTAGCCTCGGGATAACGGGTGCTGCCAAAGGCTACCAGCACCGAATTGGTAAACTTCAGGCTTCTGGCTTTGTCAAAGAACTCGGTGTCTTTCGGGTTGGAGCCAGGCCAGCCACCTTCTATGTAGTGGATGCCCAGTTCATCAAGCTTCTGGGCAATATGTAGCTTATCCACCACCGAGAAAGAGATACCCTCGCTCTGGGCTCCATCGCGCAGCGTTGTATCGTAAAGCTTAACAGATGCCAATTTCTAGCCTCCCACCTTCCCGGCAATCAAATCACCCATCTCCTTCGTCCCAACCTTTTTTTTGCCTTCATCCATTATATCATAAGTGCGGTAGCCTTCATTCAGAACCGATGATACGGCCTCCTCAACGACCTGTGCCTCCCTCGCCAAGTCGAAGGAGTGGCGCAACATCATGGCTACACTGAGGATTACGGCAATGGGATTGGCCATGTTAAGTCCGGCGCGGCGCGGGGCACTGCCGTGTATTGGCTCATACAGGCCGAATATTCTGGCTCCTTCCTGTGGCACCTCTGCCAGGCTTGCCGAAGGCAGCATACCCATAGAGCCAGCCAGCATTGACGCTTCATCGGTAAGGATATCCCCAAAGGTGTTTTCGGTAACCAGAACGTCAAAATACGTCGGATTCTGGATGAGTCTCATGGCACAGGCATCCACCAGCATATGCTCCAGCTCCACGTCTGGATAATTGGCTGCCACCTCTGAAGCCACCTGCCGCCAGAGGCGGGACGATTCAAGCACATTAGCCTTGTCCACCGAGACCAGTTTCTTCTGGCGACCTCTGGCCAGCTCGAAGCCAACCCTGACAATGCGCTCAATCTCCTGCTCCGTGTAGACCATGGAGTCGACGGCGCGCCTTCCCCGCGATGTCTGCCACCGCCTTTTGGGTCGGCCGAAATAGAGGCCGCCGGTAAGCTCGCGCACAAATATGAAGTCCGACCCCTCAATCACCTTCGGTTTCAGGTTGGTGGAGTCAAGCAGCACCGGGAAGACCTTTACCGGACGCAGGTTGGCAAATAACCTCAGGTACTGACGAATCTCCAGAAGACCAAGCTCAGGGCGCACCTTGGCTGAGGTGTTATCCCACTTGGGACCACCCACGGCGCCCATCAGTACGGCATCACACCGCCGGCATAGCTTGAGCGTATCCTTTGAGATGCCGACACCCTCTGCATCAATAGCCGCCCCACCAATCAACCTGTAGTTCAGGTTAAAATTATGATTAAATCTCTTGCCTACTGCCTGCAGTACCTTGATTGCCTCATCGGTAACCTCGGGACCAACACCGTCACCGGGTAAAACTACCAGGTTAAAGTTCACTTTAAATCCTCCTGCTCTCCAGTCTTTCTCTGGTATATTCAATAAGCCCGCCGGCTGAAATCAACTCAGCCATAAAATCGGGATATGGCTCTGCGGCAAAAGTCATGCCTCTGGTCAGGTTCTTTATCTCACCGCGAGAGAGGTCAACCTCAAGAATGTCGCCAGCCCCGGTATTGTCTATGGCTTCCTCGCACTCAAGCAGCGGCAGGCCAATGTTAATGGCATTGCGAAAGAAGATGCGGGCGAAGCTTTTGGCGATGACGCAGGATATTCCCGCCGTCTTGATAGCCAGCGTGGCATGTTCGCGGGACGAGCCGCAGCCGAAGTTGGTGGTCGCCATGATGATATCCCCCGGCTCCACCCTGTTCAGAAAACCCTCGTCTATGTCCTCCATGCAGTGCTTCGCCAGCTCATCCGGGTCGGACACGTTCAGGTAGCGTGCCG
>CAYWAU010000212.1:0-2982 GCA_964456395.1 uncultured Dehalococcoidaceae bacterium
GTTTTGCAGAAACACACCCTAAAAAACATATCAGCTACTATCGCACCAAGGGTAAAATCGATGGCCGTCAGGTTTTCTACAATACTCGCGACATCGATAGCCAGCTTTTTGAAGCTATGAAAGGTATGACCATTACCGACGATCAGAAAGTCATGTTCGAAGCCCAACTAGAAAAATGGTTCGCTTCTGAAAATCATGATAACGAGGAATGGGAACAGGCAAAACAGAGACTGGCAAAGCTGGAACGGATGGAGAAGAACCTGCAGGATTTATTCCTTGAAGAAGAGATATCGAAAGAGGACTTTAAAGAGCGACGCTTACGTATTCAAGCCGAAAGAACAAATCTTAAGTATCTAGTCGACACAATTGAGTCGCGCCGGGGATTAGTCAGAACTGATTTCGAAATTGGTCTACAATTAGCCAACAAACTTGACTCACTCTTCGAAAAAAGTAATAATGATAATCGGCGTCTGCTCTGCGAAACCGTTTTCAAACAGGTAAGGATTCGGGAAGGTAAAATCGTCGACATGGAGATGAACTCTCCTTTCACGATTATCTTCTCCCAGGCGAAAGGTTCGGAATCCTTATTGAGTGGGCAGCCAGAATAACTGGGGGCGCATTCGTCTAGCGGTTAGGACACCTCCCTCTCAAGGAGGAGATCGCGGGTTCGAATCCCGCATGCGCTACCAAAGTAATGAACGAGGTGAGTAATGAATGGTGCTGAATTTCTGGTTAAAACCGCTCGACGAGTCGGCATTGAAGTTTGCTTCGCCAACGCGGGCACTACCGAAATACCAGTAGCCATGGCGCTTGATTCAGAACCCGGCATAAAAGCCGTTCTGGGATTATTTGAAGGTGCCTGCACCGGAGCCGCCGATGGTTATGGTAGAATGCTTGATAAACCGGCTTCAACCCTGCTCCATCTGGGGGTTGGTCTAGCCAACGGCGTTGCCAACCTCCATAATGCCCGGAGAGCCAGGGCCCCAATACTTAATTTAATTGGTGACCACGCCACATGGCACCGCACCGCCGATTCACCTTCAGCCATGGATATTGAATCCCTGGCGGGTGTGGTATCGGGATGGTACAAAACCAGCAAATCAACGAAGACATTGTCTCAAGACCTTGCCGAAGCTGTCGCCGCTGCCAAGTACGGTCAGATATCAACTTTAATTGTACCTAACGACCATCTGCTGGCGGATTGTACCGGCGTTGAAATCACCGAACCACAATTTTCCTTTGAGCCCGTTGATTCCGCCGCTATTGATAAGGCTGCCCAGCTCCTGCGAGCACACAATAAGACCGCACTTATTATGAGCGGCAGAGCCGTACGCCAGCGAGGTGTACAGGCGGCTGCCCGCATTAAAGCGGCAACAGGCTGCGACCTCATCACAGAACACCTCCTTTCCTATGTAGAGAGGGGGGCCGGTTTACCTGATATTATCCGCATTCCCTATTTCCCTGACGCGGCGACTGAACTGCTGTCTCAATATGAGGCAGTGGTGCTGGTAAGCGCCAAGGAACCGGTGACTTTTTTCGGTTATAGCGGCGTTAATAGCTATTTACTCAGGGAGGACCAGAAGAAGGTTGCCATAGCTACCGATAGGCAGGATGCCGCCGAGGTTCTGGAACACCTGGCTGATGCGCTGAACGCTCCCTTGATTTCAAAAATCCCCGGAAATGTTTTCGCCGAGCCCGGTCGTCCCGCCATACCTCATGGAGAGCTTACACCGCAAAATGTCTGCTTAACCCTGACCGCACTGCAACCTGAGAATGCGGTAATCATAGATGAAGGAATCACCACTTCAAATCCTTATTACCCCCTCTCCGCAGGATTACCACAGCACTCGTTTCTGACGACTGCAGGCGGCTCCATAGGTTGGGGCATACCCTGTTCTATAGGGGCATCAATCGCCTGTCCGGAAAGGCCAATCATCACCTTCCAGGCAGACGGCAGTGCCATGTACACCGTTGAGGCATTATGGACATTAGCCCGTGAAGCGTTAAGCGTCACCACGTTAATCTGTTCCAACCGAAGCTATAATATTTTGAAAATAGAACTGTCTCGCGCCGGTATTACATCGGCCGGTCCACAGGTCTCCTCACTCCTTGACCTTGACCGTCCTGACATTAACTGGGTAAAACTTTCCGAGGGAATGGGTGTTCCTGCCGCTTCTGTAAATAGCGTGGAAGGACTGGTAAAGGAGTTCCGCAAGGCACTGTCCGAACCTGGCCCGCACCTGATAGAAATGATGATAACCCCTCCCACCCGTTAGGGAAACGACCTTTTATTACTCTCAGTTACAGGTGCCGTGCCCGATTACATCATCTATCCGAGACCAGCGCAGTAATATTTAATTGCTACCTTACGGAAAAATTTTTCGGGCAACAAATCAGCGGCAAAGCTAAGCGGACCTTGACAATTGTCACTTATTGTGGTTTAATAAGACAGAAGCTCGTGGTACTGCCTGAATTAAGCTTCGGGAGGTGTCCAATGAGGCTTCATGGGTTATTTGGAGTGTGGCAGGTGGACAGGTGATGCCCTGCCAGAAAGCAGGGCAAACGGAAACCGAACTCGGCTTGATAGATTGAATTAGAGGCCAGTCAAAAGAGAAGAGGCCTAATGCGGTGGTGAACACCGGGAGTGAGTTGAGTTCGCGACCAGATAGTCTTGTGAGTGGGGGTTGCTTGAGAAAGCAGCCTCCACTTTTAATTCGTGACGTTCCCTGATTCCGCAAGCACAGTGTTATCCAGCAGCTCTTGATAGAATCGGGCTATATCTTCGTCATAGATTTTGCTCTCAGCCTGACGAAACGGCATGGTAAGAGACTCGTGATATATCTTCTCAATGTCCGGCAGCAGGTCTATAAAGCTCTGAGTTACATTTTCCGATAGTTCGCTTAAATTATCAGTTTGAGCCCGTATTGGTAAAACCGTATTGACCCCAAAAAGAAGCAAGCCACAGACCCTTAGTCCAGAGAT
>CAYWAU010000213.1:0-2975 GCA_964456395.1 uncultured Dehalococcoidaceae bacterium
AGCTGAGGCTGGATAGAATTGTCCGGCGACAACTGGATTCCTTATCATTTTACCCCTCCTTCGAGCCGGATGTCCTGAAATTTAGTTCCGCCCCGCAGAACTGGCACTTTGAGCCCTCCAGCCCTTCCACACCCGTCTGGTAGCCAAACCTCTGAACATTGAGCTTGCCGCAGGAGTAGCACCAGGTGCTCTCGCTCTGGTGACCGGGCACATTGCCGGCATAGACAAATTTGAGTCCGGCTTTTCGCCCGATTTCACAGGCGCGCTCAATAGTGGCCAGCGGGGTTGGGGGCAGGTGCATCATGTGGTGGTTGGGGTGAAACCGGGTCACATGCCAGGGGGTCAGCTCACCCAGCTCATCTCGTATCCAGTTAGCGATGCTCTCAAGCTGGTCATCATCGTTCATGGTGGGGATGATATTGGTAACCACCTCAACGTGCATATTCCACTTATTTTTTGCCCGCTTGGTAACCTCAAGAATCTCTCGCCAGCGGGATATTTTAGCCAGTGCCTTGTAAAACTCATCGGAGAAGCCCTTGATGTCGACACGCCAGGCATCCAGATAAGGACCGATGGTATCCAGTGCCTCCGGGGTGGCATAGCCGTTGGTCACATATACAGTGTAAAGCTCATTCTCCTTGGCCAGCCTGGCGGAGTCAAGGGTGTACTCAAACCAGATGGTCGGCTCATTGTATGTCCAGGCTATGCCCTGGCAATTATATTTTTTTGCCAGCGCTATCTCTTCTTGAGGCTGGATTTCCCGACAGCCATGCCACAGGGCGCTGCTATTGGCAGTAGAGATTTCCCAGTTCTGGCAGTGCTTGCAGTGGAAGTTACAGCCCAGGGTGCCCAGGGAGAGGGCTAGGGTTCCCGGGAAGAAGTGGAATAGAGGCTTTTTTTCAATGGGGTCGGCCGCTACGGAAGATACCTTGGCGTAGTTCAGGTTATACAGGGTGCCGCCCTTATTCTGGTACATGCCGCAGACGCCAAACTTGTCCGGGCCAATCCGGCAACGCCACTGGCAGGTATGGCACCTGACCCTTGAGTCCGGCAGCTTCTCATAAAGCAATGCCTCATGCATAACCTGACTCCCCCACCCTTAGAGTAATTATAGCACCGGGCTGTTGTCAATCATAGGGGGCGACAAAACAGTATTATATAAATAGGGAAACAATTCCCTCGTGGTTGGCTTTGATTTGTATCTTTTGATTTGTATCTATTGTTATGTTAAGCGGATGAGGAGAAGGGGGATTTTTAGCTACCTCACCCCCTTCACCACCCCCTTTACAAATCTTTTCCCACCCTGCCGCCCTCGAATCGCCTGCGGCTAAACCCAATAAACGCCCCCTGCCCCCTTTACGAATCTTCGCTAAAAGATTATAATATTATGGTTTGTCCAAATTCTGAGAATTTAGCCGGGGGTGAAGCTTGGGCGTTTTATATGTAGTCTCTGCGGAAGAAGCGGCGGGTAAGACCGCCATCTGTGCCGGACTGGGCAGGTCTCTACAGAGCGATGGCAAGAAGGTGGGTTATTTAAAACCCTCTGCATCTGAAAAAAGCGACGCCGATGGTGACATTACCTTTATGAAGCAGATTTTAGGCATATCCGACGTTGTTAACGCGCCTGATGTGATAAAGGGCAGGGATGTAGTCCTGGTGGAGGGTATGCTCGGGCCGAGCGGCAGTGATGCTGTAAGTCAAAACACTTACGGTACTGTGAGAGAGATGAAGGCTAAAGCCATTGCCGTGGAGGCCTATTCCGGCCAAGCCTCCAAATATATTGATGCTTATAAAGGATTCGGTGAGAGTTTACTGGGCGTTATTTTAAACAAGGTGCCGCAGAGTGAATTAAAGCGAGTGCAGGATGATGCCCGGGCTCAGTTTGGTGCCGCCGGTATAAATGTTTTGGGGGTGCTTCCTGATGATAGAGTCCTCTTCGCCATCACGGTCGGTGAGCTGGCTGACAGCCTTCAGGGTAAGATACTGAACAGCGCCGAGAAATCGGCAGAGCTGGTGGAGAATTTCATGCTGGGGGCAATGGTGGTTGACTCCGGCCTGGACTACTTCGGGCGTAAAAGCAATAAAGCCGCCGTCATCAGACAGGACCGCCCGGACATGCAGCTGGCGGCTCTGGAGACCTCAACAAGGTGTCTTGTTCTAAGCGGCAGTAATGAACCGCCCATCTACAGCGTCCTTCAGAAGGCGGAGACCAGAGGTATTCCGATTGTTTCAACGGAAAATACGACCAATGACATAGTAACGAGTATTGAGGATGCTTTAAGCAGAACCAGGTTCAACCAGGAGCAGAAGCTAACAAGGCTTACCGAGATTATGAAGCAGAATCTGGACCTTAAGGCTGTATTATAGCGGGCCTGTTCAAGCTAGCCGAAAGGGGTTATATTAAACATTATTTAGATTAATTATTCGCCTAGTTTACTATATCTCCTGGCTCCTTAACAATGGGGGGAAGTGAGGGAGGGTTCCTGGGGTGATTATCTAGCTCTGGGACTTTTTTATTTAGTCCACTGTTGATAGCAACAGGCTAATTGTTATACAATCTAGCTTGTTATCTTATGGTAACCTGGTAAGACTCATAAGCCAGGGAATACTAAAAAATCTTATAAGGGGGGCAGGTGATTGAATGCACTAGGAAGACATTTACTTATTGAGCTGCAGGACTGTAACAAGGAGGTATTAAATGACCTAGGCTTTATCAGAGATGCCGTGGTAGGCGCAGCCATTGACTGTGGCGCCATGGTGCTGGGTGAGTCCTTCCACCACTTCAGTCCCCAGGGAGTAAGCGGGGTGGTGGTCATCGCTGAATCTCACCTGTCTATTCACACCTGGCCGGAATACGGGTATGCGGCCGTTGACATCTTCACCTGCGGCGATACCGTTGAGCCCGAAAAGGCGGCCGAGGCATTGATTGAGAAGCTTGGGGCTAAAAACCACTCTTTGATGGAGATACAAAGAGG
>CAYWAU010000214.1:0-2949 GCA_964456395.1 uncultured Dehalococcoidaceae bacterium
TTGAGGGTGAACGCTGGACAGCCATAACTGACAAGGGCCGGGCAGAGCCTGAAGAGGAGGTGATTATAACCAAAGTTGAAGGGTTAAAATTAAGAGTAACCAAGAAAGAATAAAGGAGGTAAACAAATGAATCCAATTGTTATCGGTGTCATTGTTATATTTGTGTTCATAATTATTATGATGGCTGTCAAAATCGTTACCGAGTATGAGCGGGGAGTTATTTTCCGCCTGGGTCGTCTGGTTGGCGCCAAGGGGCCCGGCCTGTTCCTCATCATCCCGTTTATCGACCGCATGGTGAAGGTAGACCTGCGGGTAATAACTATGGATGTACCCTCACAGGAAGTAATCACCAAGGACAACGTTACCGTCCGGGTTAACGCCGTGGTGTTTTTCAGGGTAGTTGACCCTGAGTCTTCGGTAGTCAAGGTTCTGGACTACATCAGGGCTACTTCACAGATATCACAGACCACACTGAGGAATATACTGGGGCAATCCGAACTTGACGAACTATTGATGCAAAGGGAAAAACTTAACCAGATGCTGCAAAAAATAATTGACGAACATACCGACCCGTGGGGAGTCAAGGTCAGCACCGTGGAAATCAAGGAGGTTGAGCTTTCGGAAGAGATGAAGCGCTCCATGGCGGCTCAGGCTGAAGCAGAGAGAACGAGACGAGCCAAGGTTATCCACGCTGAGGGTGAGTTCCAGGCTGCAGAGAAGCTGGCTCAGGCAGCGGCGGTTATTGGCAGAGAGCCAGCAGCAATACAGCTCCGTTTCCTATCAACGCTCTCCGAGATAGCCACCGAGAAAAACAGCACCATAATCTTCCCGCTGCCCATAGAATTTCTTAAAGCATTTACCGGCACCGGGGATAAAGAGAAATAAGGTAAATAACCAGTAACTTTATTCGGCTCAAGGTTTTTCCCCACCCCCTTTTCATCTCCGGGGGGTGGGGAAATCATTCTCGGTCATTTATCGCTCAGGGTAACGTCCCCGGCGACAATTGTCGTCGAACTGCCGTCAGCGAGGCGCAGTACCAGGGCACCATTTCTGTCCACTGATTCAGCCATGCCTTCAAGCATATCGCTGCCTGATGCGACACAGACTTTCTTACCCAGCGTTATCAATCTATCCCGCCACTGCTCATAAACAGGTTCTCCATCCGGTAGAGTCAGATACAGCCGTTCAACTTCAGTCAGAACGTGCCTGACCACTTCCACCCGCGACACCTGGCTCCCCGATTCATCGTTGAGACTGGTAACCGTGGCCGAAATCTCAGCAATATCAGTAAATCCCGGGCTGATATTTATGCCGATACCGATAATGGCGCAGGCTATCCGGCTCCCTTTCACGTCACTTTCCGTCAGAATCCCGCATACCTTTTTCCCGCTGATGAGGATATCATTGGGCCACTTAATCTGCGGTTTCAAGCCGGTAACCGCCTCAATACTGTGAACCACCGCCAGAGAAGCTATCATAATAAGGTAAGGCAGAAAAGAGACATCCGGGTAAAGAATAATAGATAAGGCAATATTACCCCGGGGTGATAACCAGGTGCGCCTCATCCTGCCCCTGCCCTCGGTTTGCTCTCCGGCGATAATAACAGTACCTCCGGCGGCTCCCTGCCGAGCCTCCTGCCTGGCTGTATCCATTGTTGAAGCCAGACGTGGGTAGTAAATGACTCTCTGGCCAATAAAACGAGTTTTCAGGTTCCCGGTAATGGAAACTGGTGATAAATCATCTGCCGACATTCCAAGCCTGCCTATAGACCAAACTAACCACAGATAGATAATACCACAACAGGCAAGGCACAGGTAGGAAGCAAAGGGGTCTCTTAATGCTTGCGTTTGGGGAAAGATGAGAGTCAGACTTTGATTTTGACAAAAGGAAGAATTTGAATGCCCACTTTGGGTTTTATTTCAAACTGGATGGCTTCCTGGTCATGGCGGTCCGCGCCAGCCAGCTTGATGACTTCTAAAATCTTGACCATACGGGTGTCCACCTGGCCTGTCTCAAGCATCATATCTCTGGACCTGAGTTTCAGGTAATAATCACTCATGGCATGGACGCGGAAAAGCATCTTTCCTTCCAATACATGAGTGTCCAATGCCAGGACAATCGACCGCTCCTCACTACATAGCTCCTTACATGTTTGCAGGAAATCCATCTTAATCACCGGGCTGACGCGGTTCATGAGTGGTGTTACGGAGTCCACTATGACCAGCTTAAATCGCTCAGGCAACTCCGAGATGTGATTGATTATAAGCTGAAGAGATTCTTTCGGTTTTATTATGACACCGCTTAAACCCATTGAATAGACCCGTAACCGGTCAGTTACCAATTCGTGCCCGACCTGTAGAGACATGAATTCCATCTGGGCAACCAGTTCCTCGGCACTTTCACTCGTTGTATAGTAGGCTACCGCACACTCCCTGGAACTTAATATACCGTGAACTATGTGCTGAGTCAGGACAGTCTTCCCGGATTTGGCATCGCCTTCTATAATGACTAGAGAGCCTTCGCGAATGCCTCCACCCAATGCCCCGGCTATCTCTTTCATACCGGTAGTGGCGGCGTCCATGGTAGTTACCATACCTAACATAGTTACTCAGCCTCCGACCTGCTTTTTGGGTGGATTTTATACAGTTGTCAGTCTCCTCAGCGAAATTTAATAATCTGCCTTCGTCCTTTTATCGCCCTAGTTTAGCCCAGAGGGTGTAAAAAGGGCATAAATGATGAGGCACGGGGGATAAATATTTCGTAAATGATTTCTCAGACGAGCGAAATGGGGTACTATTGACAAAGGCATATAATTGTGATATTATTGTTAATGCTCTATAAGAGCATTTAGCACCTTAACAACTGGATAGCGGAAGGAAGGTTCAAACAAAGAACCCTATTTTTTTTGGAGAGTTTGATCCCGGCTCAGGATAAACGCTGGCGGTGTGC
>CAYWAU010000215.1:0-2944 GCA_964456395.1 uncultured Dehalococcoidaceae bacterium
TCTTCATCAGTAATGCCCAGAATATTGCGGCATACGTATTCCGTATGCTCGCCGAAACAGGGCGACGGCATACTTACTTCACACGGTGTTTTAGACAGTTTGAACGGCGGATTACTAAAAGGGACTTCCCCTATTTCGGAATGCTTCAGCATTTCAAAATGACTCCGGCAGGCCAATTGTGGGTCGTTATTGAGATCCTCGCCCGTAGCCACGACGCTGGCAGCTACATTCACAGCCTGAAGCTGGCTCATCACTTCTTCCGGCGTGTACTTTTTAGTCCATTCTTCTACTAAACCGTTCAGTTCATCCTCATTTTCCTTTCTGCCAGGCAGTGTGGTAAATTTCTCCTCCTTCCCCCAAGGAGGGTCTCCCAGCGCCTGACAGAAAGCTCTCCATTCCTCGTCGGAATATACGGCAATAGCGCACCATCGGTCATCACCTCGACACCGATAGCAGCCATGAGGTGCAGCCAAGGCTTCCTGGTTACCCACCCGACTCATGGATCGCTTGTTAATGGCGTAATCCAAAATAGCCGGTGCCAGAAAATGTATACCCGCCTCCAGTTGAGAGTGGTCAATGTATTGCCCTTTTCCCGTCCTTCTCCGATAATCTAGGGCAGCAACCAGTGTGGCAATCAGCCACTGGGGTGAGACCATATCAGTATAAGCCCCAAATGGGCCTATAGGCCCTGAGTCAGTGTAGCCGGTAATTTCATGAAAGCCGGCCATAGCCGCAGTCTGCACCCCGAACCCCTTATATCGGGCTGACGGCCCTTCCCGCCCCATCTGGCTGGTGCTCAACATTATTATATCCGGTTTTAGCTTCCTGACATTGTCATAATCCAACTCATATTTGTCTATCATCCCGGGAACATTACTCTCAATATAAATATCCGCCCAAACTATCAGTCTCTTCATTATCTCCAGGCCCTCAGGTGTGGTCAGATCAAGCGCAATTCCATACTTATCAGTATTGTAAATGTTAAAGTAGGCAGCCCGGTTAATACCGCTTATATTGTCCTTATATGGAAAGATTGTCCGGAGGAAGTCCAGCCTTCTCTGGCTTTCAATATGCACCACCGTGGCTCCGTGAGTGCCCAGAAACCTTCCCACACACGAACCTACGATGACACGTGCCAACTCGACAACCTTCACCCCTTCTAAGGGAAGCTTATTACCCATCCTAAATTACCCCTCTTTCCTTTAATACAGAGAGCTCCTCCAGGTCAATCTTCAATTCTCCGCCGTAAATCTCATGGTTATGCTCACCAATGAGAGGCGCCCGCCTTCTGTAAACAATTGATGCCTCATTCAGTTTGACAAATGGCCCGGGATAGGTGATAACATCATCCAGCTCGGGGTGCGGTAACTGTACCCAGAAGCTTCGACTATTAAGCTGGGGATTTTCCAGTAATTCCCCGGCATCGTTAACTGGAGCAAGGAACAGTTCATTTTTAACCGCCCAGTCAGAAAGCTCTGTTTTCGTCTTGCTCAGCAAGAAAGGTTCCAGTGCGCTTGATAGCCGGTCGAAGAACTCCTGCGGCACGATGCTAACGTCCAGCTGTGACCAGTCAAATCCCTTCAGCCACTCGGGGCTCATCTGCTCTGCTTCCATCCACTCGACCAGCTTCCATTCCCCCGGCGTCGCCGCGGTGCCACCCAAGAGATATAATAGTATATGCCCGTCTTTACACTGAAAGATAAGCTGAATCCGCGATAGTCCTATCTGGCGCCATGCTCCTTCACGTTTGAGAATCCGCCCGGAGTATGACCACCACTCGGCGGTAGCATAGTTTGACCACGCGGCAGCCTGCTGCATCGATACATCCACATGCTGGCCTTCGCCGGTGGTCTGCCGTCCGTAAAAGGCAATCATAGCACCAACCGCCGCCCAGGAACCAGCGTGGAAATAGGCCTGAGGAACGGGAACACGCAATGGCTCCCGCCCCGGTTCACCAGTAATATAAGTGAGACCTCCTAAGGCCATAGCTATGAGGTCGGAACTCTTGTAATCTCGCCAGGGCCCCGTCTGCCCGAAGGGTGTGATTGAGGTCATAACGAGACCGGGATTAATCTGGCTTAAGGTCTCATAGCCCAGCCCCAGCGACTCCATGTAACCCGGCGGGTAAGATTCTATAACGAAATCGGCGGTTTTAACCAGCCGCTTGAATATTTCCTTGCCTTCGGGAGTTTCTAGATTTAGAGTTACTCCCTGCTTGTTGGTATTCAGTAAAAACCAGAAAAGGCTCTTCTCCGGGTGATTAATATCGTGATAGAAAGGGCCGATTCTCCTGGCCGGATTCCCCGCTACCGGCTCAACAGCTATCGCGTCCGCCCCGAGGTCAGCCAGTATCCGACCGCAAAGCAGGCCCTTCTCGTCTGTTAAATCCAATACACGATAGGAAGTAAGCAACCTATCCCCCCATTTTACAATAATTACCTAGTGTAGTGTATGGCAAATAACTTTACATTTGAGTAGCTTCTCGACGAACATGTGAACCACGATTCTCTTGTGGTCTCAAATGTCCAATTATTTAGAAAACACTACACTAGCTCGCCACTCTCATCAGCTCTTTGTTGCTCATCATAGCCTGATTTCAGGATACTGTTTGGCCTAGGCTCTGGCAGCTCTCAGAAGCTCCTTTTCTGTTTGCTCGGATTGATCCAGTTGGCGCCAAAGACCATCCAGAATCAGCAGCACTATTGCCTCCTGAGGCAATTTCCCCTTCCACTCATCCCGGTGGGCTTCTGAATAAACAGTTCTCCCGGTACACTGGATGCCATTCTGTCTGAACCTGGCTTTGATTTTATTCTTTATGCGAGTGGTGCTTCTGACAGTATCGTGATAGGCTATCATCAACTCCCTGAACCGTCTCCGTTGGCCAACCGGATGATGAATCTCTTTGATATAACCACCCCGGGCTAATTGGGCCAGCTTTAGAGCA
>CAYWAU010000216.1:0-2886 GCA_964456395.1 uncultured Dehalococcoidaceae bacterium
TTCCGCGTCTTTGTCCCGGAAGAGTTTGAGGGACTGGGCGGCGGTTGTCTGGAACTTTGCCTGGTAGTGGAAGAGCTGAGCCGCGTATGCAGTGCCGTGGCGGTCAGCTATGCGGCCAGCGCCCTGGGCTGTATGACCCTGATGGAGTATGGCACTGAGGAACAGAAGCGGAAGTTTCTCCCCGATATCGCCAGCGGCCAGAAGCTGACTGCCTTCGCCATCACCGAGCCAACGGCAGGAAGTGATGCCGGCAATATAAAGACGACGGCGGACAAAGTTGAGGGAGGCTATGTGCTTAACGGCACGAAACAATTTATCACCAACGGTGGTGAAGCCGAGATATATACCGTAATCGCCCTGACGGACAAGACCAGAGGCGCCCGCGGCGCCAGCGCTATCCTGGTGGAGAAGGATACACCGGGTTTCACCTTCGGCAAGAAAGAGAAGAAGATGGGCATTCGGGCTTCGGCGACCCGCGAGCTGGTTTTCCGAAACTGCCTGGTGCCGGAGGAAAACCTTCTGGGCAGGCCGGGGCTGGGATTTATCCAGGCGATGAAACTCTTTGACCGCTCCCGCCCGGGAATAGGGGCTCAGGCGGTGGGCGTGGCTCAGGGAGCCCTGGAAGCGGCGGTGGACTATGCCCAGCAGCGCATTCAATTTGACCGCCCCATCATCTCCATAGGGGTAGTCCAGAATATGCTGGCGGACATGGCCATCCACGTTGAGGCGGCCAGAGCGCTGGTCTACGCGGCGGCGAAAACGGTTGACAGCGGCGCCAAGAATGTCACCGAGGCATCAGCCATGTCCAAGGTCTTTGCCTCGGATACCGCTATGATGGTGACAACAAATGCGGTGCAGATTTGCGGCGGCACCGGCTATATGAGGGACTTCCCGGTGGAGAAAATGATGCGGGACGCCAAAATCCTGCAGATATACGAAGGCACCAATCAAATCCTGAGAAACGCCATCGCCATTGAACTGAGGAAAAGAAAGGCAAGGACGCCATGAATGTCGCCGTTTGCCTTAAGCAGGTCCCCGGCACGACCGAGGTCAAGATTGACCCCCAGACCAATACCCTCATCCGACAGGGAATTGAAAACATAATCAACCCCTTTGATACCTATGCCCTGGAGGAAGGAGTCAGGCTGAAGGAACAGCACGGGGGCAAGGTTACCGTCATCACTATGGGACCGCCCCAGGCGGAAGCGGCACTGCGGGAAGCGATTTCACTCGGCGCTGATGAAGCCGTTCTGTTGAGCGACAGAGACTTCGCCGGAGCGGACACCTGGGCTACCGCCTACACTCTGTCCAAAGCCATTACCAGGCTGGGACAATGTGACATCATCATCTGCGGTCGGCAGACGATAGACGGGGATACAGGACAGGTGGGGCCAGAACTGGCGGAAATGCTGGATATACCCTTCATTGCCTACGTCAGCCAGATAGAAGAGATAGCCGACGGACAGATACGCGTCCGGCGGATGGCGGAGGAAGGCTATGAGGTTATTGAGGCAACTTTGCCAGCCATAATCACCGTAGTTAAAGAGATTAACGTGCCCCGTCTGCCTTCGCTGCGGGGAATTGCCCGGTCAAAGAGTGCCTCCATTCCAACCTGGGATACTCATGAATTAGGTGTTGACCAAGAAATGGTGGGCCAGGCAGGCTCCTGTACCAGAGTAATCAAGGTATTCTTCCCCCAGAGAATCAGCCAGGGTGAGATACTGGAAGGAGACCTAGAAACCCAGGCAGAAAGTCTCATCGGCAAACTCAGGGATGCCAATTTGCTCTAGAAGCGATGCTGTATGGGAATAAAGATTGACTTAGAGAAGTGTGTTGGCTGTGGTAGCTGCGTACCGGTCTGTCCTTTCAGTCTGCTGGAAATTATAGATGATAAGGTACAGCTAAAGGAAGGCTGCACCCTCTGCGGTGCCTGCCAGGATGCCTGTAGCTACGATGCTATCAATATTGAAGCTATCCCGGAAACCGCAGAAGTAAGCGATGAATACCAAGGTGTCTGGGTCTTCGCCGAGCAGCGGCGCGGTCAACTGAAAAACGTTGCCTATGAACTCCTGTCCAGAGGCAGAGAGCTGGCCGACACGCTGAAGACCGACCTGAGTGCGGTAAGTCTAGGCCATGACATTAGTGATGTTAACCAGCTTATTGCCTATGGCGCCGATAAGGTCTATCTGGTAGACAGCCCGGAACTGGCCGATAATCAGGAAGATTACCTTACCCGGCAGCTCGTTGAGCTGATTCGGCAGTACCAGCCGGAGATAGTCATTGCCGGCGCCACCTCACTGGGTCGCTCCTTCATCCCCCGGGTAGCCGCCATTCTGCGCACCGGGCTCACCGCCGACTGCACCGGTCTTGATATTGACACTGAGAAGAGGCTCCTCCTGCAGACCCGCCCCACCTTCGGCGGCAACATCATGGCCACCATTATCTGCCCGTCGAAACGCCCCCAGATGTCCACCGTCCGTCCGCGCGTCTTCAAAAAGAACAGCCCGGACAACGCCCGCAAGGGACAGATTATCAGGGTTGACTTCAAACGCGAAGGTATCACGGCAAAAACCAGATTGCTCAACTTTATCGATGACGTTACGGAGACGGTCAAAATCGAGGATGCCGATATTATCGTCTCGGGGGGGAGGGGACTTGGCAAAGCCGAAAATTTTAAACTTCTGGAGGAGCTGGCCGGAGTCTTGGGGGCCGCACTGGGCTCATCAAGGGCGGCGGTAGACGAGGGGTGGATTCCCTACTCTCACCAGGTGGGGCAGACAGGCAAGACCGTTTGTCCCAAGCTCTATATTGCCTGCGGCATCTCGGGAGCCATCCAGCACCTGGCGGGCATGCAGACCTCGGATGTCATCGTCGCTATCAACGACG
>CAYWAU010000217.1:0-2884 GCA_964456395.1 uncultured Dehalococcoidaceae bacterium
ATGTATTGGCTGTAAACTAAAATTCATAACCAGAATCTGGGCATCTTCCCAGACTTGGCGGTGAGTATATACCGCACCACGGGGCACACCCGTTGTGCCGCTGGTATAGATAATGTGCAGGAGGTCATTTTCCTCTATCTGGACATCGGGCTCTTCACCGGTATAGGTCGTCAACAGGTCCTGGATATATGTCATATTGGGGGCACGGCCTTCAATGGATATGAAGTTCTTAACCTTGGCCAGTTTGGGCCGCAGTGAATCAATTGTCTCTACAAATTCGGGGCCGATAAAAAGGGCATTGGCTTCTGAATAATTAATGAGGTAGTCCAGTTCGTCCACCCCTAACCTGGGATTGAAACGTGACAGGACGAATCCTCCCTTCATGGCGGCACCGTAAACGATAACATAATCCAGGCAATTCCACGATAAGATGCCCATGGCATCACCCTTTTTCACTCCCATGGCGTTTAAGGCGTGTACCAGGCTGTTTACCCTGGCATTAAACTCGGAGTAAGTTACTCTCTCCGACCCGTATACAAAAGCTTCCTCGTCTGGACGTAGTAGTGCGTGTCTGTGGATGATATAGGCATAGGTGCCTATTTTGTACCGAGATAGTTCCAGTAATAAATTTTTTGTTGACATTATTCCCCCTCCGTCTTGTCAGGAATGCACTCCGACCAGCTGAGATAATAGCCCGGGCACATCCCCTTTTTCCATACGCATGTGAAATGCTTGATAACTTAGATTATATTACCACAGACTAAGACTATTTTCTAGTCGCTGAATGGCGTTGAATTTATGTGACAACCATCCCGTCAATAGTTTGTATTATCGCTATATAGATGATATTATCAAACAATAGACGTAAGCTTGGGACATTGACAAATACCGAAATAGGTGCCCATTTTGACTTCCTTGGTGGTTCTTGAGAAAGACTAGTAGGGTATGAGCGGATGGATAGATATACGCTTAGTAATGAAGGGATGGCGAGATTTAAAAGGAGAAAGATAAGTGTGGATATGGGTATGAGCGAGATAAAAGGCTACGAAGTCCTTGATTATCTATATGAACATGGAGCGGCGACGGTGGAAGAAATTGAAAACTATACCGGACTATCTTGGAATCAAGTAATAGGCAAATTATCGACGTACATACACCACGGATTTGTCGAGAAATCGACTGAGCAATAGGCTCAATAACGCAAATACATTTCTCTGGCGATAAACGCACCTGTAATTACCCCTAAGATATCAACCGCTATAGCTGAACCAGTGCTTATATTGCTGTTTAACATCCCGCCAATAGTTTGCATTATCACAATATATAAATCATAATATTTTTAAGCAGGTAAAGCTTGTTCAGTTGAGGCAGTGACGAAAAATATTAACGAGTACCTCTTGCCAAGGGGTGATGCCAAATGAAGGTATATATTATTTTTCTCATCTCTATACTTGCATTCACGGTTGGCTGTGCGTCCCCGCAGCCTGTTGTAGAACCACCACCCCCGGTTACAGTACCCCCACCGTCCGAAATACCGGCACCGGAGCCCAAGCCCCAGGTTAAAGGCATATTCCTCGAAGGGACGTCGGGGGGAGATGCCGAGACCCTGAACTGGCTCCTGGCCGCTGACGCCTCTTCCTTTTCCTATGTGGGGCAGACCTTTGACAGTCTCGCTACCTATGATAACCAGTGGCAGGTGGTACTGCGCCACCTGGCCAAGCCGGTGGAAGCCTCTGAGGATGGGCTCACCTATACTATTACCGTTAGAAACGACTTAAAGTGGAGCGACGGCAGGCAGGTGACTGCTGAGGATTATGTATATACCTTGAAGAACCTGATGTTCTCAGACTGGCTTAACTATCCCTATAAAAGTGACTGGCAGGAGACGGTCAACGGAGAGACTGTATTCGTTGAACCTGAGGTAGTTAATGAGACGACCTTCGTTATAAAGAGGCAGACCATTGACCCTGAATTTGCGGACAATGCCATCTATGGCTTGACCCCGTACCCCAGGCATATTGCCATCAAATACGAAGGTGATATAGAGGCCTTTACTCAGGCGGAGGAATTCAATAATCTGACCTATACCGGCAATTTAGGTCCATACCGATTTAAGGAGTGGATTCGCAACGATAAATACGTGGTTGAGCGCAATCCTGACTATTATCTTGGTCAGGATGACGGCGCCCCCTACTTTGAGCAATTTGTCACCAAGCTCTTCGGGACGTCGGCTGCGGTTCATGCCGCTCTGGAAGCCGGAGACATCACCTATACGGGAATAGAACCGGAGAAAGTCGCCAAGTTCAAACAGATGGAGGGGATTAAGGTATATACCGTGCCTACCAGAAGCTATGATTTGATAGTCTATAACATGAAAAATAATGGCTGGGAAGGATTTGACAAAAAAGAGGTGAGACAGGCGCTGTCCATGTCCATAAGCAAAGAGGCGGTGATTGACTCCATACGCCTCGGCTTTGGCGACCCGGCATTCAGCTTTATTCCCAAGCCCTCTCCCTGGTATACCGAGGAGGGGGTGCCCAAGTTTGGCTTCGGCTCGCTCTATGATAAGGAGAAGGCAAAGCAGATATTGTATGAAGCCGGCTATGGTATCAAGCAGTCGGATGGAACCATAGCGGTTCAGGATAAGGATGGCAAGCCCATTAAGCTCACTCTGGCTACCACCCCGGGCAGCAATATCGCCGAAAACCTTGCCTTTCTGGTAAAGCAGGAACTGACGGATATCGGTATAGAGTTAGACATCAAGCTGGTTCCTTGGCCTACCCTCCTCAGACAGTACGTAATGAACAAGGTTCCCGGCACAGACCAGGAGCCGGGGTACAATAATGGTCCTGAGGCAGTGAGCGAGCATCCCTGGGACATGATA
>CAYWAU010000218.1:0-2860 GCA_964456395.1 uncultured Dehalococcoidaceae bacterium
CCTGCACAATAAATAGTACCTGGTCCTGATAGACAATCACCCCGTAGGTTTCCTCAAGGATACTTTTCAGGGTGGGGTGAGGATAACGGATAGGCTCAAGACCGTGCTTGGCTCTGATGAAGGTCGGGATATGTTCCATGGGCCCCGGGCGGTACAGGGCTACCATGGCGGCGATATCGCTGAAGGTTGTCGGTTTGAGCTCCTTAATATAGCGGCGCATTCCCGACCCCTCCAGTTGAAACACGCCAGCCGTCTCCCCGGAAGCCAGCAGGTCAAACGTCTTGGTATCATTCAGTGGAATATTGAGCAGGTCAATATCAATATCATGATTCTGGTGGATAATCTCTCTTGCCTTGCCCAGAATGGTCAGGTTGGCCAGCCCGAGAAGGTCCATCTTCAACAGGCCGATTTTGGCAATATCTCCCATGGAGAACTGGGTCATCACCGCTTCCTGACTGTCCATCCGGCTGCCCCGCTGTAGCGGGACGTATCTGGTGAGGGGCTCTCTGGAGATGACGACACCGGCGGCATGAGTGCTGGCGTGGCGGGCAATACCCTCCACCCTCCTGGCTGAATTAACCAGATTGCGCACGATGTCATCCTCATGATAGATATTCTTGAGTTCACTATTCTCTTCCATAGCTCTGGCCAGGGTCATGTTCGGGGCATTGGGCACCAATCTGGCCACGCGGTCAACGTCACCATAGGGCATACCCAGTGCTCGCCCCACGTCCCTGATAGCGGCTCTAGCCCCCAAAGTACCGAAGGTGATTATCTGAGCCACGTGGTCCTGTCCGTACTTCTGTGAGACATAGGCGATTACCTCGTCACGGCGGTCATCCTGGAAATCAAGGTCTATATCCGGCATCTCCTGGCGCTCCACATTGAGGAAGCGTTCAAAGACCAGCCCGTTTTCAATGGGGTCAATGGCCGTAATACCCAGGCAGTGCAGGACGATGCTGGCAGCGGCGCTGCCCCTGACCCCGAAGAGGATATCGTGCTCTTTGGCAAAGGATATAATATCCCAGACAACGAGAAAGTAATTGGCGAACTGGGTTTTCTTGATTACATCCAGCTCGTATTCAAGCCGCTGTTCTATCTCCGGAGTGGGGTGTGGATAATAAAGGTGCCGGTTCTCGTGGCAAAGGTCAGCCAGGAAAAGGTCAGCCGTTTTCCCCTCCGGTAGTTCTATCTCCGGCAGGTGAAGGCGCCCGAACTCCATGTCCAGGTTGCACATCTCCGCAATATGTTCGGTGTTCTCCATCGCCTGAGGAATATCCTGAAAGAGTTCGGCCATCTCCTCAGGACTTCTGAGGTAGAAGAAGTCTCCGGCCATCTTCATCCTCTTCTCATCATGAATGGAAGAGTTGGTGCCAATGCATAGCAGCAAATCGTGAGCCGAGGCATCCTCCCGATTAATATAGTGAGTATCGTTGGTCGCTACCAGGGGAATATTGAGTTCACCGCTCATCTGGATGAGGTACCTGTTGACCTCCTCCAGTTCTGGAATAGGGTGTCTCATAATTTCCAGGTAGAAATCGCCGAATGTCTTCTGGTACCACAGAGCCGCCTCTTTTGCCTCCTCGTAGCGTCTTCCCAGGATTAGCTGGGGAACCTCGCCGGCGAGGCAGGCACTGAGGGCGACCAGACCCTGATTATATTGCTCTAAAAGCTCTTTATCTACCCTTGGTTTGTAGTAAAAACCTTCAAGGTGTGCTTTGGTGATGAGCTGGATTAGATTCTGGTATCCGGTCTGGTTCTTGGCAAGGAGAATGAGGTGGTAGTTATTTTTGTCCCCGGTATTGTGGCTGAGGCGGCTGCCTTGAGCAACATAAGTCTCACAGCCAATAATTGGTTTTATGCCGGCTTCCCTGGCTGCCTGGTAGAACTCAATTACGCCGTACATGGCACCATGGTCGGTTATTGCCAGGCTATCCATGCCCAGGTCTATGGCTCGTGATACCAGTTGCGGGATGCGGCACATCCCATCAAGCAGGCTGTATTCGGTGTGAACGTGGAGGTGGGTAAACATTTTTCTCCCGGCTCTGGGTCTAGATAATTATAGCACAGTGCTGGCTTTTGGAGTATTTTTTATCGGATATTTTACAGGAGTGAAATCTCCCTTATATATGCCACTAACACTTGATGAGACTGAGACTGAATTCATCCTCTCGCCGGCGCAATTTCACTTGCGGGAGGGCACCTTAGTAATTATAATTAAAGCGAGCCTTCTGTGCCTGTGCCGGCTCGGTACAGGTTGTTAAATTATCAAGCCGTTAGCAAAAGGAATCCTCTCAGAAAAAGTGTCTTGTCGCCCGGCTGAATGAATTTTGTCCTGGACAGCCGGCATGAGCTATCTGATGTGTGAACAAGTTTAAAACAGTCTAAAACATGCACAAAGTTGGGTTGGAGTAATTATGATGCCGAGGGTTACCCCTAAAAAGGGAGTCTTTTACGGCTGGTTCGCGCTGGCGGGAGTAATGCTGGTGGCATTTGTCATGGGCGGCGCTTTTATATACTCATACGGCGTCTTATTACCTGTTTTATGTAATGAATTCGGCTGGAGCCGGGCGGAAGTATCGATAGGATTGTCTCTAGGTATTGTGGCCTTCGGCTTGCCCAGTTCGCTTTGGGGGATTCTTGTAGCCAGGTTCGGGCCGAAGGTTAATATGGTAGTAGGTAATATTCTGGCCGCTTTGGGGTTCGCCGGGGTGTACCTGGTTCAGGAAATCTGGCACGTTTATTTATTATACATACTTATCGGATTGGGTGCTGGCCTTGGGGGCTATATAGCTAACGCCACGGTAGCCAGTAACTGGTTTGTTAGAAAGCGTTCCCTGGCAATGGGGATGTTCCTTGG
>CAYWAU010000219.1:0-2854 GCA_964456395.1 uncultured Dehalococcoidaceae bacterium
CCAGCTTTCACCCCCATCGATTGTCTTGAAGATACCATCGCGCCAGGTAGCGGCATAGGCAATGTCCGGGTTCCGGGGATGGATAATGATGTCATTGATATTCAAGTAACTGCTCGTCAAACCGTTGTTTTTCTCTGCCCAGCTTTTCCCTCCGTCTATGGACTTATACATTCCAAAGCTTGGCCCGACGTAGAAATTACCATCTATGGTTCGTCTCCCTTTTCTCATTCCCGCATAGACGATATCGGGGTCTGACGGGGCGTAGGCTATCGCCTTGAACCCATGCCGATTACTGGAGTCATGTCCCCCGTATGTCAGAGGATGTTCAAATGTCATCTCCCAGGTGCTGCCACCATCGGCGCTGCGAAGCAGGCTACCCTCAAATTCGTTGGAAATGAGCACTTCCAGCGGGTTCTCCGGGTTTACCGCTACGGTATCCCATTCCGGGAAAGCCGCCGGCGAGAACGCCATGCCCTCCCACACCTGTCCTCCATTTAAGGTGCGGAACGGGCCACTTCTACCAATAACGTAAACCACATCCGGGTCATATGAGGATACCACAACGCGGTGCAGGTCAGCCCCGGTATACCCGGCACTGCAATCTATCCAGGTCACGGCACCGTCCGTAGACTTGAACACACCGCCGCTGTAGTTGTTAGCGAAGATGGTCCTCGGGTCGTCCGGGCCTACCACGGCGCTGATGGGGAAGCCGGCCCTGACGCCGGGCGGACCCCAGCACTGTTCCACCGCCCTCCACAATTTCAGCCAGGTTTCACCCCCATCCCTACTCCTGTAAAAAGCATGTTCTCCAGCGGCATAGACTGTCACCGGGTCAGACGGGCTGATAGCAACCACAGTACTGGCGCTGGCTCCTGTGCCCAAGAGCTGGGTCCAATTTTCCCCGCCATCGGTAGTCTTGTAGACACCACTGCCTTCCCAGTGAGTATTATTGCCGGCGGCCACAAAAAGTATCTGAGGGTCTTCAGGGTGCATCTCAAGGAATCCCACGAACAGGTTATCTAGGCCGTTATTTATCTGCCGCCACGTTTCACCGCCATCGGTGCTTTTCAATACACCCACACCAGTATCGTTATAGGCATCCCTATCGAATATCCCCGTGGAGGCGTACATTACATCCGGATTTGTCGGGTCAAAGATGACAAACCTGGCCAAGCTGTCCCCCTCCCAGACACACCTCCAGCTCTCGCCGCCATCCTCTGTCTTATATATCTTGCCCCTGGCTTTATCAAATTCATTACCCATAATCCCCGTGGTTATCTCCGCGCCGGCAAAGACAATATCGGAGTTCTGAGGATGAACACCAAAGTTGCGAAAGGTAATTTCGTTCCACTCAGCGATGCCGTTGTCTTTCTTAGCCCAGGTCTCACCGCCGTCGGCTGACTTGTAGATACCACGCATGCTCTGTGTACCTGCCCAGACGATGTCAGGATTGCTGGGGTCTATCGTAAGGCAGAAGATGGGAATACCGTCCCCGGAAGTACCCGTCCGGGCGGTTATGCCGTCGTTTCTCTGTACCCAGGTATCACCGCCGTCATAGCTCTTGTTGACCCCGGATGGATTATCCGTTACGAACATGACGTTCTTGTCAAAGGGGTGAATGCGAACATCGTAGCCCAGTCCGCCGCTGGGGCCGCCGGTCTTTACCCATGAGGCACGCTGTACTGCATACGTGCCAGTTACCGATATATTATCGAAGTAAACGACGGAGTTGTCCCAAGTCTCAAAGGAAGATATTCCTGAGAGGATAGGAATGTCACTATCGGTGTAGTTAATGGCGAGAGAATTATTAATATATATTTTTAAGTTGTTTCCTTCCAGCACGGCTTTAATATCATGCCATTTATTTAATCTGATGGGCATACTGCTCTGTGCCAGGTCGAAGAAATCACTGACAATCTGCTTCTGAAGGTGCACTTCTCCAGACCGAACTGCCAGAAAATATCTGACATGCCCGATACCGGTATTTTCTCTCAGGTTGAGGCTGAAGCCGGTTCTTTCTATATTAAATTCAGCTTCAATGGTATAGTCAGTCCAGCCGCTCGCGTCGGGCCTGGCAAATTCGTGGCCGCGTCCGGTAAGGATACAGTTATCATCTTCGTGTGATATGTCCCAACCTGCCCCGAGCGCCCAGCCATCGGCCTTACCGTCCTCAAAGTCATCCTGGAACAGAAGCCCTTCTTCTTCTTCAGTGACGAAGGGAGTATCGGGGCGGGGCGGGGCTGGATTGGGGATGGGGAGAGAAATAGGCACTGGTTCAGGTATTGGCGTAGGTTTGGTAGCAGGTGCTCTTGGAGAGGGAGTTGGCTGCTGGGGTAAAGGCATAAGGGTCGGTTTCTCCGGCAAAGGCCCGGGGTTAGCGGGTTTTTCTGGCATAGGTTGGGGTGGAGTCGGTTGCGGCAACGATGCTGGCTCTTCTGGAGTGCACGAAGTAATCACTAACGCGATGGTAAGAGTGACTATGAAAACTGAGCACCACTTCTTCATACGCACCTCCAAAAAACGGCTAGCCGGATATCGCAATTACTCAACAACATCATACACGCGTCTCTGACCTGAAGTCCAGCCCCCTTGTCTAAGCTGCCAATACCTGTTCCTCAATAACTGGAAGCAACGGAACGCCAGATTGTCTAGTCTGTACTTGTCCTAATCTCAATCCAGGTGTATAAGCAGTGTTATACGTGGAGCTTATCTTGCAGCTAGAATGGCTCTCTAAAATGTCCAAACCAAAAGCTTAAATTAATGGACTTCACCGAAGTGTAATTACTAAACAACTCGCCCTTTTATTGGTTGTTGATAGCAAAATTCTGATATGCCTTCCAACTAGAATATGAGC
>CAYWAU010000220.1:0-2851 GCA_964456395.1 uncultured Dehalococcoidaceae bacterium
TGGTATACCAATGGCCGATTGAGGCGGTAGCCCCTACTCTGATTGTAATCCTGCTCATCGGGCTGGTAGTAGCCATAATTAGAGTCAAGAAGAATGAACTGGAGCTTCTATCAATGAGGCTAACGCAACTGGCTGCCTATTTTAATCGCCGCTTCATGGGCAACTCATCACTTTCCATCTTTGCCATCATAGACAATCTCTTCAGTATTGATAATCCCAAGATATGGGACTGGGCACGGGCATGCGGCATGTCTCAGCGCATTTTTGATACCTGGGCGAATAACTTTACCACCAGGGTGGAAAGCGACCTGAGGAGCCGAAGGTACACCGTTTTTTTGCACACTCACCTCAACGAACTGTGGTCAATAAACAGCCACTACCATGAGTTTACGGAACAATTTTATGAAGTGGCGGAGAAGTTTGAAGTGCCGCAGGAAATAGTGGACCTGTATAACCGATTCGCGGTGGAATATAACGCCTTTATTCAGAGCTTCAGGGATACTATCACCGAGTTGAGAAATGTTGCCCGAACCCAGATTGAAGCCCCCAGTGTGAAATTCGCCCGGGAGCTGCCAGAGGTAAGACAATAACTTTTATCTACCTCACTCCCTTTGCCCCCCTCTCCTGTCTAGGAGAGGGGGAATAAAAAGAAAGAGAAGGGCGAAGCCCCTTTCAGGATACTTCCCTTCCCCCTTCACACAGTAAAAGGAATAAAGGGTGAGGGGTCGTAAAGATACCATGAGCAAGCCTATTATTGCCATCGTTGGCCGGCAGAATGCCGGTAAATCCACTCTCCTCAACCGGGTGGCGGGGAAGCCGCTGGCTATCGTGGAGGACCTTCCGGGAACAACCCGCGACCGCATCTTCGCCAGTGTCTCCTGGCAGGGGGTTGAATTTACCCTGGTTGATACCGGTGGTCTGGAGCTGGAGCCGAGTTCTACCATTGCTCAGGGCGTTAAAGCCCAGATAGAGGCAGCTATCAGCCTGGCTGATGTTATTATCTCACTGGTAGATGTCAGAGACGGGGTAACGCCATCAGACCTGGAGATTGCCGACATGCTCCGGCGGGCCAGCAAGTCAATACTGCTCGCGGCTAATAAGGCAGATAATGCCAAACTTGAAAACGAGGCGGTAGAATTCTACGAACTGGGTCTGGGAGAGCCGCTGCCGATTAGCGCCCATCATGGCCGGGGCATTGCCGAGTTACTGGACCGTATTGTCTCAATGCTACCGTCGCCACCGCCGGTTGAGGCTGAGCCAGAAGCCATAAAGGTGGCTATTGTCGGCAGACCCAATGTCGGCAAGTCAATGCTGTTGAACACCCTGGTGGGTGACAAGCGAGCCATTGTCGATGATAGCCCGGGAACCACCCGCGACGCTGTAGATACATTGTTTGACTTTGACGGGCAAAGTGTGCTACTTATTGATACGGCTGGTATCAGACGGCGGGGACGGGTGAAAGCAGGGGTAGAGCGGTACAGTGTCATCCGAACCCTGCGGGCTATTGACCGGGCTGATATAGTCCTGCTTGTTCTTGATGCTTCTGAACTGGCGACAACTCAGGATACGCATATTGCCGGCTATATTCAACAAGCCGCCAAGGGCATCGTACTGGTAGTCAACAAGTGGGACCTGGTTGAAAATAAGGATAAAACCGAGTGGAATAGATACATCAGAAGCCAGCTCAAGTTCGTAGCTTACGCGCCGGTACTATATACCTCGGCTAAATCGGGACAGGGAGTAGACAGGATTATGCCTCAGGTCCGCCAGATATATCAGGAGAGGCTTAAAAGATTATCCACCGCTACCGTTAATGATGTTATACAGCGGGCAGTTGCCGCCCACAACCGACCACGGAGTCGGGGCAAGCAGCTTAAAATACTTTACGCCACTCAGCCGGAAGTAAACCCGCCCACCTTTGTCTTCTTCGCCAACGACGCCAGGTTAATCCATTTCTCCTACCGCCGCTACCTGGAAAACAAACTGCGCCAGGCATTCGGCTTTGACGGCACACCGCTCCGCTTAGTCTTCAAGACACGAGGTGAAGAATGATAATCGCCCTGTATGTCGCCGCGGCGATAGTCGGTTACCTGATAGGCTCCATACCCTTCGGCGTATTGATAAGCCGGCGAAGCACTAAGACAGACATAACGCAGGTTGGCAGCGGTAAGATAGGGACTACCAACGTGTTACGAACCGCTGGCAAGAAAGCCGCGGCTCTGGCGCTCGCCCTTGACATAGCCAAGGGAGCACTGCCGGTAATACTTGCCGGATTAATATTTGGCAGCTACCTGACAGGAGCCGACACTAGCCCTCTGCTGATGACGAAAGGTGCCCAGGTCCTGGCGGCTCTGGCGGCAATAGCCGGGCATAACTGGTCAATATTCCTTAAGTTCAAAGGGGGACGCGGGGTGGCCACTTTCATTGGGGGACTGCTCGCCATGTACTGGCCAGCCGCCCTGGTTGGCGGGGGACTCATGATTATCAATGGTTTCAGAACCAGATATATGTCGCTCGGCTCCATTACCGGGGCCGTATTTGCCTTCATCATGCTGATAGCACTGAACGTCCTGCAATTAAACTTCCTGAAACCATATCCTCCCATCGAATATGTAATTTACGCCATGATATGCGCTATATTTATATATATCAGGCACCGAGACAATATTGTCCGACTACTAGCCGGTACGGAACGTAAGCTCGGTGAGAAGGCTGAAGTCGATAATCTGCCTTCATCCAGCAACCATAATTAATAATATAGTATAGTGTAATACACTCAAGAAAAGAGTTGGCTAAGATATGCAAAAAGTCGCCATCATCGGCACCACCAGCTGGGGAATAACCCTGGGTC
>CAYWAU010000221.1:0-2800 GCA_964456395.1 uncultured Dehalococcoidaceae bacterium
ATAGTTAATGGAGGTGAGCTATGAATGATGAAGAGATAATCAGAAAGCTGGAGAACGTCGAGCTTCCCGAAATCGAGCTTAAGGGCCACCGGCAATGGCTGAGAACGGCCCTGCTTGAGGCTGACCCCCTGAAGAGACAGCCCGGGGTTGTACAAGTCGCATTGAAGAAGGCAACGGGCATCATAGCGAGGGGTCTGTTTTCAAGGCAGCCGGTCTGGAAGATGGCGTCGGTCAGCGCCCTCGTGCTGGCATTGGCCCTGACCTTGAGCTTGACACTGCCGTTTCTTCACGCAGACTCAGTCTATGCCCAGGCGGTAGACATCGTAAAGAACAGCCCTGAGATTAGGGCGGCTATGGGTGACGCTGACCCTGAGGAAATAGTGGTACTGGCCGATGATGGCGAGAGCGTGACCCTGCTTATCAAGGGTGACGCAGGCTTATTCACCACAGAGGTTAACCTGAAGAGCGGGGGAGTAATATATGTCTCCGTCCTACCGGAGCTTACTGAAGCAGAAAGGCAAGCCGCAATCAACATCGCTGAGGCTGACCCCGGAGTCAGGGAACTTCTTGATAAAGGGGCGGTGATAGTACGCATCTCTCCACGTTATTATGATTATGAGGTAGAACAAGAGATTATTAGAGTGGTTGTGGAGAAGGATGAGGAAGTCTGGTTTGCCCTAATTGACCTTGATGAGGAGTGCGTGCTTAGATTTACGAAACTGCAGTAGGAATGGAAGTTGGAGCGATTTCTGTAAATCCACCGCGTTGCGGGGAGCGTAAACCTGCCAGTGATTGTTGAAAAAGGCAAAGGTGAGTTCGGTATTTTCGGCAGCTTTCTTCACCCGCCAGTTAGCTCATCAATCTCCTTCGGGGAATAAAGATATTTATACCTAGTTTCGCTATCCCCCTGCTACCAAATGTACGGATCACTGCTCCTAGAATCTGCTGTCCGTAACTGTAGTTCTCGAAGCTGGGCGGAAACTGCACCAGAAGCGCGCATAATTTGTCGGCCCGGTAAAGAGGTTCAATACTATTCATAAAGAGGTCTACGTCATTTTGCGATATTATTGCGTACTCGCCAGTGGCCTCCTAGTACATCTTTGGGTAGGTGAATTTCTGCCAGAGTTTTACGGCAAAGAAAAAGCCTTTGGGCGTGCGTTTCACCTAGTTCTCGCCGGATTATTAGTAAATATGAGCATCTTACTCTAATGTGAGTAATTAAACAATCCGCTATTTTGTGTAGTCTCTTGTTAAATACAAATATCATCTTCTTAGACATCAATATTTTCTAGTATATTAAATCTGACTTTGCATATTGCTGGAGTTGAAAATTGCAGCATGAGTGATAAAATCTTAGTATGAGGAAGCAAGATGTAAACGACCTTGTAACACATATTAAAAGCGACTTGGAAAAAATAAATAGAGAATATGAATCTTCAATCCACAATGAAAGAATAAGCGCATCTCTTAAAATAGATGTTAAGAACTTGATGGAGAATCTACGTTCAGTCCTTGATTATTTAGCTCATGATATTTATGAAAAAGTTATACAACCAGCACGGATAATCTCGGGTGAAACCGAAATAAGGGATATATATTTCCCCTACGGGAAAGATAAGCACAGCTTTAAATCAAGCTTGGGTAGGTACCTCCCACAGCTTGAGACATTGTCCC
Source organism: uncultured Dehalococcoidaceae bacterium (assembly GCA_964456395.1). Lineage (GTDB taxonomy): Bacteria > Chloroflexota > Dehalococcoidia > Dehalococcoidales > RBG-16-60-22 > CAYWAU01. Next base: position 1,675 of record CAYWAU010000221.1, read on the forward strand.
CCCCTATATTCATGAGAATTGAGGATATGCAACCTTATAAGTGTGGTAACGACTGGCTTTACAGCCTTTGTTCCATCTTAAATCAGAATAAGCATAACCAGCTTACTCCACAAACGCGGGAGGAAAAACGTGGTCTTAAACTAGATTTTGAGGGTGGTGGAGGAATTACGTTGGGACCTAGTGCTGTTATCAAAGGCTCCGGCAAGATAATCTCTGGAGGCGGTGTTCTAGACCTTAAAGGTAAGACGATTTCGGGAGATTTGCCAGTAGAAGACTTACCGCAGACTATTAAACAGACAGTGATAATATGGATTGGCTTCCAATTCGCTGACACAAGAGTGGAAGTTCTTCCACTACTTCGATTAGCCACAAAAGAGGTAGAGCAACTGGCAAATGATATTTACTTAATTATTAAGTGATATTCTTGTTTTAGGAAATGTAAAATAAGATATATTATCTTCCAAGATGACGATAGAATGGTTACGTTTTAGTCTATGCGCAAACAATTACTGGTATATCTGTTCATCGTTATAGCCGTAACACTCGTCCTTCTTTCAATAAACCTCAGCCGGATGGAATCCGGGGCACCCGACAGCGCCCTCCAGATCATCAACGCTGATGGCTCCGGCCAGAGGCGTCTTACCGACTACGGCAACATCGAAAAGGCGGCTTGGTCCCCAGACAGCAGTCAGATAGCGTTCCTTTTCAGCCCCAGAGGTAACTGGACCGGTGATGACCTCTACGTAATGAGTGCAGACGGGTCGCACAAGATAAAGCTAAACGATAATATCAGTGGTAGTGTTAGCGGGTTCGCCTGGTCTCCTGATAGTAGTCAAATTGTATTTACTAACCGCGCTGCTGATGATCTATATGCTGCCAGTGGAGACACTCAAGGCATTTATATCATAACTGCAGACGGGACAAACCTGAAACAGCTCATTGCTGACCGGGAGGCCTGTCTTATAAACTGGTCACCGGACGGCAGCCAAATAGCCTTTAGAGCCGGGAGCGTAGGACAGCACGAACTCTATACCATGAATGCTGGCGGCTCGAATGTGATACAGCTCACCGACTTTTCTTCATACGATAGCAACATCATCCCACTACTTTATTGGTCGCCTGATGG
>CAYWAU010000222.1:0-2735 GCA_964456395.1 uncultured Dehalococcoidaceae bacterium
GTTGAGGTTTGCCAGCAGTGCGGGAGCTGTGTTCTGGGGCGGACGGCGGCTATCTGCCCTCTGGTCAGGTGCGCCAAGAGCCTGCTGAACGGACCCTGCGGCGGTTCGTCGGGGGGTAAATGTGAAATATCACCGGATGTTCCCTGTGCCTGGCAGATGATTTATGACCGCCTGGCGGAAATGGGGCGTCTTGATGAGATGGACGAGATTGAGCCGGTTAAAGACTGGAGCCCCAGCGTTTCTGGCGGACCCCGGATAGTGACTGTTGATGCCGAAAGAGGCATCATATCGGACAAGACTGAGTCTGAAGTAGAGTCGGCTTAAGGTTGCTCCCACCTTATTACGGCGGCAGGTAATAAAAGGCAAAGGGTAGATATTGGCGGCAATTAATATTATGAGTGTCAAGATTACAGGCGTGGAAGAGACCGAGCGTACTCCCGAGGAAGAAACACTGGTAACGCGCCTCAGGGTGTTTAATAACATGAGGTGGATTGCTATCCTCGGTGTTATTGTGGTCACCCTTTTGGCCAGAAATGTATTCTATATTGGTTTTCCTACCCTGCCGGTATATATCATCTGTGTCGCTATGGCTCTGTATAACCTGGTGCTGATGTGGCAGGTCAGGAGCCTGGGGAAATTACATGCTGATTTAATCATCCCGCGGGTCAGGCGTTATGTTTATACCCACATCTTGCTTGATATGGTAGCACTGACCGTATTGCTGCATTTCACCGGGGGGATAGAAAACCCTTTCATATTCTTCTTTGTCTTTCACATCGTCCTGGCTAGCATCGGTCTCAACTACCGGATGGTATATTTACTGTCCACGATAGCCATTGCCATGGTGGTGCTAATGGTGGGTCTGGAATATGCGGGCGTGATACCGCATGTCAACCTGGAGGGATTTGTTCTGCCGGCGCGGTATCAGGAAGGGAGTCGTATTCTGGCAGTGCTAGCTGCTCTGGTAGTCCTTCTCTATGGCACCACCTATGTGACCACCGCGGTGGCCGGGGAGCTGAGGAAGCGACAGCGAGAGGTAGTGGAACTGCGGGAGCGCCTGCTTGAAGAAAAAACTGATGAGCTTGAGCGTGCCTCTAGTGAGATAGCCGAGCTTGAAGAGGAAAGGAACCGGTTTTTACGCTTTATCGGCATTGCGGCTCATGACCTGAAGGCGCCGCTTACCGCCATTCAGGGCTTCCTGTGGGTCATGCTGGGCGGCTTTGCCGGGGAAATTTCCGAGAAGCAGAAGAATATGCTGGAGCGGAGCACCCGCCGTATTACCGAGCTTCTGACCTTGATTAGCGATTTACTGGATATTCCGCGTATTGAAACCGGTCAGATTATCCAGGAACTGAAGGAGGTTTCACTGCGCCAGGCGATCAGGAATTCCCTGGAAGGTCAGCGCAGTCTGGCAAAGGAAAAGGGAATTAAACTTAAAGTTGAGATTCCCGAGGGCCTTCCCAGAATTAAGGGGTCAGCCTCCCGACTGCAGCAGGTAATAACAAATCTGGTGAACAATGCCATTAACTACACACCGGAGGGTATGATAACCGTAAGGGTGCAGGAGCAAAGCAAGGCTCTGCTGGTTGAGGTTATAGATACCGGGATTGGCATCCCTCCTGAAGATATGCCGCGGCTCTTTGAAGACTTCTTTCGTGCCAGCAATGTTGAAGTCAAGGGCACAGGTCTGGGGTTGTCCATAACCAGGAGGATTGTTGAGGCTCATGGGGGCAGCATATGGGCTGAGAGTCCCTGTTCTGAGACTAACACCGGGAGTAAATTTAGTTTTACACTGCCCAAGCCGAGTAAAACTAAAAGGAGACAACGTCAATGAAAGCAGGAACAAATCTGGAAAAAATCCTGGAGAGCGGAAGGTTTGCCGTTACTGCTGAGGCAGGTCCTCCCAAGGGCACCAGCGCGGCGGTGGTACAGAGAAAGGGTGAGATGCTTCGTAACTGCTGTGATGCCGTTAATATAACTGACAATCAAACGGCTATTGTGCGTATGTCCAGCCTGGCTGGATGTGTGCTTCTGAAACAGACGGGCGTCGAACCGGTAATGCAGATGGTCGTCAGAGACCGGAACCGGCTGGCACTGCAAAGTGACATACTGGGTGCCATAGCTATGGGCATCGGTAATTTCCTCTGCCTTTCCGGCGACCATCAGAAATTTGGCAACCATCCTACAGCCAAAGGTGTCTTTGATATTGACTCCATTCAGTTGATTCAGATGATGAAGAAGATGCGGGATGAGAAGCAATTCCTCTGCGGCGAGGAAATATCCGGGGAAGTCCCCATGTATATTGGCGCTGCTGCCAATCCCTTCGCCGACCCCTTTGATTTCCGGGTAAAGCGGCTGGCGAAGAAAGTTAAAGCCGGTGTCGACTTTATCCAGACCCAGGCGGTCTATGATGTACCTAAGTTCGCCAGGTATATGGAGATGACTTGCGACCAGGGCCTGGATAAGCAGGTACACATCCTGGCTGGTGTTATACCCATAAGGTCGGTGGGTATGGCCCGTTACATGAGAGACTATGTTTCTGGAGTAAGCGTACCTGACGAAATAATCGCCAGGCTGGAGCAAGCCGAAAAGGCCAAGGATGAAGGGGTAAAAATAATTCTGGAGATTATTGAGCAACTCAAAGAGATACCGGGGGTGCATGGCATACATATTATGGCGGTGGGCTGGGAGGATATTGTCCCGGAGATGGTAGAACAGGCTGGACTTATGCCCAG
>CAYWAU010000223.1:0-2711 GCA_964456395.1 uncultured Dehalococcoidaceae bacterium
CCTTACGCCTCACATGTACCCTATGAGACCTGGATTCTTCCCAAGATGCACTGCGCCTCTGTTGGGCTGTTTCCGGCTACACATCTTTCCGAGCTAGCCGAGGTGGTGAAGGACGTTGTCTTCTGCCTGTATCAGGGGCTCAATAACCCTGCCTACAACCTTGTTATTGACAGTACGACTACCGATGACGAGGATGACCCGTACTACCACTGGCACATCAGGATAATACCGAGGCTGACTACCATCGCCGGGTTTGAAATGGGGTCAGGCATCTACATAAGCACGGCACTGCCTGAAGAGACCGCCAGTTATATGAGACAGATAGCAAAATCCTGCCCCGGTGATGTCTGCATCGCCTTCAAAGACTATGCCTAGCCGGGGTAGTTAAAGCGGTTGCTTCGGAACTGGCTTTGCTTCCACTCTGTCTAGCCTCACTGTATCTGACCTCACCCCCTGTGTCCCCACCCACGTTTGTAATCTTTTCCCACCCTACCGCCCTCGTATCACCCATGGCTTAACCCGAGGATATTCCCCACTCCCCCTTTCCCCCATTTTAGGAAGAAAAGAAAGAGGGGCTGGCACCCCTCTTAATGCGTGAGCACAATACACCTATACCTTTTAGCCTTAAAATTAGCGCCGGTATGGTGAAATAATGGCTAGGAATAGAAACTTCACCACCGGAATAGTGCCGACACTGGCGGACGGGGAGACGGGGGAGAGTCGAACTCCACCTGAAACAACGATGGAGTGGCTAAACAGAGTCTCTGCCTCACGCAGCTTGTTCAAGACTTGGTCACAACCACCGAAATATATTCCCCTTCAGTATGCGTGTGTGCCTATAATATCGACCCAGTTTGCAGAGAAAATGATGGTGTGGGATTGCAACTATCAAGTCAAGGCAAACCATGAGGATTTGCTGAAGGTAGGGTAAATGCTGAGAGACCATATTGACAGCAATCAAGCAACCTCTCACGATGACTCTGTGCTTCTCTTCGGCCTTAATCGGCATCGAGCGTGGCAGATTATAAGGGACTGTGCCGGGCGGCTTTCCTCCAGCGAGCCCAATCTGCAGAATATTCCGGTTCGGGGGGACCTGGGGGGGCAGGTCAGGCAATACCTCGATTCTACCAAGGAACAGGCGAGGACAACCGGCTATGTGCAGACGCTGCTGGGCAGACGGCGTTTTATCCCCGACATCAACTCTTCCAACCGTCAGGTCAGGGAGTCAGCCGAGCGCATGGCTATCAATATGCCGGTGCAGGGCACATCCGCCGATATTATCAAGGTTGCCATGATTAATCTCTACCGGGAGATGGCGGAGCGGTGGTTAAAGAGCCAGATGCTCTTACAGGTACACGATGAGCTTGTCTTCGAGGTGCCGGAGGAAGAGATGGCAGCGATGCGAAAGCTCGTTTCCGGGATTATGTCGGCGGCGGTGTCACTGAGCATCCCCCTGAAGGTGGATATCAAAGAGGGCAAAAACTGGGGAGAAATGAAGTAAAAATCGTTTCTCGCGTTAAAGATTATATGGAAACCTATCCCCCTGGCCCCCTTCCCTTATTTATCTGTGAAGGGAAGGGGGAAATTATTGTTTGAGAAGGGTTAAGCTGAACTTCATTCGGCCCGGAAAGCCGATAGAGAACGCCTATGCCGGGAGTTTCATGGGCAGGCTGAGGGACGAATGCCGGAACGAGAACTGGTTTATAGGCTTGAAACATGCCGGGGAGGTTATTGAATTTTGGCGAATAGACTATAATGAGGGCAGACCTCATACATCGCTCGGAGGTCTGACACCCGGGGAGTATGTTGAAAATACCGGGAAGATTCTAACTGCGGTTAGCCTATAAAACGGGGTAGGGTCAGCAAATACAAACAATCATTCGTCGCAGAGACTACAACCATGGCCTTAGGGAGCTTGTTGATGCTGCCTGATCATATTAAAGTGTTCGGTTTAAAGAGTGTCCCATTTCGCTGATTGACAACACGCGATGGACTAAGATACCTTCTGCCTGGTGTTTTATGTGAACATGATTCTTAAGCTCTTACATTTTTAGCCATGACTCTCTCCATACGCAAACCAGCCCCGGGGTGATACGGTCTTTTGAAAGCTTCAGGGTACTTCTTCCTCAACTCGTCTAAATTCGCCCTCTCAACTTCAACCAGGAAGCCGCTTACAACCATTCCCGTGGCGTTTTTGGAGGTTATGTTGTGTGGCGTTATGGTGTTAATGGCACCGCCTCTATCAAGCTCGCCGGGAAGTATCGGGTCATACCTCGCTCCGTGGTCCATGTATACCGCCCCGGGCATTATTCTCTCAGTAATGTAGGCGCCGCCGAGAACGGCTCCCCTCTCGTTATAGACTTTGACCACCTCGCCGCTTTCGATACCACGTATCCCGGCATCTGCCTGATTTATCCAGAGCGGCTCGTAGTTGTACCCGTCCGGCCCCATGACCTTACAGGTTGGGATTTCCCTCGTCCAGGTGAGGTCGTCGTGATTGGCGTGTACTCGCCACCTGCCGTGATTGGAAACGATGAGCAGAGGATACTTCTTCGCCCTTTCACTTGATATTGATTCGTCGTGGTATTCTCCCTTTTCAATCCAGTGTGGCACTGGCGGTCTTTCCTCATCATCGGGGAAGTACCTGGCCAGATTCTGGGAATAGAACTCTATCTTACCGGAGGGGGTTTTCAGAGGATTATTCTCGGGGT
>CAYWAU010000224.1:0-2692 GCA_964456395.1 uncultured Dehalococcoidaceae bacterium
CCTACTTGCTTCAATATGCTGCTGACCAAGGAATCAACCTTTTTGATACTGCCCCGGTCTATGGAGAAAGTGAGAAGTTACTCGGTGAGGCACTCAGCCACCGGCACGACTGCTATTTTGCCACCAAAGCCCCCATTCCCGAAGAAGATGGGAAGGTTCTGACTGGTAAGCTCCTTCAAATGGCAGTTAACAGTTCATTAGAGGCAAGCCTCAGGGCGCTTAATAAAGAGTGGCTAGACATCGTTCAAATTCACAACGCAACCGCTGACATCTTAGAGCATGGCGAGATGACTGAAATCCTGCTGAGAGCTAGGGATTTGGGCAAGGTTCGTTTCTTAGGCGTTTCCGTTTATGGAGAAGAGGCGGCTCAGGCTGTTATAAAAGCAGGCAGCTTTGACATATTACAATTAGCCTTCAATCTGATAGACCAACGGATGGCAGACAAGATACTCCCTGCGGCTTATCAAGCCAATATTGGCGTTATATGTCGCTCTGCTTTGCTCAAAGGTGCCCTCACTGAGAGGGCTAAGTGGCTGCCTGACGAATTAGCTGCCTTACGCCAGCAGGCTGACAAAGCGGTGACCACTCTAGCTGGAAGCTGGCAGAGATTGCCACAAATAGCCCTGCGGTTTTGCCTGTCATCCCCCTATATTGAAACTGTTCTAGTGGGGGTATGCAACCGGCAAGAACTCAGCTCAGCATTGGAGGCAGCTATGGCTGGTCGGCTAGGTCGTGATGAGCTTGAGTTAGCCTCCAGCCTCACTTTACAAGATGAACGCCTTATCAATCCTACTTACTGGCCACTGCCATGATAAATACAGTAGAACCAAAGATTGTTTTCTGGACTGAGGCGGGACAGGACATCGGCATAGGGCATCTGTGTCGTAGCCTGGTCATCGCCAAGCAGTTTCTTTACTTTGGACAGTCGAGCTTTTTTCTCATCAATGACGACCCCACTGCTAAGGATATGGTAAGTAGCCAGGGATTCCCTTTACAGTTAGGCAGATTGGATGAAAAGGGAATGCCGTCATTCACCGGTACAGCGCCAAAAACATTCATCTTCGATACCAAGAAGGATATAGCCCCGCTTATTCAAGCCCTCAAGCGATTGGGGCACAAGCTCGTTCTACTGGATAACACTACACCAGCCAGCCTTGGTGCTGATGTGGTGATTTACCCATCAGCAATTTTCGAAAGCAAGCTTAATTGGACGGGTTTTGCGGGGCGGGTTTATGGTGGTGCCCAATATGTACCAGTAGATGAAACATACGTCAAAGCTAGTGAGAAATGCCAGTGGCTTAGTCACCAGCCCCCTTACTATATCTTAGTCACCATGGGAGGCAGCGACCCCAGACGGCTCACCTACCAGGTAGTTAGCTCTCTTCGCTTACTATCTGGACCCATAGTTGTTAGGGTAGTTATTGGGCCAGCTTTCATGCCTGATTCCCGGTTGTTTGAGATGGAGCAAGAAAATGACCCGCGGCTTGTGTTTATTAGGGACCAAAATAACCTCTCTTCGCTTATGGCAGATTCGCATGTAGCCATCACCGCGGTGGGAACCACCCTGCATGAGTTGGCAGCGGTGGGTGTCCCAGCCATAGTTATCGCCAATTATACTGAGGACCGTCGGGATTTGAAACTGTATAAAAAACTGGGCATGAACTTGCCACTTGGCTTTTATCAGGATATAGCGCCACTTCAAATTCAGAATGCAGTTTCTCTGCTTCTTCAAGACACCACAAGGTGGCAGAATATGAGGAATAAAGGCTGGCGACTCATAGATGGGCTCGGTGCCAAGAGAATTGTTGAATGCCTATTGTCTAATATTTGAATTTTTTTACTGACATTATGCATAATATGAACAGGTAAAACCGCGACTATAGAAGGGGGCCATGAATCAGACGAAGTCTTGGAAAGAACATCAGGGCGAAGTAGTTGATTCGGTTAACGGTTTTGATGTTATTGAATGTCAAACCTGTGACTTCAAGCATATTATCCCCATTCCAGAAGCCGAGGAGCTCGAAGGTCTATACCATGAGGACTACTACTCAAAAGAAAAGCCACTCTATTTTGAGCGTCAACTGGAGGATATTGAGTGGTGGAACATGGTATATGCCGAACGATACGAATTCTTTGAGCAGCATCTACCGCCTACTCGCCGTCGTATCCTGGATATTGGTTCTGGCCCAGGATTCTTCCTCAAACTGGGAAAAGAGCGCGGGTGGGAGACTCTCGGTATCGAGCCATCAAAACAGGCAGCAGAGTACGCCCGGGGGCTCAGAGTGGAAATTGTCAATAAGTCCTTCAGCGAAGATAAAATCGATGACCTTGGCACCTTCGATGTGGTGCACATGCATGAGTTGTTGGAGCATGTCAGTGACCCTGCCGGGATGCTGCGCCTGGCTTACCGGCTGCTTAACCCGGAGGGGTTGCTCTGTGTAATTGTGCCTAATGATTACAATCCATTGCAGAAGGTCTTGCGTGAGCACCTGGGCTATGAGCCTTGGTGGGTAGCTCCGCCACATCATATCAACTACTTTGACTTTGATTCAATGGAAAGGCTGATTCAGCACACTGACTTTTCGGCCCAGCTGTTGGAATTCGCTGAGCTAGAGGTGCCAGGGGATCTGCATGGCCAGCCATTCTTCAGCGCTGCAGTGAACGGAGGTCCCGGCCACCGGGACCACGTCAC
>CAYWAU010000225.1:0-2681 GCA_964456395.1 uncultured Dehalococcoidaceae bacterium
GTTACTTATCTACCTCACCCCCTTAATCCCCCTCTCCTTCAAAGGAGAGGGGGAATTTTTTGTAAGAGAGGCTTCGCCTCTCTTTAACTCTCCTCTATTTATTTATATATCGCTGTGCCGCCCCCCCGACCCTCTAACTCATCAATCAGGGCATGTGGCTCTCTGCCATCTATTATACGAGTCACGGCGGCACTGGTTAAAGCCCTCAGGCAGGCGTTAATCTTGGGAATCATTCCCCCCGAAGCCACTCCGGAAGCTATTAAAGCCTCCGCCTCACCGGCTGACAGGCTGGATATTACCCTGCCTGACTGGTCGCTGATGCCAGCCACATTGGTCATCAAGATAAGCCTTTCCGCACCGAGCGCCGCCGCTATTTCACCAGCCACCGGGTCGCCGTTAATGTTAACTATCGGCGGCGCCCCTTCAGGTCTATCGAATGTATGCAGGCTCAGGGGGGCAACCACCGGAATAAAGCCAGCCTTCAGCAGGGCTTCCAGAGGGGTTGGGTCCACTTTCACCACTGTGCCCACATAGCCCATTTCCTTATCCTTCATTCTGCCCTGAATAAGGGCTCCGTCAACACCGCTGATGCCGACAGCCCGCCCGCCCAGGCTATTGATAGCCGCCACGATTTCCTTATTGACCAGTCCCGCCAGTACCGCCGTCACCACTTCCAGCGTCGGGATATCAGTCACCCGCTCACCACGGACAAAGCGCGTGGAAACCCCCTGCCGCGTCAGCCACTCGGTGACGGTAACGCCGCCACCGTGAACGATAACCATTGATTTACCCTGCTTCTGAAGTGCCACTATATCCTCAATAGTGGTGTCACGGCTCTCAAAGGTAGACCCGCCTATCTTAATCACAATGACTTCCACTAACTCAGTCCCCACCTCTTTACTATTAATAAATCACGTTGTATATTCACTGTTAATGGTGACATATTCCTCGGAAAGGTCGCAACCCCAGGCAGCAGCCTCGTCGCTACCGAGGTTAAGATTCAAAGCGATGTTTACTTCACTGCCATCCAGCAGCCTGACCACTTCTTCCCTGTTAATGGATAACGGACACCCATTTTTCACCAGACATATATTACCGATGTAAATGTCACACTTATCTGCGACGACCTCCGCGCCGCTGCGTCCCGCTGCCGCCACCACCCGCCCCCAGTTAGGGTCGCTGCCGTGAACTGCCGCTTTAACCAGCGTTGAACCTGCTATTGTCCGGGCAGCCAACCGGGCATCAGCCGCGCTGGCGGCGCCGCTTACGTTAACCTCAATCAGCCTGGTAGCCCCCTCGCCACCGCGGGCGATATCCTTAGCCAGATTCACACAAACATGGTTAAGTGCCTGCTGAAAGACCGCAGCCTGCCGGCTGCCCCTGGCAACGGTCTTACCTCCGGCAAGACCGTTAGCCATAATCAATACTATATCATTAGGACTGGTATCACCGTCAATGGAAACCATGTTAAAGGAGATATCCACCGCTTCTCGCAACGCCAGTCTCAGGAAATCCAAATCCACACTGGCATCTGTAGTCAGGAAACAGAGCAGTGTCGCCAGTTCAGGATGAATCATCCCCGAACCCTTAGCCGTCCCGCCAATTATAAAATCACCCTCACCAGCCCTGACGGCCAATTCCTTGGGCACGGTGTCCGTGGTCATTATCGCCCTGGCCAGCTCATGACCGCCACCAACCTCAAGAACTATCTGTCCTATTCCAGCCCTGATGCGCTCCATGGGCAGTCGCCGTCCAATAATACCGGTACTCGCCACCAGGACATCCGCCGGCGATACTCCAACATGTTTGGCCGCCAGTTCCGCCATCTCGTCAGCATCCGCCAGACCCTGCTCACCGGTACAGGCATTGGCACAGCCACTATTTACCACCACCGCCCCGGCTCTGCCTCCTATCAACCGCTGCTGCGACAGGACTATTGGTGCCGCCTTAATTTTATTAGTGGTAAATACCGCCGCCGTGACGCAGGGCTCTTTGGAAAAAAGGATGCCAAGGTCAAGGCAGTCTTCGGCTTGATTCTTGATTCCGGCATAGGTGGCACCGGCGTAAAATCCCTTGGGAGAGGTAACTCCACCCGCAGGAATGGACTCCACTCTGGCCTTCATTTACCCAAACTATACCATATTGCTCACCAGCAGGCAATTGTAATCCCCATGTATTCCCGTTCTTGAAACACGAGACCGCTGATGATAAACTTGAGGTGAAGATAGCACCAGCAGGCACCCCGAGAAACCACGTGGTCCAGTCACATTTAGGACAAGGCTGACAATAACAATCTTCAGGATAATTCATAGTCCGGAAGGAGAAAAATGGAAACAAAGATGGTCTACTTTGAGAAGCCCGGAGGGGAAAATACCGACGCCGTATTAGCCCTTGCCAGAGAGCGGGCGGAGGAACTGGGCATCAAGACGGCACTGGTGGCATCCACCACCGGCAAGACCGCCGTCAAGGCGACCGATGCCTTGAAAGGGCTTAGATTAATAATCGTTACCCACGGCACCGGCTTCCTTGAACCGAATATCCAGGAGTTTAAGGAGGAGAACCGGAAGATTGTTGAGAGCCAGGGAGCCACTATGCTTACCACCGCCCATGCCTTTGGCGGCGTCAGCCGGGCTTTCCGCCAGAGCGAAATTCCGCAAGCCCCGGCTACCTACGTGGTCGGT
>CAYWAU010000226.1:0-2679 GCA_964456395.1 uncultured Dehalococcoidaceae bacterium
CATGATGACCTGTTTTTCTTTACCAACCGGGGTAAGGTTTTTTATCTTAAGTGCCACGAGATACCGGCCGGTAGCTCCCGGACGTCCAAAGGGCTGGCGGTAATTAATCTGCTCTCGATAGCTGAGGGCGAGCGGGTTACATCTATGGCCGCCACCACCGGTTTTATGCCCGATGCTTATATGGTGATGGCGACCCGGCAGGGTGAGATAAAGAAGACGTCACTGGATAAATTTACCGCGGTGCGGAGCAGCGGGCTTATCACCATGGATATGGAGCCGGGTGACGAATTGGTATCGGTTTGCCTAGCGACTGATAAAGATGACGTCATATTGATAACGCAAAAGGGACAGTCAATCCGGTTCGGCGTCTCCAGCCTGAGGGCCGCCTCCAGAACCAGCGGCGGTGTGCGTGGAATCCGACTGACAAAAGGCGACAGTGTTGTCAGTATGGATAGGGCTGATGCCAATGCCTATCTGCTGGTGGTAACCGAAGGCGGCTACGGGAAGATTACAACGATGGCTCATTATCCGCGGCAGCATCGCGCCGGTAGTGGGGTGAGGACATTTAAATTAGTCCCTAAGTCGGGCGATGTCACCGCGGCCAGAACGGTTTCTCTGAACGAGCAGGTCATGTTAGTGTCTGCTGAAGGTATGGTCACGCGTACTCCGGTAAAGGAAACGGACCCCAAACATGGTATTTCCACGCAGGGCAGGAGCACCCAGGGTGTCAGGGTGATGACCCTTGATGAAGGCGACCGGCTGGTGGCTATTACCGCCTTTGAACAAGCTAAGACCTAGGCAGTACTGCTCAGCCCCCGTACTTTTTACGGCAGTACGGCTGCTGTTGATGCAGTCCGCAGGCATTGCAGGGGTTATTACGGCAGTCAGGCGTCTCCTTACCTTGCCGGGAGTGCTGGTATTCTTGCTTGAGGAAGGCGTCGGTTACCCCCGTATCAATATGAGACCAGGGCAGCACTTCATCCAGGGAGCGCTCCCGGTGGGCATAGAAACCGGGTTCAAGCCCGACTTCGGCGAAGGCTTTTAGCCAGTTTTCATAATTAAAGTGCTCGGTCCAGGCGTCAAATTTACAGCCAAGTTCCCAGGCACGGTGGATAACTTTACCCAGGCGCCGGTCGCCTCGTGACAGGGCGGCTTCAAGCAGACTGATTTTAGGGTCCTGCCAGGAGAGCCTGGTTCCTTTTTGGTGCAGTCCCTTCTGGAGAATCTGGTGCTTGGCGTTTAGAGTCGGTTCATCTTCCTGGGCGGTCCACTGGAAGGGCGTATGCGGCTTGGGGACAAAGGTTGATACGCTCACCCGTATCATCGGCTTTTTGCCGCTGGCTCTCTTGCCAGCCGAGCGGACTTCCTCCACCAGCCGGACGATGCTCTCAACGTCCTCAGGGGTCTCGGTGGGCAGGCCGACCATAAAATACAGCTTGAGATTTGTCCAGCCCCGCTCAAAGGCGGTGGCGGCGGTTTCCAGGAGACTATCTTCGGGCAGGTTCTTGTTGATAGCCCGCCTCAGTCTCTCACTGCCGGCTTCGGGGGCGAAAGTGAGTCCGGTGCGGTTGCGGGTAGGGAGGGAGCCCACGAGCTTGATGGAGAAATTGTCCAGGCGCAAACTTGGCAGTGACAGGGCCAGGTGAGGGTAATGATGGGACAGGCTTTTCACCAGTTCATCAATGCCGGAGTAGTCAGTGGTGTTTAGCGAGACCAGTGAGACCTCGTCGTAGCCGCAGCTGGTTATAATCTCCCCGACTGCCTGAGCTACCTCATCCTGAGGGCGCTCGCGCACCGGACGGTATATCATACCTGCCTGGCAGAAGCGGCAGCCGCGGCTGCAGCCTCGTTGAATCTCTATGGCGCCCCGGTCATGGATTACCTCCAGATAGGGCACCACCGGTCGGGTAGGCGGGGGCGGGAGCTTGGCTACTATTTGCCGTTCAATCCTGGGCTTTGCCTCAGCTACGATAGGGGTTATGCTTTTGGGGATACCACCGGCCTGATAATCGACTTTATACAGGCCGGGCACGTAGATACCGGATATGGTGGCTAGCTGGCGAAGTAGCTGTTTTTTACCTTTATCTCGGTATTCGCGATAGGCATCGAGGAATTCCAGCACCACCTCCTCGCCATCGCCGATGGCAAAAACATCAATGAAGTCGGCCAGGGGCTCCGGGTTCAGGGAACAGCTGCCGCCGGCTATTATCAGCGGGTCCGGGTCATTTCTCTCCGAGGCGAGCACTGGTATCTGCGCCAGGTCCAGCATGTTCAGTACGTTGGTGTAGGTGAGTTCGTAGCCCAGCGAGAAACCTATGATGTCAAAGTCTTTGAGGGGGTGCCTGGTTTCGAGGCTGAAGAGGGGGATATTCCGGTGGCGCATGGCGGCTTCCATATCCACCCAGGGGGCAAAGGCTCTCTCGGCGAGAACGTCGGGCTGGCTATTAAGCAGTTCGTAGAGGATGGGCAGCGCCATATTGGACATGCCTATCTCATATGTGTCCGGGTAGGCCAGCGCCATCCTGATGCCGGTTTTGTCCCAGTCCTTGACGATGCTGTTCCACTCGCCGCCAGTATAGCGGCCTGGCCTGTTGACCTGATGCAGTATCTCGTTATTGAGCAAGTTACGCCTCCAGACTATCAATTATAGTGGTTAGCCCTGTTGAGGCGCAAATACAT
>CAYWAU010000227.1:0-2624 GCA_964456395.1 uncultured Dehalococcoidaceae bacterium
ACCAGCAGTGAGTTCGGCTTTGACTACCTTCGGGATAACATGATTGCGAACCTGTCCCAGTGCGTACAGCGTCCCTCAAACTTCGCCATTGTTGACGAGGTGGATAACCTGCTCATTGATGAGGCCCGGACACCGCTCATCATCAGCGCCCCGGCTGAGGAATCGGGGGAGAGGTATCAAATCTTCGCCCGACTTGCCCCTCGACTGCACCGAGAAGAAGATTATACAGTTGACGAGAAATCCAGGTCGGTTAACCTTACCGATAATGGTATCAGCAATCTGGAAAGGATGCTTAAACGGGAGGGACTATTAAAGTCACCCAACCTGTATGACCCCGCCAATTACTCCCTGACTCGTTACCTGGACAGCGCCCTGAAGGCTCAGGTGCTTTATAAAAAAGACCGTGAATATGTGGTTAGAGACGGACAGGTCGTCATCGTTGATGAGTTCACCGGTCGGTTGATGCATGGTCGGCGCTATTCCGAGGGACTGCATCAGGCTATAGAGGCTAAAGAGCATGTCAAAGTCCAGCGGGAGACGATGACCTATGCCACCATTACCATTCAGAACTACTTCCGCATGTATGAGAAGCTGGGAGGGATGACCGGCACGGCGGCCACTGAAGCCGAGGAGTTTTACAAGATATATAAGCTTGAGGTAACGGCTATCCCCACTAACAAGCCGATGATACGTGAGGACTTCCCTGACCAGATTTACAAGACCGAGGAGGCTAAGTTCCGGGCGGTGGTGCGTGAGATTAAGCAACTTCACCAGGAGGGCACTCCGGTGCTGGTGGGCACCGTATCTATTGAGAAGTCAGAGTACGTGAACGACCTGCTCAAGAGGCAGGGTATTCCCTGTCAGGTGCTTAATGCCAAGCAGCATGAGAAAGAGGCGAGTATCATCGCCCAGGCGGGGGAACCGGGGGCGGTAACTGTGGCTACCAATATGGCGGGGCGGGGTGTTGATATTTTGCTGGGGGGCAGCCCTGACGGAACCAGCGAGCGTGATTGGCAGGAAACGCACGATAAGATAATTGAGCGGGGCGGACTTCATATTATCGGCACGGAGCGCCATGAGGCGAGACGAATTGACAATCAGCTCCGGGGCAGAGCCGGAAGGCAGGGTGACCCGGGCAGCTCACGTTTCTTTGTGTCACTGGAGGACGATATCATGCGCCGCTTCGGTGGCGACCGTATTAAGAGTTTCATGAGCTGGGCGGGCATGGATGAGGACACGCCTATTGAGAACAAACTAATTACCAATGCCATCACCGATGTGCAGAAGCGCGTTGAGGGCTACCACTTTGACATGCGCAAGCATCTGGTGGAGTACGACGATGTCGTTAACAGGCACCGCGAACTTATCTACGAAGAGCGACGGAAGACACTCGGCGGCGCCGACCTCAAGTCGAATATACTGTCAATGGTGTCTGATGAGCTAGGAAGCATTGTCGCCTCGCGTCTTGGTGACCATGGCATTGACTGGGACATACCTGCTTTGCTGACCGATGTCGCCACCGTTTTCCCCCCACCGCCCTCGCTTAGCGCCGGCACTTTGTCCGAGATGAAGCCGAAAGAGATTGAAGAGAAGCTGATTGAGCTGGCTGAGTCTCTCTATGAGGAGCGGGAGAAAGAAATAGGTGCCGATAACATGAGGGTACTGGAGAGGATGGTAATGCTCCAGACCATTGACCGGCTGTGGGTAGAGCACCTGACAGCGATGGAGCACATGCGACTTCAGGCAGGATGGCAGACTTTACGCCAGACGCGCTCTGTAGATGCCTACAAGAGTCAGGGCTACGAGCAGTTTCAAACCCTGCTGGGCACCATCAAGCATGACGTGGCTCATACCATATACCATGTGACCATTGTCAGGCGGGAAGCCCCGGAAGCGGAGCCGACACCAATGGTCCGGGCGGCTGTCCCCTCCGGCGGCGGCAGTAAACAGAAGGTAAAAGCCGGCGGTAGAAAGATAGGCCGCAATGAACCCTGTCCCTGCGGTAGCGGCAAGAAATATAAACACTGCTGTGGAAGGTAAATTGTTATGACCGACGAAGAGCTGGAGACGTTAATTAAAGAGACATCGGAGCAGATAGACCAGCTGCCTGACGACCCCGAAAAGCCGCTGGGCAAAAAGGAAAGAAACCGCAAGGTGTGGCTACAGTTAAAGCTGCAGGCATTAAAAAAGATACAGGTGACCAAGCAGAAGGGCAACCTTATTCAGGAGTCCAAAGCCTGCATGGAATATGCGCTGCTGATGGAGTACGGAGAGAAACACCCCTTCCTGCTGAATTTCATAAAATCACAGATGGGGATGTGGGGAATTTGAGGGGGTAGAATTGGGAAGGAGGTTAGTATGATAGATGCTCATTTATGTGTTAAAACCTGCGATAAGTGTGGGAAAATAATGGAAAAAACACAGGAAGTCTTTTTTGTTTCGGATGGGAAAATAAAAGACTCCAATGAACTACTAGAGTTAGAATATTCTAAAAATTTTCAAATTTATTATGTATGTCATAAAGATTGCTGGGATGGCAACGTTGATATGGAGTGGGCATGAAACTTAAAGATTTGATAGAAATGTATGAAAGGAGGTAACAATGAAAGACCCATATACGAAGC
>CAYWAU010000228.1:0-2622 GCA_964456395.1 uncultured Dehalococcoidaceae bacterium
GGGTCGTTGCGCTTCATTTATCAGCTTGGCAGCATTCTTAATCTGTGTGGGATGCCCCTTAGATGGAATCTTATAACCAGGCAGGTCTATCTTGCTGGGATGGTGCACTTCAGCCTGCTCTATTTGAACGTCTCTCGGCAGGTCAATCAATACCGGTCCAGGCCGGCCCGTCCTGGCTAGATAAAAAGCCTCTTTGACCATTCTAGCCAAAGAACCGGCTTCAAGAGCAACATAGCTATGCTTGGTAATAGGCAGCACTATGCCGGTAATATCTATCTCCTGGAAGGCGTCCTTACCGATGAACGATCTGGCGACCTGACCGGTCAAAGCTACTATTGGCGACGAATCAAGGTATGCATTGGCAATACCGGTTACCAGATTGGTGGCACCGGGGCCAGAGGTAGCCATGCATACACCAACCTTGCCTGTTGCCCGCGCATAGCCATCGGCGGCATGAGCGGCTCCCTGTTCATGACGCACCAGAATATGGCGAAGTTGGGGATAGTGAGGCAAGGCATCATAAAACGGTAAAAGGGCGCCGCCGGGAAAGCCGAAAATGACCTCGACTCCTTCTTCTATCAAGCCTTCGCATAAAATCTGGGCACCAGTCTTTTTCATAATAACCCCCTTATAGGCTAAACACCGCCCCGGTACTGGCTGAACATACCTTCTCAGCGTAGTAGCGGAGATAACCTGTTTTTATTCTCGGCTCAAAATCAGCCAGCTGTCCCAGGCGATTAGCTATTTCTTTTTCATCAAGTTCTACGTCCAGTTTACAGTCAGGAATGTCAATGCTAATTATATCACCTTCTCTTAAGGCAGCAATGGGTCCCTTACTGGCTGCCTCCGGGGAGACATGCCCGATAGCGGCACCGCGCGTAGCCCCGGAAAATCTACCGTCAGTAATAAGGGCGACCTCTTTATCCATACCGATGCCGCTCAGGATTGAAGTAGGCGTTAGCATCTCCCGCATCCCGGGTCCTCCCTTGGGACCCTCATAACGAATGACCAGCACATCACCGGACTTTATTTTGTCATTCATAATCGCTTTCGTAGCTTCTTCCTCGGAATCAAATATCCTGGCCGGGCCACGATGCGTCATCATTTCTGGAGCCACCGCTACCCTCTTGACCACGGCTCCATCTGGAGCCAGATTCCCAAAAAGCATGACCAGGCCGCCGCTGGCTGAATGAGCATTATCGATAGAACGAATAACCTCTTTATCCAAAGTCTTTATCTTGGCAATATTTTCCGCCACTGTTTTACCGGTCACGGTTCTTGAGTCCGACTTTAATAATTTTCTTATCTCACCCATGACCGCCGGTATACCGCCCGCCTGGTCCAGGTCCTCTATATGATACTGCCCGGCTGGTCTCAGCTTACAGAGGTAAGGGGTACGCTGGCTTATCTCATTTATCATCGGCAGTTTAAAGTCAATCCCTGCCTCGTTGGCTATGGCCATAAGATGCAACACCGAGTTGGTGCTGCCGCCCAAAGCCATATCAACCGTAAAAGCGTTATAGATAGCGTCGCTGTTTACTATATCGCCGGGACGGACATCATCAGCTAAAAGCCTCATAACCTGCCGTCCGGCCTCTCTGGCCAATGCCTGCCGCCTGACATCAATGGCTGGAATAGTGCCATTCCCCGGCAAACCCATCCCCAGAGCTTCGGTCAGGCAGTTCATGGTATTGGCGGTAAACATACCGGCACAACTGCCACATCCGGGGCAGGCAACTTCTTCCAGCCTCAGCAGTTCTTCCTTAGTCATTTTACCGCTGGTGACGGCACCTACTGCCTCAAAGACAGAGCTGACGTCTACCTTGTTACCATCCAAATGCCCCGCCAGCATGGGACCACCGCTGACAAATATAGCTGGCAGGTTCAGTCTCACCGCTGCCATAAGCATGCCGGGAATAATCTTGTCACAGTTAGGTATAAAGACTAAAGCGTCAAAACCGTGGGCTTCAGCCATTATCTCCACCGAATCGGCTATCAATTCCCGACTGGGCAGGCTGTATTTCATACCGGGATGGTTCATGGCGATGCCATCACATACGGCAATCGTATTGAACTCAAAGGGAACGCCTCCCCCTTCATACACCCCCGCCTTTACCGCATCAGCGATACGTCGCAGGTGTATATGCCCGGGTACAACCTCGGTAAAGCTGTTGATGACGCCGATAAACGGTCTGTCCATATCGGCACGGGTACAGCCCACGGCGTATAACAGCGACCGATGCGGCGCCCTCTCAACTCCCTTTTTTACAACGTCACTCTTCACTTCTTACCTCTTTTAAACAGGTCTACCAAAAAAACAACCGTCTCTTGAGACGGACTAAAAAGGATAGCTAAAAGCCCGTATCTAAAGATAGCATGAGTGCCGATTTATTGTCAAGCTACCACGCCTGTGGATATATCCTGTCACCAGTACGGCTACCGTCTAGCTCAAGCCGACGGTGCCCTTAGTGATAATATTCGCTTTGCGGGCGGCTGCCGCCAACTCGTCACGGAAATCAGGGTGAGCTATGCCAATTAAGAGCCTGGCACGCTGCCAGGTGCTCTTCCCTTTGAGATTAACCACGCCGAACTCGGTAACGATACAGGAAACATCGGATGCCG
>CAYWAU010000229.1:0-2581 GCA_964456395.1 uncultured Dehalococcoidaceae bacterium
TGCCCCGTCTTGAGCCCTAAATCCCCGGCAAGATGCCGAAGCGTATCTTCCAACAAATCATGGTCAAAGCTCTCCAGTAAGGATAGTCTTTCTTCAGCGGCTTTCAATGCCTCTAGTGTGGTTTCCCTGGTCATCTTCTTGCCTACCAGTATCGAAGCTTCATATTCCGGCGTATCTATAAAGAAGAAGTCGGCATAGGTGGCCGCTTCTGCCAGAGTATTTATCCGCTCCTGTATCAGCGGCGCAATCCGGGCCACGTATTGTTGAGAGATGGGCCGCTTCACCTCTTTGGGCAATCTGCTCTCTAAAAATGGTATGATTTTCCGCAACAAATCTTCGTAGCTCAACTTCCGTATGAAAACCCCGTTCATCCAGTCAAGCTTTTCCCGATTGAAGATGGCTCCGGTTTTGCCGATTCGCTCCAGGGAAAAGTTTTCAACAAGCTCCTGCTGTGACATTATCTCGGTCCTGTCATCCAGGGACCAGCCGATTAAGGCCAGGAAGTTGAACATGGTTTCCGGGAGGTAGCCCTGCTCCCGGTAATCAATGATGGATACGGCGCCGTGCCGCTTGCTCAGCTTGGCACGGTCGGGGCCCAGTATCATCGGGTGGTGGATATACAGGGGCGGCTCCAAACCGAGAGCCTGATACAGAAGCAGGTGCCGGGGAGTACTGGAGAGCCACTCCTCCGCCCTGATGACATGGCTGATTTCCATGGCATGGTCGTCAACGACATTGGCCAGATGGTACGTCGGGTAGCCGTCCGATTTCAACAGAACGAAGTCGTCAATGGTATTATGCTCAAAGACAACGTCGCCCCAGATTATATCGTTAAATCGGGTCTGCCCCTCTAATGGGACTTTGAAGCGCACCACCGGCTTGATGCCTTCAGCTTCCTTCTCTGCTCGCTCCTGAGGACTGAGGTCGCGGCAGTGGCGGTCATAGCCCAGCGGCTGCTTGCGCCTGACCTGCTCCGCCCGCATCTCCTCAAGGCGCCCGGGTGAGCAGTAGCAGTAGTAAGCGTCACCCTGCGCCACGAGACGCTCGGCGGCCTGCCGGTACATCTCCACGCGCTGTGACTGGTAGTAAGGACCGTAGTCGCCCCCCACGTCCGGCCCCTCGTCCCATTCCAGACCCAGCCACCTGAGTCCGTCCATGATTGCTTCCACGGCACCCTCCACCTTGCGGGCAACATCGGTGTCCTCAATGCGCAGGATAAACTTACCGCCTGTGTGCCGGGCAAAAAGCCAGTCAAACAGGGCTGTGCGGATATTGCCCACATGAGGGTAGCCGGTGGGGCTGGGGGCAAAACGGACTCTAACCGGTCTGGTCATGGTAACCCCTTCTTATAAATTTGTGCCTCCCCCATTCTACCACCACGCACACACAAAATTCTATAACGATATTATTTTTCAGGGAAACAATTCGTGCGTGGTTAGCTTTGAATTGTTTTTAGGGTTATGTTAAGTAGCTTGGGGGAAAAGGGGATAAAACTACGGGATAAGCCGCAGATGCCACAAGGGCGGCGTGGGTGGGAATAGATATATAAGAGCGGTGCGGGGGGACTTATGGGAAAAGGAACAATAAAAATTTCAAAAGCTCTAGCCAATATCCTTGAGCGCCTGCTCCAAATCGGGCGGCAGCGCCGACTCAAACTCCACGTATTCGCCTGTTGAAGGTAGATTAAAACCGAGCTTGCAGGCATGCAGGAACTGCCGTGACAGGTACGGAGACTTCACGCCGTACACTGAATCGCCCACCACCGGGTAGCCGATAGCCGCCAGGTGAACCCGTATCTGGTGGGTGCGCCCCGTCTCCGGGGTGACCTCAAGCAGAGTGAAGTCACGCAGATACCTGACGACGCGATATTCAGTGCGCGCTTCCCGGCCTCTGGAGACCACCGCCATGCGCTGGCGGTTCCTCGGGTCGCGCCCGATGGCTGCCTGGATAATGCCGCTCTGCGGCGTCAGCCTCCCTCTGACCAGCACCAGATAAGCCTTGGTCACGGAACGGGACTTGAACTGCCCGGCCAGATTTGCCTGAGCCACTCTGTTCTTGGCGACCAGCATCAACCCCGAGGTGTCCTTGTCCAGGCGATGCACAATCCCCGGCCGCAGTGAATCGCCGATATCAGCCAGATGAGGATAGTGAGCCAGGATGGCATTCACCAGAGTATGTCCGGGGTGACCCGGCGCCGGGTGCACCGTTAAACCGGCGGGCTTATCCACAACTAAAAGGTCATCATCTTCATAGAGAATATGCAAAGGTATTGCTTCGGGAGACAACGGACTGGGCGGCGCGGGTGGTATGACAATATTCACTCTATCGCCGACGTTAAGCTTCAGGCTTGCCTTAGCCGTCTGGCCGTTAACCGTGATACAGCCATCACCAATAAGATTCTGAGCCTGGGTGCGGGACAGTTCCGGACATTTGCCCCCAACGAACTTATCAAGGCGAACCCCGGAATTATCAGCTGTAAAGCTATATTCTCTGGTCATTCCTTACTTTTGGCGGGTTGAGCCAGGCAGATGATGCAGTACGCAATTATGATAACACCGACGGTTACCGCGGAGTCAGCAAT
>CAYWAU010000230.1:0-2580 GCA_964456395.1 uncultured Dehalococcoidaceae bacterium
GCGGACAGGAGAGCTTCAGTCGGGTCTTCAAGTGCCGGATTGTTACCGTACCCTGGTGGAAGTCAATATCCTGTGCGGTGAGACCCAGGACCTCCGATATACGGCAGCCAAGACGGTATAGCAGCCTGATAAGTAGTTTGTCTCTTAGGTATATTGCGGCACTTTCAAGCAGCTCTATTTCGTTGGGTTCCAAATATACCTTAGCCATGCTTCGCCTTTATGCATGGCCGGACACTAGAGGGAAGGGAAGCTATTGCGGCTGAAAATAGAACCAGCCAGCTAATGCGGGTCAGTTTCGTGTTATAATGACAACATCACTGACGCGATGCTGATTATCTGAGGGGAAATTCTGAATTCGGAGCTGGGATTCAGCCTAGAAACAATACGCACGACCTTGCCATCATCCGACGGGTAAACCTTAACACCTAGTTTGCTAATTATGTTCTGCTTTTCGGTAAAGGTGGCATTATCCAGGTTAGTATCGCGTATGGACTCGAGAGCCCGCCGCCACAGCTCCTCCGATACTAATGCCGGGACCTCAAAATGTGCCCAGTCATCTTCAGGTTTCGGTCGGCGTATAGTGCGCTTTACCTCAGCGGTAATATCTTTTAAAGGTCGTTCGGGATTTGTAATGTAACACGCTTTGTTATAGGCATGCTTTCCTGTATAGGCACGGTTCTTACAGATGAATCCGATTAGTGCGGGTGACCACTTTTCCGCATATCGGGGCTTGATACCTAATCGGTTAAGTTCGTCGGCTGCCCAGAAGGTGCTTCTTCCTTCCTGACCAATCCATCGAAAAACCTGCACCACCATCCATGCTTCAGACCCCCACTCTGGGCTACCTTCCGAATCTATTTTGTCAAAACCTCCCACCATGCTTTCAACAACCTGCGCCATCCATGTCCCATATCCTCATACTCCGCCTGGTACTTGTAACCATAAGACGGCTTGCCGGCAGGCACGTTACCGCTTATCACTCGCCCAATGTTGCCGCCTCGGTTGTTGCTACGGTTGGCTAACTTTACCAACTTTACAGCGTGCGTCAGTATGGTACGGGCGAACTGGCTACCGGGGTCATTACCGCGTATGTTGGAAATACATCAGTGTTTGATAATAATGAGCCAGCTTATCAAAACCAAATTCCACCGGTAAGATTTTACACCAGCGTAATATTTTTTATTCGTACTCAAATCAGGGTGTAATATTACGTGGAATACTCTGGTGTAATTTTCCAGTGTAATGCTCCCGGTGGAAATAATAAGGGGGAAACCGCCTACAGAGCTGTGGAAAGAGCTGTTGAAACTGCTTTAAAGCGCTTTCTAGACGAACTCGAAAATAAGGTCAAAGAGCGCAAAAGCTAGACTTCCAATATTCCGATGAAAAGGTAAACTCCTTATTGAAGTCTTGCGTTTATCATTAATTATACGCAGGCATACCAGGGCAGTATTGACAGCCATTAACAGTAGCGCTAATATTGAATAAAAGTGAAGCTGGCCTAATCGGATTGATAATCAAAGGGAGGGAGTTTAATGCTGAACGAAGGGGCTTCGGTAATCGTTACTGGCGATCATGCGCGTGACCGATTTATCTACGTTGAAGGAATTGGGAATGAGCCAGCCAATTTGCGCGAAGCCTGGGTTAGCGCCAAACGATTCTGGATTGCTGAGTTACCCGGCAGTTCGGGCAGCTTAATTGAATACTTGAAGGCCTCGGGGGTCAATGCTGACGACCCTTTCGTGGCTAACGAGGACACTCCTGAATCTATATTCATCCTGACTCGCCAGGGAGAGGAGAGGAACCGCAGGTGGCGGTGTGCGCAAGCATTTACCGCTGGCGAGCTCCAATATCCAAGCAGTCGGATTACCTCGCATAGCGAGGGCATCCCAGCACAGGCACCTCCAGCAGTGCTGATGGATTTCAACCAAGGTTGGCTGAAAGTCAATCAAGGAGAGATGGCACACTTCCTTAGGGAGCGCCCCTATATTGTGCGTACTCATGACCCACGAAATCCCGCATGGGTGGAGGCACGAAAAAAAGGGATACACCAGGGTATATGGTTCTCACCCGTCCAGGACATGACCAATGGAGAGCTCTGGTTTGCCGGTAATTGGGAGGATATACGAAAGCGCTTACTGACGTATCTTCAAGCAGACAAGACTCTGCATAGCAAAGGCCAGTGGCTTCACCATATTGTCATACAAATCTCATATGATGGTGCCTTAATTTTAGGGCCGACAACGGACACAGAGGGAGAATTACTGATTTTTGCTGGCGACCTACCGGAGTCTTTTTTAAGGAGGGGCTATGGTGCTGTTGTCGCCGGTGGCATCGTTTTTGTTGCTTCGCTGGTACCGGCGCTCCTCACCAAAGCGCCTGTCGAGCATACCACGTTGCTTCACTGTGCCAAGGAAGGACTCGCCCGCACCAGAACAGTTGTTGAGGAAGGCTATGTCGGCCCGAATATCGGAGATACCGATTGGAAGCTGAACCAGCTGACCAATCTACCAGTACCCTCGCTTGAGCGCCCCAAAACAGGCGGAATTGTTACCTACTCGGTAGAACCCCCGGCGGCAGATT
>CAYWAU010000231.1:0-2554 GCA_964456395.1 uncultured Dehalococcoidaceae bacterium
AGAGCGGGATCGCTCCGCCGCGCACGCAATGACACGCACGGTGGCGCGGAAAGGGGGGGAGGATTTAAAACCCCTGTCGCCGTGCTTTTCTTATATAATATTGGCTATAATAGGGGCGGGGATATATTTTGATGAATACCGAGCCTTTGCTCAAAATCCTTGAGCTTGAACAGCAGCGGGGTTACACAGACACGGCGGTATTCGGCGGTCTGGACAGATTTCTGCAAAACTGGTCCGGTCAGGCTATGGCATCAATAACCAGTCCCCAACTCCTGAGGCGTTTCCGTCAGCTCTTCAAGTCAGGCTATGCCGCTCTGACCCGGGAGCAGCGTCGGGAATGGGTAATCGGTGTTCTTGGCTTTCTGGCTGATATGGAGGGCAGGGGTGGCGGC
Organism: uncultured Dehalococcoidaceae bacterium; assembly: GCA_964456395.1. Taxonomy (GTDB): domain Bacteria; phylum Chloroflexota; class Dehalococcoidia; order Dehalococcoidales; family RBG-16-60-22; genus CAYWAU01. The sequence goes on from CAYWAU010000231.1 coordinate 393, forward strand.
GAAGCCGAGCCGCCGGATAAGAGCGCGGTCACTTCAACCCGTGTTAAATCCTCACCGATGAAGCCAAAACCAGCTGACCGCGTAAGCGTAAGTGGCTTTGATTCGCCAATCACGGTAATCAAGGGTATCAGTACCAGCCTGGCGACCAAATTCGGGAAACTGGGAGTTAAGACGGTTCGTGACCTGCTTTATTTCTTCCCACACCGGCACCTTGACTACAGTCAGCTGAAGCTCATCTCGCAGCTTGCCGAGGGGGAGGAACAGACCATAGTGGCCAACGTATGGCAGGCGCAGGAGGCAAGGCTGGGGGGCAGGCGTGGCACCGAGGCTATTGTGGGTGATGAGACGGGCAATATCAGGGTAGTCTGGTTTAACCAGCCGTATCTGGCCAAGAAGCTGGCGACCAATGCCAGGATAATGCTCAGCGGACGGGTCAGCCTTTTTAAGGGGCGGCACGTGTTTCAGTCGCCGGAGTGGGAGATTATGGAGGGACAGGATTTTGTGCATACCGCCCGGCTGGTTCCGGTCTATTCGCTGACTCAGGGCTTGCGCCCGCGACAGGTGAGGAAGCTGATGAAGGAGGTTATTGACCAGTGGGCGTGGCAGGTGGACGACTTTCTGCCAGCGGAATTGCGGAACCGGCTGAAACTCCTGGAGTTACCGCAGGCGATAAGCCAGGCTCACTATCCCGAAGACGAGGCAACCAAGGATAAAGCCCGGGTTCGTCTGGCTTTTGATGAGTTGTTTCTCCTTCAGTTGGGCGTCATGAGCAAGAAGCGCGACTGGCAGGAGAGTCGGCAGGGAAGTCCCCTTGATGTTAAGGCACCTTTACTGGAAGACTTTATAAAGTCTCTGCATTTTACCCTGACGGCGGCCCAGGATAAAGTGCTCGGAGAGATACTGGCTGATTTGCAGGCATCGCAGCCGATGTGCCGGTTACTGCAGGGAGAGGTGGGAAGTGGCAAGACGGTCGTCGCCACGGCGGCTCTGCTGATGGCGGCGGCAGATGGCTATCAGGGGGCGTTTATGGCGCCTACCGAGATTCTGGCCGAGCAGCATTTTGCCACCATTTGCGAGCTTCTGTCCCGGCTTGGGCATGAGGAGGGAGAGGGGTATCTGCAGAGTTATTCGGGGCTTCTATCGCATCCCCTGAAGGTGGCGCTGCTGATTGGTGATATTAAGCAGGCCAGGAAGAAGAAGCTACAGCAGCATATTTTGGAAGGGGATATAGACATAATTATTGGCACTCACGCCCTTCTTCAGAAGGGAGTAGCGTTCCAGCGGCTGGGGCTGGCAGTGGTTGACGAACAGCATCGCTTCGGGGTTGAACAGCGCTCGGCATTGCGGGGGAAGGGTTTCAACCCGCATATGCTGGTAATGACGGCAACGCCTATTCCGCGGACACTGGCGTTGACACTGTATGGCGACCTCGACCTTTCGGTCATAGACGAGCTTCCGCCGGGGAGGCAGACGGTGAAGACGAAGTGGCTCAAACCACAGCAGAGGGATAGCGCTTACGCCTTTATACGGAGACAGGTAGCTGAGGGACGTCAGGCCTTTATTATCTGTCCTCTTATTGAAGAGTCGGAGGTCATTGTCGCTCAGGCGGCGGTGGTTGAGTACGAGCGCCTGTCTCAGGAGGTCTTCCCCGATTTGAGGCTGGGCTTGCTTCACGGACGGCTATCCGCCGGTGATAAGGACGAGGTGATGAGCCTTTTCCGCTCCGGTGAGCTTGATATTCTGGTTTCAACGCCGGTAGTGGAGGTTGGCATTGATGTGCCCAATGCCACGGTAATGCTGGTGGAGAGTGCCGACCGTTTTGGTCTCTCTCAGTTGCACCAGTTCCGCGGCAGAGTTGGGAGGGGGCAGGAGCAGAGCTATTGTATGCTGCTGGCGGAGAACCCTTCCGAGGTTGGCAGAGAAAGACTTGGCATAATAGAAAATGTACAGGACGGCTTTAAGCTGGCTGAAGAAGACCTGAGGCTGAGGGGGCCGGGCGAATTTTTTGGCACGCGACAGAGCGGGCTGCCCGACCTGCGTATGGCGAAGCTTTCCGATGTGCCGTTGCTGGAAATGGCGCGGAACGAGGCGACAAAACTTTTTCAAATAGACCCCGCCATGGAGCAGGCGGAGCATCGTCTTCTGGCTCAGGAGTTAGCCCG
>CAYWAU010000232.1:0-2523 GCA_964456395.1 uncultured Dehalococcoidaceae bacterium
GTGATGGCTCCTTCTTCTTCTATTTTGGCGCCAATCCAGCAGCTGATAGCCATCTCCAGATTGGTAGCCACAAGTTTAAGGCGTCCCTCGTCAGTAGCCAGGAGGACATTATTGGTTATGGGCAGGGTAGTTCTGGTAGCTACGGCTCTCCCCACTACCCCGAGACCCCGGTTCAGGTTTTCCTGAAGACATGATAACTTCATGGTGCACCCCCAAATACTAGTGGTGGACTAGTATACAACATAATTTAATTCTATTCAAGCTCTATGGTACCGCTTTTGCCACCGCTTTTTCGTACCAAGCGGATATTCTCTATTTTTATGCCGCGGTCAACCGCCTTGCACATGTCATAGATGGTCAGGGCGGCTACGGCTGTAGCCGTCAGTGCCTCCATCTCCACTCCGGTTTTGCCGGTGCTTTCAACAGTGCTGGTAATCTCTACGGTGCTGTTGGCCTCATCCAGGCTGAACTCAACTTTGATATTTCCGATGAGAATTGGATGGCACAGCGGTATCAACTCGGGCGTTCTCTTGGCCGCCATAATTCCGGCCAGCTGAGCTACTGAAAGTACATTGCCTTTGGCCGTACCGCCTTGTTTGATCAACCGGAAGGTGGCAGCCTGCATCCTGACCGCGCCTCTGGCTACCGCCTCACGGACGGTATCCGCCTTCCCGGTAACATCCACCATCCGGGGGTGACCGGCATCATCCATATGGGTCAGCTTACCCACAATTATCCCCCTACCTGAGAGAAAGGCCTGTCCCGGAGAGTGCTGCCCTCGGCCAGTTTGTGTCCCAGCGGCTTGCGGGCAATAGCCTCTTCAATCAGTTTTTTCAGTTCCGCGGCGGAGGCGCCAATACGCAGAGCCCCCCGCAGGTCTATCTCCTCCTCACTTAACAGGCAAGGGCGGAGCTTGCCGTCGGCGGTCAGGCGGAGCCGATTGCAGTGGTAGCAGAAATGTTCCGTAACCGGCGTGATAAAACCAATGGTGCCGGTAGCATCGGGCAGGCGGAAGTATTTGGCCGGTCCGTTGCCAACATTGACCAGGCAGGGCTCCAGTTTACCCAGTGATTCAATACGACGTCTCATATCGCTGACGGAGACAAGTCTGGAAGTAACCGACTCGTTGCCATTGAGAGGCATAAGCTCGATAAAGCGCACGTGCCACCCATCGTTGATAGACTTAGCGGCGAAATCGGGGAGTTCATCATCATTAATCCCGGACATGACCACCATATTGATTTTAACCGGGTTAAGCCCTACCGTCTTGGCAACCTCCATACCTGCTAGCGTATCTTCAAGATTACCACAGCGGGTAATCTGCTCAAATCTGTCAGGTTTGAGGGTATCCAGGCTGATATTAACTCTCCGCAGGCCTGCCCGTTTGAGTTCGGCGGCGTGTTGCGCCAGTATGGTACCGTTGGTCGTCAGGGAAATATCATCTATAATATCTATGCTGGCTATCAGCTGCACCAGCTCCGGCAGTCCTGCCCTTACCAGGGGTTCACCACCGGTAAGCCTGACCTTGTTTATACCCATCTCTGAAGCCGCTTTAACCACGGTGTAGATTTCTTCATAGCTGAGAATGTCGTTATGCGACATCAGGCTGACACCCTCCGCCGGCATGCAGTAAATACAGCGCAGGTTACAGCGGTCGGTTACCGAGATGCGCAGATAATTTATGGGGCGCTGAAATGAATCAGAAAGTCCGGTCATGGTAATACTTACTCCAATAATCTACTCTATATATTATACTCAATATTATTTATAATAAGCTATTTTTGCATAATGCTTAATTTCTTCAGCAGTTCACGGGCTTTTCTGGCTGCCTGCCCCCGATGGCTAACCTTATTTTTAAGCTCCAGCGGTAGTTCCGCCATGGTTTTACCCAGCTCAGGCAGGTAAAAGACCGGGTCATAGCCGAATCCGTAATCACCCCTCGGTGCCGTGGTGATAAGTCCCCGGCACTCTCCTGAGCAAAGTTCCACCACCTTATCGGGTGTGGCTACAGCAATCACACACCTGAAGCGGGCTGCCCGCTCCTCCCCGGGCACATCCTTGAGTCGTGCCAGCAGGTAGTTTATTCTCTCTATATCCGAGGCCCCTTCGCCAGCATAACGAGCTGACAGCGGGCCGGGCTCACCACCCAGAGCATCAACCTCCAGTCCCGAGTCATCAGCCAGAGATAATAGCTGGCTTTCGGCAGCCAGGGCTATTGCCTTTATTCTGGCGTTTTCCTCCAGGCTTCCTCCGACTTCTTCAACTTCTGTGGTGATGCCCTGCTCGGACAGTGTCACTATTTCGTAAGGAATACCCTGGAGCAGGCTTTTATACTCATGCACCTTAGCCTTATTGTTTGTCGCCAGCAGGAGTTTATTATGGTGCAATAGAACTCCAAAATCAAATACTACCGGTAAAACCGCTTATACTTACCGCGGCTATAGCTCCAGTCTAATAATAGCCCTCACCGCTGGCTCAGTCAAGGTCGGTAAATCTGCCTTTAAGCTTTTCCATTACCTCCGT
>CAYWAU010000233.1:0-2522 GCA_964456395.1 uncultured Dehalococcoidaceae bacterium
GTAATAGCCAAGGCGCTCTCGCTATATCTCAGAAGGTTTCTTAGGGAAAAGGTCAGCAAGGGACACCTCGAGGTCCTGGTGAAAGTCACCTCGTACAGCATTTTTATTATTGCTTTGATTATTGTTCTCCCGCTGCTCGGGGTGAAACTCTCTGGATTGCTGGTTGCGGGGGGGATTGCTGGTTTGGCTATCGGGTTTGCCAGCCAGAGCGTCATAGGGAACCTGATATCAGGGCTTTTCCTCATGGTTGAGCGGCCATTTGCGATCGGCAATGTGGTAAATATAGACGGGACCGTAGGAATTGTGGAAGATATTCGGATAATCTCTACCACCCTGCGGACCTTTGACGGGCCGCTCGTGAGGCTGCCCAACCAAAAAATCTTCACTGCGAACATTACCAATTATGCCGTAAATGTGGCCAGAAGGTTTGAGTATGTGATCGGGATTCGGTACAGCGACAATGCGGATAAAGCCATCGAGATTATAAAGAATCTCATTCAAGAGCACCCTCTGGTCCTCATAAATCCGGCGCCCATGGTCTTCGTCGACAACCTCGGGGATAGCTCCGTCAATATTATTGCGAGGATCTGGGCACCGGCTACTGAGTGGTTTGGGGTAAAGATGGAGCTTCTGTGGAAGATAAAGCAGGCGCTGGAGAAAGAAGGAATCGAGATTCCTTTTCCGCAGCACGTGGTGTGGTTCGCCAATGAGTTGAGTGCGAGGGAAATGAGAGGTCCTGAATCAGATAATCCCGACTACTGAGGATAACTCGTCAGGAGGGGATCCATGGGTTTACATTGGTCATTTTTACAAATACCTTTAGCAGTATGCTTAAGCTGGGGCATGCTGTTATCTGAAACACGTAATGCTCGAGCCGAAGATGAAATGGATCAAGCGCCTTGGAAAACACGAATCGAATTCTCCTCTGTGACCGCCTCCGGTAACACCGACACTCAGACCCTCTCCGGTAAACTGGATGCTAAAAAGGAAGAAGAAATACACAGATATTACCTCAAAGGGACCGTTTTACATGCGGAGGAAAGAGGTGAGGAAACCGCAAACAAATCGCTTCTTGATGGCCGCTGGGAACGAGTGTTAAGGAAAAAGCTATTCGGCTTCGTAACTGCAAATTATCTACGAGATAAATTCTCCGGCTATGATTATAGAATCACTGGAGGCCCTGGACTAGGCTATGACCTTATCAAGACGGCAACGCATGGATTGAAAGGCCTTATCAGCATTCTTTATTCCTACGACAAATATACGGAAGCTGATAAACGCTCAGATTCCTACATTTCAAGAAAACTGGCGATCAACTATGTGTGGCTGATCAGGGAAAATCTGCTCTTCAAGCAGAACGCGGACTACCTTGTATCATTTGAGGATAGTGATAGGTATTTTGTAAATTCTGAAACTGCATTGGAAGTCAAGGTTGCAGGAAGTGTCTCACTGGGTATGAGCTATACTATTGCCTATCAGAATAAACTGCCATCCCCGGATATTGAACATACGGATAAAGTATTTCTAACATCACTCATTGTAGATTTCTAAAGGACTCAATGGCATTTTAGGTTATTATTGTCCTATCTCACAGGTCCTAACTTCTTAATTCAGAAGGCTTAGTATGGAGTATTTATTTAAATCGATTAAGGAGGCACCCTTTCCAAAAACCTGCAGGAAAAGCAGATTTAATGCTCTTGTTCAAGGAGACAAACCATGAAAAATATAGAGAACTTGTTTAATCGCTTTGTTACACTGCTAGAAAAGGTATCGACAGGTAATGAGCTTTGGCAGTTCACGGTTTCGCTTGTTATAGTATTTGCGGGTTTCCTGGCATTGGAATTGCTCTGGCGGTACGCTAATCGGCGCATTGAAACCATCCTGAAGGAAAAAGAGTTTGACCAGTGGGTTCCACATTTGTCGGGTTTTCTTCCTGCGCTACGCTTGTTCTTTGCCGCCTTGGTACTGAGGGTGGCAGAGGTTCCTCTCCATCTACCGAAACAGCTGACTGCGCTCCTCCACGGATTGGAGGCATTCTTGTTTGCCTTAGCTTTCATATTCCTGTTTTTCCAAATGGTACGACTACTGGACCTTCTTTTCCTTGCCTTACCCCCCAACGTAAGGGATAGAGTCTCGGAACATACCGTCAAGAATTTAAAGAGTATTCTGAGGATAATCGGGATTATTGTAGCGGCGGGGATTTTCGTTTACACCCAGAAACCCCTTTTTCCTGAATGGTTATTGAAATCACCTTGGTGGCGCTACCTGGCCGTTCTGGCGGCACTGATAATCATCTCTACCGGGGGAAAGCTTCTCAATAGCTTTCTCTCAAATCTTACTGCTGCCCTTGAGGACACGGAGGAGAAAGCACGATTGAGGTTGGTGCTCCAGGCGGCACTGTGGCCCATTCGTCTGCTGCTGGTGGCTATCGGCATCTATGCCATAAAAGCGCTTTTGATGCTGCCTCCAACGGCTGACCATCTTGCGGGGACTACGATAAATATGTTTGGCGCCATAGTGGT
>CAYWAU010000234.1:0-2498 GCA_964456395.1 uncultured Dehalococcoidaceae bacterium
CCGGCAGAGCCACCGTGCCCATAGTGGCCGCTGTCGCCAGGCTGGAGCCACTGATAGCGGCAAAGCCGGCACAGGCACCAACGGTAGCCATGGCCAGACCACCGCGTAATTGACCCAGCCAGCTATGGACAGTGTCATAAAGGTCCTTACTCAGTCCGGCAAAGTAACAGAACGAACCCATAAGAATAAAAAGAGGGATGACACTCAAGTTATAATCGGCAAAAGTGCTGTAGACAACTGTCCGCAGGACACCAAGGCCACCGTCAAAGCCTGACAGGTAGGCAAAGCCGGCAAAGCCCACCAGCCCCATGACAAAACCAATAGGCATACGGGAGAAAAGGAGCACAAGAAGGACACAGATGCCGATTATGCCTACGGTAAGCGGCGTCACTTCCGCACCGCCTGAGATAGAAATTCAAGAAAATTTGCCAGCAACACTATGGCAAGAAAGGCGCTGCCTAGACAGACCAGACCGGCAAAAGGAAAACGAGGAATAAGCAGCACTGTAGACTTCAATCCTGAATCAAACAGGAGTGCCATATATTCAAAACTTTGCCAGGTTATCAGGGAAAACAGGATGACACCAAACAGTCCAGTGATACTGTCAATAGTTGCCTGCAGGCGCTGTGGAAAATGGCTGATGATAAGGTCCACCCTGACGTGGCCTTTAAAGAAAGCGCAGTAGGCCAGGCCAAAGGAGACCACAATCGCCATCATATATTCAGTTAAGTCATAAGAGCCGACTATCGGCCGATTAAAAACGTAGCGCAGGGTGACGTCACTTGCTGTAAGCACCATTAATATAGCAAGGACACTCACCCCTGCGCTATGTAACAATCTTGCTGCCGGGTGTATAAATCTATTAAGCGAATCAGCTATCTTGCTTAACCACATTCCCGGCTATTTCTCACATGGTTATTTTATCAGGTCCAGAGTTGTATCCAATATTCCCTGTGCATCGGAATGTCCGGCAGCCTCGTTATCCTTTACCCACTTCTCCCATAAGGGCTCGGACATTTCCTTCAGCTTCGCTGCATCCGCAGCCGAAAGGGTGGTTTCAATCATCGGATAGTCACCCTTCTTGATAACTTCCCTGGCCGCACCCTCAGCAGTATCAAACATGTTCTTACCCCAGAACTTGGAGCCTTCAAGTCCGCAGACGCTCTCTATCTGCTTCTGGACATCGGGGGGCAGTTTGTTCCAGGCGTTAAGGCTAAATGACTGGGTAAAGTAGACGACAAAACTGGGGAAAAAGGTATAATATTTGACCACTTCGTATTGCCTGAAGCTGTAGATTGCCTCCCAGGGTATCATCATGCCGTCCATTACCCCCTTCTGGAGGTCAGTGTAGGTGTCAGGCATACCGACCATTACCGGAGAAATGCCGAGCATCTTTCCCAGTTCAGTAGGCGGTCCCCCGGTTAGCCTTATCTTGGTGCCTTGTAAGTCGTCCAGTGTCTTGATTTGCTTTTCGGACGTTATCAGGAAATACGGATTGCTGGTCCAGGTCAACAACACGTGATTATCGGCGAACTGCTGTTGAATTGACGGGTATTTCTCGTAGAGCTGCCACAGTATGCCGCTGGCATGCTCAGCACTCTTAAAATCTAAAGAAGGCAGGCTTATAGCATCAGCCAGTGTCGTCATACCTGCCCAGTAACCGTGGAAACACCAGGCGACGTCAGCAACATCGCCCTTAAGAGCTTCCCAGGTATCCGGTCCCTTGCAAAGTGTTTGGGCATCGTATATCTCAAATTTTACCGCGCCATCAGTGGCTTTCTCCATCGCCTTTATCCATGGCTGCATGGCATGCTCTCCTTCCCAGCCACCCTTCGGGTTCTGGTCAGCATACCTCAGGGTTATCACTTCAGGCGGTGCTGGGGCTGGTGCGGGAGCGGGAGCCGGAGCTGGTGCCGGTGCCGGTGCGGGGGCTGGTTCGGCACAACCGCCGAAAATCAAGGCGCTTGTTAGTATAATCGCCAGCGGAATTAAAATATACTTTTTCATGTCTGCCTCCTCTTATTAGAACGGGAAGTCTTGGTCATGGTTCACTAGTCTTTTTATTCCATAGGCGCCTCCTCTAAAATTATCATCTTTAACCTAGGGGTCATTGCATAGTATACTCCTAATGATGAGAATGTCAAGCACAATTAGACACCACACCGGTACCAGTTTGAGTCTGACCTTGAACGCAGGCTCGCTCGAAGCCTTTTTAAATTCACAGAATAAGCGTAACGCTTTTTGATAGAGTTCCCCCTTTTAACTTTCACGGCTTTCGGCGCGGGATTTCGCCAGGATTGTGCCCACATTTTTACTCGTCGTCAAGTCGACCTCCAGGGTTTTCTTTTCATAGCCCTCACAAGATACCTCGAGGCTATATCTGCCACTATTTTCTTCGAGGTTATCAAATTTAAAATCGCCATAGTTATCGGTCACGGCTTCACCTATCTTTTTTGAGTCCTTAAACAGAGTTACCCTGGCACCATCAGCACAGTCAG
>CAYWAU010000235.1:0-2358 GCA_964456395.1 uncultured Dehalococcoidaceae bacterium
TCCGCAGTGGCGGCTGCCTTGGTTGTCTTTCTGGCAACTGCCTTGGCCGGCTTCTTTTCCGATTCCGCAGTGGCGGCTGCCTTGGTTGTCTTTCTGGCTACTGCCCTGGCCGGTTTCTTTTCCGGCTCTGCAGCCGGAGCCGCCTCGGTGCTCTCGGCAACTGCCTCGACCGGCTCTTTTTCCGTCTCTGCAGCCGGAGCCGCCTCGGTGCTCTCGGCAACTGCCTCGACTGCTTCCTCTGCAACCTCTAAAATCTTGGCTTCGGGCAGGATCTGTCCTTTATATATCCAGACTTTTACTCCAATCCGACCCAAAGTGGTATGTGCCTCGGTAAAACCGTAATCAATATCAGCCCGCAACGTGTGCAGAGGCACCTGTCCCTGATGTGAAGTCTGGCGACGGGCTATCTCAGCGTTACCCAGTCTGCCGGCGCAACTTATCTTTATTCCTTTAGCCCCGGCCTGAATGGTGCGAAAAATAGCCTGTTTTACGGCTCTCCGGTAAGCCACCCGACGCTCAATCTGCTCCGCCACCGCCTTGGCCACCAGATAGGCATCCAGCTCTGGCTGCCGAATCTCCTGAATATTCAAACGAATCCTCTTCCCGATGAGACCCTCCAGATAAAGCCTCATCTCGTCAACCCGCTGTCCTCCCCGTCCAATGACGATGCCGGGCCGGGCCGTATACAGAGTTATGGTCACATCCTTGGCCTGGCGGTCAATCTCCATCAGCGATATAGCGGCTTCAGGATATTTGGCTTTAATCGTCTCCCGAAGCTTGTTATCTTCATGCACGAATTCGGCATAATGTGTCTCGCTATACCACTTCGACTGCCAGTCTCTGATGACCCCAAGCCTGAAACCTGTCGGGTGAACTTTATGCCCCAATTAAACCTCCTCAGCAATTATAACCGTAATATGGCTGGACCGCTTCCGGATGGGACTTACTCGACCCCTGGACCGCGGTCGTTGCCTCCGCATACTCCGGGCTTCATCGGCAAAGATGCTGGTAATCCGCAAGTCGGCGGTATCCATCTGATAATTATTTTCAGCATTGGCCGCCGCTGACTGTACCAGCTTGGCGATAACCTTCGCCTTCGGTGTCGGCGTAAACCTGAGCAGTGTCAACGCCTCATCTACCTTTTTACCCCGCACCATGTTGACCAGCGGACGCACCTTGCTGGCGGGTATTCCTGTATCCTTAGCTATGGCTCTAACTTCCATATTATCTTACACCTGTATCAGGCGATGATTCATCTACTTTCTCTTTTTCACCTGTGAAACTCTGTCCGACCTGCCAACGTGTCCCCTGAAGGTTCGCGTGGCGGCGAACTCGCCCAGTTTATGGCCTACCATGTTCTCGTTGATATAGATGGGCACGTGTCTCCTGCCATCGTGGACGCCAATAGTCAGTCCTACCATCCCCGGCATTATGGTTGACGAGCGTGCCCACGTCTTTATCACCGCCTTCTTGCCCGAGCGTATGACGGCATCCACCTTCTTCATTAATTTGTCGTCAACAGCCGGGCCTTTTTTGGTTGACCTTGACATTTTACCTCTCTATCCGCCTACTTTCCTCTACGTTTAACAATCATCCGGTCTGAAGCCTTCGGCTTACGCGTTTTATAGCCCAGGGCTGGTTTGCCCCAGGGTGTCTTCGGTCCGGGCAGGCCAATCGGTGCTCTGCCTTCCCCACCGCCATGCGGATGGTCACGCGGGCTCATGGCTGAGCCCCTCACGGTGGGTCTCCAGCCCATGTGCCGCCTGCGGCCTGCCTTACCCAGACTGATATTCTGATGTTCCGCATTCCCTATCTGGCCGATAGTAGCCAGGCAGTCGCTGCGGACACGCCGGATCTCACCCGATGGCAATCGGAGCAGGGCGTATTCACCTTCCTTTACCATCAATTGAGCTGATGCCCCGGCACTCCGTACTATCTGACCGCCTTTCCCTCTCTGCAGTTCAATATTATGTATCTGAGTACCTGTCGGGATTGACCTCATGGGCAAAGCATTTCCCGGCTTTATTTCAGCATCACTGCCTGACATCACGGTATCACCAACATTAAGTCCCAATGGTGCCAGGATATAGCGTTTTTCCCCGTCGGCATAGTAAATGAGTGCGATGCGCGCCGTGCGGTTGGGGTCATATTCAACAGAAGCCACCTGGCCGGGAATCCCCAGCTTATCCCGCTTGAAGTCAATCACGCGGAGCCTTCGCTTCGCCCCTCCGCCCCGATGTCGAACCGTTATCTTGCCGCGGTTATTGCGCCCCGCCCGCTTCTTCAGGGGCATAAGCAGCGATTTCTCCGGTTTGTCCTTGGTTATCTCGTCAAAAGTATAGCCACTCATCCCCCGTC
>CAYWAU010000236.1:0-2348 GCA_964456395.1 uncultured Dehalococcoidaceae bacterium
GGTTCTAGCACTATTTCTCGTGTGCCGGAGGCAAAGGAACGAACTACCTCGTATGGTCTGGGCAACATAATTTGTATCTTCGAGGGAAACGGACTCACGGTAATCGGCTCCGAAGCCGTATTGGTATACGAGAACTCAATCTCTACCGGCTGCCCCAGCAGATAATAACCATCGTCAGGAATGGCACTCACTTGCAATGGTGGAGGTGATGCTGCTGGCCTAGGGGGTGGTGGGGTCGGAGATGGCGTAGGCGTAGGCGCCGGCGTAGGTTCGGGTGCTGGCGTTGGCGTAGGTTCAGGTGCTGGGGCGGGTGCCGGTGCCGGAGCAGGAGCTGGGGCAGGAATTTGGGGTGCTTGCCCGACTCCACCAAACTGCCAGACAGCGGCCACGACTACCAGGATGATTATTACCACAGAGGCAGTTGCTGCTCGCCATATCGTTCCGCCCGATAGCAAACGGCGCAGACCGTCAAGCCAGCTGCCCGTTGTTTCCAAGCGGGCTTGCACCTTTTCCCACGCCTGAGCAGAGGGAGAAACTTCCTCGGCCATTGATTTCAGGACACCGCTCAGATTCGCCTGCATGGCTGATAGGGCTTCAAGCTCGGCATGACACTGCGGGCAGCCGGTCAGGTGCGCTTCGATATATGCCTTCTCTTCCGGCGTAACCTCGCCGTCAAGATAGGCCGTTAAAAGCTCACATATTTCTTTGCAGTTCATCTCCTCTTCCCTCACGCTGACGCCTCCCCTGGGTTCATCTGTTCTTTCAAATACCGGAGTGACTGATTGAGCCGGGACTTTACCGTTCCCAGCGGTATCTCCAGCGCCTCCGCAATCTCCCGATAAGAAAGGTCATTAAAATATCTCAATACCAGTACCGAACGGTGCTTCATATCCAGATTATCCATCGCCTGGAGCAGCCGCTCGTATTCCATCTTGCTGACCAGTATGTCATCCGGCTGAGAGCGCTTCATTTCCGGCAGGTCAATCCCCTTTTCTTCAAGTGAGACGGTGGTTGACGCTTTTCGGGACTTTTTTCTTGAGCATTCGTTGACGGTGATGCGATGTAACCAGGTGGTGAGCTTGCCTTTGTTCGGGTCATAAATATGCCGGAACTTCCAGACGGAGATAAACACCTCCTGTAAGGCATCCTCAGCAACCTCTTTACTGCCGGTGATGAGGTAAGCCGTTTTGAAAACCAGCCTCTCATACTGCCGGTAGAGCGTTTCGAAGGCATTCACATCACCGTGCTGCCATTGCTCAATTATTTCTGGCATCTGACCCCTATTATTTATAGAACCTTTAAAGAGAAATTGTTCATTTCCGGCTATCTCCAGGCGACAACACGTTTCAAAAAGCGCCGTAATTTCTTAATATAAGTCATTTCTAAATATGTCATATATGAGCTAATCACATTATAGAGCTATGCCTCTCTATTTATCTCAATATACTGGTCAAAACGTTTAAGTAAAAGAGGCCCCGGGCAGGAGCCTTTCTAATGCCAGAGAGAAATGGGGCCGGCTCTGCCCGAAGTCTATCACTAGGGATACCTTTATTACTCTGGCTTATTATCGCCCTCAATATAGACTTTACCTTCACTCGCTGGAGGAATATAAGGACTATTTTCGTTTTTCGTTATACCGTAGGCCACCTGCATGTTGATGGTTATCTCGACCTCTCCGGGGCTGATGGGCATTGGTGTCTCGACGATAACCGGGGCGGGAGCCGGAGCCGGTACTGCTATACCATAGCCCATTCCGCCGAGGTAAGGGGTGGAGGCGCTTTCGTTAATGTAGGTCGGCGTGCCCAGCTTCATACCGGCTAGCTCGGCAATCTTCTCCGCCTTTTCTTTAGCATCGGCCATGGCTTTTTCTCTGGCCTCGTCGTAGTAAGCGGTCGGGTCCTCAACGGTAAAGCCCAAGTCATCGATGCGGGTATAGTCACCGCCCGCTGCAACCACAGCCTCAATAATATCGCTGACTCTCCCCAGGTCTCTTACCTTGGCGATGACATCGTTGGTCACCCGGTAGCCGACGACTACCTCCATCTGCTGCTCGTCGTCCCAGCGCGTTCTCTGGCGGATGCGGAAGTTCTGCGTCTGGATGTCCTTCTCCGCCACGCCGTTATCGGTCAAGGCCGTCTTTACCTTGTCCATGGCTTCCGAGGCTTTAGCTTCCGCCTCGGCGACGGTCAGTTCCTGCGCCTCGATGCCAAGCTGCAAGACGGCAATATCCGGTGTGACGGCTACCTTACCGCTGCCGCTCACCCAGATGCCTTCATTCTGTGTGTTAAGAGATACGTTTACCTCAGAAGGTGCCGCTGGGGCTGGTGGGGCAACCGCTGGTGGCGAGG
>CAYWAU010000237.1:0-2339 GCA_964456395.1 uncultured Dehalococcoidaceae bacterium
CACTTCTCGCCATTTTATAGCACACTACCCCCCCTTTGTCAAGTCTTTTAGCACAATTTCTTAAAAAATATGATAAATTTGTGATATTTTTCTGGTATTTTTAGCCCCATTGGGGGGAAAATAGCCATTTTATTGAGGGGTCATACCCCAAAAAGGCGATTATAAAACCTGGAGTTTCAATGTGAGCCTCATATGTGGTAAAATATAGTTTGTTTTCAGAGAAGCTGTTATGTTTACTGTCGGTATACTTACTATTAGTGATAAGGGGTCGCTGGGACAGCGCCAGGACAAGAGCGGCGCAGTGGTCAGGGATAGCTTGTTTAAATTGGATAGCAGTGTCGCTAAGTACGAGGTTATTCCTGATGAACAGGAGGTTATTGCCAGTAAGCTTGTCGAGTGGGCTGATAAGGGTGGGGTGGATGTCATTCTAACCACTGGCGGTACCGGATTGAGCCAGCGTGATGTTACCCCGGAAGCGACGCTCTCGGTGATAGATAAAAGCGTGCCCGGTTTTGCTGAAGCGATGAGGGTTAAATCCCTGGAGAAGACGCCGATGGCGGTACTTAGCCGGGCTGCTGCCGGGGTCAGGGGGAAGTGTCTCATTATCAACCTGCCCGGTAGTCCCAAAGCAGTTCGGGAATGCCTTGAGGTGGTACTGCCGGCTGTCCCTCATGCTGTGGGAATCATTAAAGGAGAGGTAACCGAACATACCTATCAGGATGCCGGGAGGGGTTAGGGCAATGCGTATTGATATTTTAACGCTATTTCCGCAGATGTTTGAAGTCCCGTTCGGCTTCGGTATTTTCAAGCGGGCGGTTGATAACGGACTGGTTAGCCTCAACCTGCATAATATACGGGACTATACTCATGATAAGCACCGTACTGTTGATGATTATCCTTACGGTGGTGGCTCCGGCATGGTACTTAAGCCCGAGCCAATTTTTGAAGCGGTGGAGTCGGTAAAAGCCGGTATCAAAGAAGCCGCCGGTGAATTGCCGTTTATACTGCTTACCCCCCAGGGACGCCCCTTTTCCCAGCAAATTGCTCAGGAGCTGTCGCTGTACACTCATCTGGTTCTTATTTGTGGTCACTATGAGGGGGTTGACGAGCGGGTGCGGGAGCACCTTTCTACCGATGAGATAAGCATTGGTGATTATGTGCTGACCGGCGGCGAGGTTCCCGCCATGGTGGTAATTGACGCTATAATCCGGCTGCTGCCGGGGGTACTCGGCGCAGAGGCTTCGCCGCTGGATGATTCTCACACCGGCGGTCTGCTGGAATACCCCCAGTACACTCGCCCGGCTGTCTATAGAGAGTGGTCGGTGCCTGAGATTCTACTCTCGGGGAACCATGCCCAGATTGCCCGGTGGCGCCGTGAGCAGGTAATCCGGCGAACTCTGGAGCGCCGTCCGGAATTGCTGGATAAGGTGAATCTGGGCCTTGAGGATAAACAATTGGTAGAACGCCTGACAACCAAGCGGTCTCAGTTAAATTTGGATAGGGAGTCTTAGAATGGATATTGCATCACTTGTTGAAATCAAAAAAAATCCTAAAATTCCTGACATTGCCCCCGGTGACACAGTGAAGGTCAGTGCCAAGATAGTAGAGGGAGGTAAGGAACGCATCCAGGTATTTCAGGGTGTGGTCATTAAGATGCGGCGTGGAGGTACCGGTGCCAATTTTACGGTGAGGCATGTTGCCTCTGGCATAGGTGTCGAGCGCACCTTCCTGCTGTATTCGCCGCATGTGCAAAAAGTGGAGATAGTACGCCACGGGAAAGTACGCCGTGCCAAGCTTTACTATCTGCGCAGGCTCAGCGGAAAGGAAGCCCGCCGGAAGATAAAGCGGGTGGACAGGAAGGTGAAAAAGATCGGGAAGGAAGTGCTGGAACCGGAGCCAGAGGAAATCCTGGAACCTATCTTGGAGGCAGAGCCGGAAGCGGTAGCGGAGGAAGTCCCCGAAGCTGAAATGGAGGAGAAACCTGAAGCTGTGACGGAGGAAGCGTCGGCACCGGAAGAAGCGCCTGAGGCTGAGGCGGTCCTTGAGGCGGAACAAGCCCGGGCAGAAGTCCCTGAAGAGGAACAGAAGGCGGAAGCGGTGCCGGAACCGGTCTTGGAACAGGAGACCGGGGCAGTTGAGGAGAAGCTGGAAGATGAGCCAGTTTTGGAGAAGGAACCGGAAGCAGGAGCGGTCGTAGAGGAAGAAGAACAAAAGCAAGAGAACGAAACGTCTTAACCATAGCCACTAAAAACTCTCTCTGATGCTGGGCGGAGTCACAGCCACCCTCTGGAGTCTGGGATGAGATACGCTGAGGTTAGTGTTAATTCACCGGTAGCCCA
>CAYWAU010000238.1:0-2339 GCA_964456395.1 uncultured Dehalococcoidaceae bacterium
TTTGAGAGAAGCGTGACCCCCGAAGACGCTCATTATCTGCCGGGGGAGTTAATAGAGGTGAGTCTGACAATCACCAACGTGTCCGCGGAGACGATTACCTTTAGTCCGTACCCACCGCAGATACGGGTGACGCCACGGATGGACTTTGACCGGACGCTTTTCCTGGTGGCGGGTGGTACGCAACCACGGGAATTAAGTCCCGATGAAACGATAACCTTTGACTTTACCTGGGACCAGAAGGATACAAACGGAGAACAAGTCCCGCCCGGCTGGTACAATATCATCTTTGGAGAAATTAACGCCAGGCAAGGAGACAGCAGAATAACTTTCACCCCGGGGACCCGCGTGCTGATTCAATACCCCCAAGGGGCGGTGGAAAAAACCATCGAACCCGAACAGTCGCAGACAGTAAACGACATCACAGTCACACTGGAGCGCATCGAGCTAAATTCCTCAGGGATGACAGTCTACGCGTTCAATAGTCCGCCGGGCTACAATCTGCCGCCGGGGCAGACAGCCCCAGCACCTTCGATGTGGATCCAAGCCGAGGCTGAGTACAGTATTGATGGCGGTGCTGTAAAAAAAGCAGGTTCATCTGGAATCCGCTTTCTGGACAATGGCATAAGACATACCTGGAATAACCTCGACCCGGTGCCCAGCGACGCCAAGGAGTTGATTTTCCGGATTCTAAGGTTGAGTGAAGGGGGACCGCCGGGCCAGGGTTTTGAAGGTCCCTGGGAGTTCAGGATACTGCTGGAGTAGCGAAGGAGGTGAAAAGATGAGGAAGATAGTAATAGGAATTTTGGTGGTATTTTTGCTATCTATGTTAGTAGCCTGTGACAAAGAGACAACCCCAGCCACAGCCCCCGCTCCCGCTCCGGGGCCACCACTCACACAAACACCAAAGACCACAAATTTCACCCCTTTACCAGGAGAAAAGGGCATCATAGGTGCCGCCGGATCATATCCATTATTACCGATTGAAGAAATTATTAGACTATCAGATGCTGGCGTCATCGGGAGAGTCACTGATATATTACCGGCGAAACGAGCTAAAAATCCTGCGCCTGTGCCGCCGGAAATCATATATCAAGATGTTATAATCCAGGTGAAACAATATCTTTTCGGAGGGCATGGCTCCAAATTTATCGCCGTCAGGGTATTGGGTGGAAAAATCGGAAATGAATATTTTCTCGCGGAAGGAGTAG
Source organism: uncultured Dehalococcoidaceae bacterium (assembly GCA_964456395.1). GTDB lineage: Bacteria > Chloroflexota > Dehalococcoidia > Dehalococcoidales > RBG-16-60-22 > CAYWAU01. The sequence goes on from CAYWAU010000238.1 coordinate 1,209, forward strand.
ATCCCGATTTTACTGTGGGAGAGGAGGTTTTGTTATTCTTATATGTACCCCCGGCAGACACTGTGTACGTTGAAGCAGTTCCTGAAGGGACCGATCCTACCACCATTTATAAGGTTTCGACCAGCATTCCAGGAAAGTTCCTCTTAGAAGACAACACAGCGATCAACTTTAAAGGTAAGACGATGGATATATCCATAATTGAAGAGAAGGTCGCCTCAGTCCTCGCTGGCGAATAATTGCTTACGCGAGGTGAGTGTTGATAAGTTTGGATGACTGGCATGATGACTCTAGAGTGTGTTAGGGCTCTTAGGAGTTCAAGATACCCCTAGATTAAGAAGAGGGTTTTAAGATGACGAAAAAACTAATCGCTTTATGCGTGGTTGTTTTAATGTTTCCGGTTCTACTAGCCCCAGTTGGGTGTCAGCAAAGTACACCCGACATCATTGAGGTCATAACCATATTCCCGGCAGAGTCTGGTTCTCCTCCACCAACAGGTGTCTGGGCTTGGGATAGAAAGATAGATCCACATCCCGACCGGATACAGAGGGTCTTCAATCTGGGAGACAGAATGTATCTGGGGCTCAGGATAAGCGAGCACCTTGAGACAGACATTACGTTTTCCAGGTATACCTTTTTCAACAGAGATACCGGCGAAGAAGTAGAAGCAGGTTTGCCGGGTGATTTGGGGCCATTTGAGCCGGGGCGAGCTACTCTCGCGGGTTTTCAGAATCCGTGGATGCTCCCTGCTGACCCGGGTAACTACGAACTGAGAGTCTACCTTGATAATACGGTGATAGCTTCAGCAAGGTTTGAAGTCTCAACTAAAGTTACCCGACAGCCGGTGGTGATGGTGAAGTCGCAACTTTCCGGAGGCAGGGCCGGCCAGAACTCCGGTTTTATATTCAGGTCAGATGGTAGCATCATAACCTTTCTCGCTGATGTCTCTGAAATTGAGCAACTGGAAGTGGTACTCAGTAACGGATACCCTTTGGAAGCCTCGGTTTCCAGAACCGACAATACGACCGGTCTTACTTTTATCAAGGTAGAGAAGGGTAATCTAGTCCCATTCATACTGGCAGGGAACAATGAAGTAGCCGAACTGAAGACAGGCACACATCTTTTTGCGGCAGG
>CAYWAU010000239.1:0-2339 GCA_964456395.1 uncultured Dehalococcoidaceae bacterium
AAGCAGATGTCAGCCGAAGCTCCCAAGGTTAAGGTTGGTTTCCGCAAGGGGCAGAGTGTCAGGGTAACTGACGGCCCGTTTATTGATTTTGTCGGTGTAGTTGATGAGATAAACATGGAAAAGGGTAAGATTAAAGTCTTTCTGTCACTTTTTGGCAAGGAAACGCCGGTGGAGCTTGACTTTTTGCAGATAGATAAACTGTGATGGATTTGGGGAGATGAGATGGCAAAAAAGGTAAAAGCGATAATTAAATTACAGATTCCTGCCGGGCAGGCGAATCCGGCGCCTCCGGTGGGTCCGGCTTTAGGACAGCATGGACTCAATATCATGGGCTTTTGCAAGGATTATAACGACCGCACTGCCAACCAGGTTGGCTCCATTGTACCGGTGGAAATAACTGTCTACGAGGACAGGACGTTTACCTTCATTACTAAAACACCGCCGACGTCTGATTTATTGAAGAAGGCACTGGGTGAGGAAAAGGCAAGTGGCCGGCCGGGGCATGAGGTAGCCGGTACAATATCCAGGGGGAAGCTCCATGAAATTGCCGAACTTAAGACCAAGGACTTGAATGCCAACAGCATTGAAGCTGCGGAACGAATTATTGAGGGGACTGCCCGGAGCATGGGTATCAAGGTGGAGTAGTATGGTAAAACACGGCCGGAAATATCTGGAAGCAGCCACACAAATTGACCGGACCAAGGCATATCAACCTCAGGAAGCGGTTGAGCTGGCCAGGAAGTCAGCGCACGCCAGCTTTGATGAAACCGTTGAACTTCACCTTCGGATGGGTCTTGACCCGCGTAACGCCAGCCAGCAGGTGCGGGGGGTAGCGCTTCTGCCCCATGGGTTGGGTAAGAAGGTGCGGGTCCTGGTTTTTGCCCAGGGGGAGTCGGAGAAGATTGCCCAGGGTGCCGGAGCCGATTTTGTCGGCGGTGATGACCTGATTAAAAAGATTGAAGAAGGCTGGATAGATTTCGATACGGCTATTGCCATCCCGGAGATGATGGGTAAGGTGGGCAAACTTGGCAAAATTCTGGGGAGGCGGGGCTTGATGCCCAACCCTAAATCAGGGACTGTTGTCGCTATGGATAATTTGCCCGGCGTGATAGAGGATGCCCGTAAAGGGAGAGTGGAATTTAAACTGGACAGGACAGCTATCATCCATGTGCCTCTGGGTAAAGTCAGCTTTGAAGACAACATGTTGATGGGCAATCTGACGGCGGTCATAGAAGCGGTGGTGAAAGCCAAGCCCAGCGGTGCCAAAGGCCAGTATGTTAAAAGTGCCTATATAACCACTACCATGGGGCCGGGTATAAAGCTTGACCTCGCAACGGCACTCACTTTAAGCTCAGGCTAGCTTTGCCAGGTTTCTGTTCGGTTTTGGTTGTATCTTGTCGTCAATTGTCCTTGCGAGGAACGTAGTGACGAAGCAATCTCTATTGATGACTATATGGGATTGCTTCGCTTCGCTCGCAATGACGCAAGGGAGCAACAAAATAAAAAATTTTTTGCCATCCGGGCAGGGATGTGCTAAAATAGGTTAACAGTAAGAAATTCAGGTAGATTAGCAGTAGCCTGGTTCAAATAGATTAACAATAGAATAATCATTCCTGAAAAATCATGAGTCCTGAGACAGCGGGTGCCATTGGGCTTAATGTGTTGTGCCTGCCGAGGAAGAAGCAATTCTGGGTTAAGAGCAGATTTTGTTAAGTCCTTGTGCGGTAGACACAGGGACTTTTTCTTTACATAAAGTAGGTTTGTCGGGAAGTCAGGTGGTATTTCAGGAGGTATGAGAAGATGGCAACAGAAAAGAAAGCGCAGATTATTGACAGCCTGCAGGAGGTTTTCTCCAAGTGCAGCGTTGGTGTTTTAACGGACTACCGGGGACTATCAACGGCTGAGATAAATGATTTGCGCCGTAAATTGAGGGAATCAGGCATTGATTACAAGGTAGTAAAGAATACACTGGCACGATTTGCGGCCAAGAGAGTCGGCATGGACGAACTGGCGGACTCGTTTGAGGGTCCGCTAGCTATCGCTTTCGGCTACGGCGAGATACCCGGGCCGGCTAGAGTGCTGGCCGAATACATACGTGCCTCAAAATCAACCCTGGGCATCAAGGGAGGCTTCTTAAGTGATAGACTACTGACTTCTGGAGATGTGGAGACTCTGGCCACATTGCCCACAAGAGAAGTGTTAATAGGCCAGGTCATGGCTGGAATACAGAGTCCCATCGTGGCTCTGGTTAGTGTGCTTGCGGCTCCTGTCCGGGGCATTATGGGAGTATTGCAGGCTAGAATTCAACAACTGGAGGGAGAGTAAAATGGCTGAAGATG
>CAYWAU010000240.1:0-2318 GCA_964456395.1 uncultured Dehalococcoidaceae bacterium
CTCATAATTCCTACTTCATCGGCTCAGGCAGTGAGGCTGCCGTAATTGACCCCCGGCGTGATCGTCAGGTTTACATCGACCTTGCCCAGCAGCACGGCTTGAAGATAAAGCATATCTTCGAGACACACCGTAATGAAGACTATGTCATTGGTTCCACAGAACTTAATAGCATCACCGGCGCCGAAATCCACCACGGCCCCGTGGTGGACTGGAAATACGGCAAGGCATTAAAAGACGGCCAGGTGTTCCAAATCGGCAGCCTGAGGCTAAGGGCTATCCATACTCCGGGACATACTGACGAAAGCATGTCATACGCTCTAACCGACCTCTCCTCCGGAGAAGCCACGGTAATGGTTTTCACCGGCGATGCCTTGTTCGTTGGTGATGTCGGTCGGACCGACCTCTATGGTCCCAAAGAGGCGCCAAGGCTGGCTGCCAATCTCTATGACAGCATCTTTAATAAGCTCCTCCCTCTGGGCGACGGTGTTATCCTGTGCCCGGCCCATGGTGCCGGCTCAGTGTGTGGCCTCAACATTGCCAACCGGGATGAAAGCACCCTGGGCATAGAAAGGGTTCAAAACCGGCTACTCCAGATGACCAGAGACGCCTTTATAAAACACAAGGTGGCTGAAAAGCCGGAGAGGCCTCACTACTTCCGCCAGATGGAGAAATATAACTTGGAGGGCCCGCCTCTGCTGGGTTGTATGCCTTTGCCTTCACCGCTCACTCCCGCCGAGTTCAGAGAAAAGATGGGAAAAGGGGCAGCGGTGGTTGATACCAGTGAACCGGCTGCCTTTGGCGGCGCTCATATTAAAGGAGCCGTCAGCATCTGGCTCAAGGGGCTGCCCATCTTTGCCGGCTGGGTGCTGTCTTATAATCAACCAATACTGCTGGTACTGGAGGACGAAGGTCACCTGGAAAAAGCGGTGCGCTACCTGATACGGGCTGGCTATGACCATATTGATGGCTACCTCAAAGGCGGCACCGAGGGCTGGTATAATGCTGGATTTCCCGTTGAAAGTCTGCCCCTGCTCTCCGTGCACCAGTTGAAGGACAAGTTAGACCGGGGTGAAGAACTGGTGGTGCTGGATACCAGAGGGCAGGACGAGTGGGAATCGGGACATATCAAGGAGGCGCTCCACATCTATGTCGGGCACCTGGAGGAGAGATTGGCTGAGGTGCCGCGTGACAAGCCGGTGGCTGTTATCTGCAACGTGGGCCATCGGGCGGGACTTGGCGCCAGCATCCTGTTACGGGCTGACTTTCCGCAGGTTTACAATGTGCTGGGTAGCGTCAAGGCATGGGTGGCCGCTGGCTATCCGGTGACTACTGACTAGACCTAAGACTCCTCCAGGCCATCAAGCGTCATCGGTACTAGTTCCGAAAGGGCAGGATGAATATGAATGCCCTGGTCTATCTCTTCGCTGTTTCCGCCCGAGGTCATGGCGTTAACCACCTCTTGAATCAGTATGGGGGCATTGGGCCCTATAATATGAAAGCCTAATATCTTGCCGCTCTCTTTTTCCACCACGGCTTTGGCAAACCCCTCTTTCTCCATCATGGCTTCACCCTTGGCAACATCGTTATATTTCGTCCTGCCGACTAATATCTCGTGGTCTTTTCTGGCATTCTCCTCGGTAAGCCCCACCGAGGCAATCTGGGGATGGGAATAAACGGCGTGGGGGGCGGCACTATAGTCCATCTCCAGCCCGGCGTCATGAAAGGCGTTGTGCGCCACCACCAGTGCCTCCCTGTTGGCAATATGGGTGAACATCTGCTGCCCGTTAGCATCCCCGACGGCAAAAATATTCTTCTTACTGGTCTCGAGACGCTGGTTAACCTTGATGAAACCCCTCTTATCCGTATCCACGCCGGTATTTTCCGCCTTTAATATATCGGCGTTAGACCTCCTGCCCACGGCAACCAAGACGCTTTGCCCGCTAAACTCCTGTTCCTTACCCGTATTCTTGTCCTTCACCAGAACGGCAACATCGTTCCCCTTCCGCTTAACCTCTGTAGCCTGGGCACCGGTATGGACAGCCATACGCTGGCTCAATGACTTCTTCAGCAACTCTGATATTTCCGGCTCCTCAGGCAGGATCAGCCGGTCGGCCATCTCCAGAATAGTGACCTTGGTGCCCATAGCGGCAAAGAAATGCCCGTACTCGACAGCAATATAGCCACCGCCAATGATGAGCAGGCTATCCGGTTTCACCTTCAATTGCAGTACCGTCTCGTTGGTCAAATAGCTTAAGCTGTCCAAGCCTTTTATTGAAGGTATAAAAGGCCGCGAGCCGGAGGTAGTGAAAATCTTTTTC
>CAYWAU010000241.1:0-2299 GCA_964456395.1 uncultured Dehalococcoidaceae bacterium
AATACTGGGGCCAGAAACGGCAATTTCAACCAGTATCTGGACTCTGGTGGCAGAATTCTTATTTTGCAGTATCTCTACCATGAATTCGGTATAGTCTTCCGGTAAACAAGTAGACTTTCTCTGCGATTATACCAAATTTTACTCCATAATACACCCGTAAAGCTCAGGCTGCCCGATGTATTTCCATGACTTTTTAGCTGCGCCTGTTTTTATTCACCTGGGTATTTCTCAAGTTCGGCTAAGCAATTTACGATTCTTGGCATTACGTACGAAGTCGCCTGAGGCGGGGCGTTGCAGCAGGTCTTGACGATTAATTTACCCTGACAGACTCGTTCAGCGGTTTCTTTAATAATTTCAGCTAATTTTGGATAGCATTTTTCGGTTAGAGCTCTGGTGCCGTAACTGTCCTGGTGGGTGTCCATGCCGCACAACCAGAAGAGCAGTTCCGGTTTAAACTCTTTAATTCGTTCCGGGACCTCTCTCTTAACATTCTCAATTTCCTCTTCATCTGAAGAGCCGTGAGGGAAACAGAGTTTGGTCTCGTTTTGCGTCATCTCTCCGGAGTTGTCATACCATGAGTGCCCGCCGCAGAAACAGATATGCAGGACATCCTCGTCGTCCTTAAAGATATCTCTCACCCCATCAGCATGATGGGTATCAGTATCCACGATGGCAAATCTCCTGGCTTTTAGTATTTCTCTGGCGTGCGGAATCCCGAGGCTGATAACATTAAAATAGCAGCCGCCCCAGGCACTGTCGCGATGGGCATGGTGACCGCCTACGCCGGCAATTACCAGGGCGTTATCGATTTCTCCTTTCAAGACTTTTTCGGTTGCTCCTAACATTCCACCGACTGAATAGAGTGAGACTCTCCACCATTGAGTCTGCTTGACATGCTCTATCCATTCCTGACTATGGAGTCTGGCAATCTCTTCTTCAGTTGCTGGCCTGGATTCAAAATGGGTCACATTTGGTTCGGAGAAAAGCCCCTCTTTCTTTATACCCTGAAATCCTTCTTCAACACCCATTGCCAGACTGCTATAGGCTTCTTTACCACAGATGTCGTGATAAAATACACCGGTCCTTTTCATATCAATACCTCCCCGTATAATAAATTCCCGCTTAACCGGTTACTTCATCTTAACTTACTTCCTCGCATTCTGCCAAGTTCAAAACTGGCTTATGTGCCGGGGACATTCGGTACTTTTATAACGAAAAGTCTTTCGGTTACACCTCAGGTGATTTAATTCAATTCGGGGGAATTTGGGAAGAGTCGCTGAACAATCTCTGTGCTATTGACGCTTGCTGAAACAACTGGTACACTTACTTTGAGTGCCGGGGACCAGCTGCGGCATCCTCCATGAATGCGATACAGGGGGCTTGAGCTGGTTTCTGAGGAGTTCCAGGAAAACAAAAACGGTAAGGAGGCTTAAATAAAAATGCTTGAGTTTGTAGATAATGCCAGTACGATACTGAAAGAGGTTGTTAAAATCCAGCCCGGGCAGAAGCTTCTGGTTATTACGGATACCTATGCCCGTTCCAGGGCTATTGCTCACGCTATTAACGCAGTGGCTAATTCGATGGATGTGGAGTCAGTCTTGACTATGATGCAACCGATAACGATTGTCGGTCAGGAACCGCCGCCATGCCTTGCCGCCGCCATGAAGGAAGTCGATGTGGTATTGGAGTTCGCTGAAAGACATACCATAGTACATTCCAATGCCAGAAAAGAAGCGACCGCTGTCGGTGTCAGACATTACATAATGAATACGGAAGCCTCCGAGGACCGCTTGAGAACCACGATTCCCCTTGAAGAGCTGAATAAAATAAAAGCACAAACTGAGAAGCTGGCCGGGATAGTGACAAGGGCAAATACCGCCAGAGTGACGAGTGCCTGGGGAACCGATATTACTATGAGCCTGGAGGGGCGGGAAGCGCTCCCGATTCACCCCTTATCGGATATAGGTTTCGGTGGTATGCAAGATTATGCAGAAGCGGCTGTCTCCCCGGTGGAAGGCACCACGGAGGGGCTGGTGATAGTCGATGCCTCCGTACGGGGATGGGGGTACGTTTTCCGGTCACCGCTTCGTTTTGAAGTGAAGAAAGGAAGGGTACAGGTCGATACGGTTTCATCAGATGTTGCCGAAGAAGTGGAAAGATTTAAAAAGATAGTTCTATATGACGAAAACGCCAGCAATTGCGCGGCAGAGCTGGGTCTTGGCACAAGCCATACTGTACCCAGGATTTTATGTGGTGACAGTATGTGCGACTATGCCATGGCAGGAAATGTTCATATAGC
>CAYWAU010000242.1:0-2277 GCA_964456395.1 uncultured Dehalococcoidaceae bacterium
GTGCCAGACACGGCATGAAAGTGGTAATCGCCGATATGCGCCAGGATGCTCTGGACGAGGCGACGGCTTACTTTAAGGAGAAAAAACAGCCTGTTCATGCCGTCAAGCTGGATGTTACCGACCGTGAAGCTTACGCTAAAGCCGCCGACGAGGCGGAAGCCGTATTCGGTAAGATACACGTGCTGGTTAATAACGCCGGCGTGGGTGGCGGCGGACCTGTGGAAACGGTGACCTATAAAGACTGGGATTACACCATGGGCGTTAATGTCGGCGGCGCTATCAACGGGCTGGTGACGTTTTTGCCGCGTATCCTGAAGCACGGCGAAGGCGGGCATGTAATAGCTACCTCGTCCACCAACGGTATAGCCGCTACCGGTGCCTCTATCACCTACTGCACCTCAAAATTCGCCGTGGCGGGTATGATGGAGGCTCTGGCTACCGAGCTTCAGGATAAAGGTATAGGAGCCTCGGTGCTGGTTCCCGGTCCCACTATGACCAATCTGGGCAAATCATCGTTTGAGAACCGGCCGGAGCATCTCAGGAACGAGGGACAGACCTGGCCTCCTCCTCCGCCTCCACCCCCGCAGGACGGTCAGCCCCGACAGGCACCGATGTCGGACCCGGAAGTATGGATGGACCCGGTAGAGACCGGCGAACGCGTGGTACGCGGCATAAGGAATAACGACCTTTTCATCATCACCCACCCGGAATTCAAGGCGGGTTTTAATGTCCGCCACGAGGCGATAATGCGCGCCTGTCCCGATGAGCCGCATAACGAAAAACGCTGGGAGATTGTCAAGAATTTCGGCACGGTGATATACAACGACATTTACGAAAAACAGAAACAGGTAGGCCCGCCCGACTGGTAGACGGAATAACAACTATCCTGAATGGCTACAGGTAAATAGAGAGATAATCACATACTACCCCTGCGGCTCCAAAGCCAGGGTGGATTTGGTGGATTGTTATTACTAATATCTGGGACATATAATATTAAATAACAGAGATAACTATGATTTCAAAAGAGAGTCCGGTGATATTTCTCATCCTTGCATTAATGACCTCCCTTTGTTATGCAATCCTCTTATTTATAAGGTATCTCAATGGAAAAGGGAAACGTATCCCACATATAATTGCTGCGTCAAGTATAGTCCTTTTAATGGGCACAGTTGGCGTTATACTAGGACTAATAACCAATTCTGGATCTTTATTGACTACGATATACGCCTTAGGTTTAGCCTTTATGGGTGCTATCGTTTATACTTCAATCGAGTTAATAGACATGATAAAAAAGCAGTGATGTTTTTAAAAACATTATAGAAACTTTTAGGATACTGGATTAGATATCTGTAAATAGAATACTTCACTTTTAACTCCGTCCCCATGGACAAGAAATTCACCGGGCAGAGGCTTTACGATACATGGCTTTACTGCTGTTTTTCGATGGGTAGAGAGAAGCAGAAGATATTACCTTTATTATCGTTGCTTTCAACCCATATCTCGCCGTGATGGAGTTCCACCAGTGTCTTTGAAATGGCAAGGCCAAGTCCCAGCCCGGGCACTTTGGACATCTCGGGTCCTTCTTCGCCTCGGTAATAAGGCTGAAACAGCTTCTCTTTTTGTTCGTCGAGGACGGGAGTTGCCGTATCTTCAACTTCTATCAATAAAGAGCTATCGGCCACTCTTGACCGTAAAATGATACTCCCTCCCACAGGGGAATATTTGCTGGCATTGGAAAGTAGGTTCACCGTTACCTCTTCCACCTTTTCTCTATCCGCTGATATTACGGGGAGAGATTCCGGAACCACTAATTTAAATCTCTGTTCCCGTTCCTGAAACAGAATAGAAAATTGAGAAGCGATATCTTTCAGCATTGGTATAATGTCCAGAGGCTCCAGTTGCAGGTTGAGCCTGCCTACCTGCATCCCGGCGTATGTCAGGAGCTCCGTGACCCTCCGGTTCATCGATGAAGCGCTGCGGTTGATATTGCTGGACAGCTTCTCAATCTGTGCGGGTTTGATTAATGATAGCTGGGTGCTCAGTAGCTCTGATGAAGAGATAACGGCGGTCAGCGGTGTCTTCAGCTCATGGGCAACATTGTGGAGGAACTCTGTTTTCTGTTTATCCTGCTCCTCCAGTTCCGCCCTCATCGTCCTTTCCAGGTCGTAGAGACGGGCATTCTCAAGTTCGACAGCCATCCGTGTTGCCACGCTTGAGATTAGCCGCTCCTCCTCTTCGGAATAAGGCTGACCGTTAAGCTTTTCACCAAGAATAATA
>CAYWAU010000243.1:0-2238 GCA_964456395.1 uncultured Dehalococcoidaceae bacterium
CCTCGTTCCACCAGATAGCACCATAGGGACAAGTATCCACGATATCCTTCTGCCCTTTGGCCTTCTCCGGGTCAATTATGACAATGCCGTCATTCCTCTGGTAAACCGCCCCGTTTTTGGCTTTCTTGATGCAGGGGGCATTATCGCAATGCAGGCACGGGACGGGCAGATAGGCAATATCAACCATGGGGCATTGGCCCCTTTCCTTTCGCATGATATCCATCCATCTGTGGCCATGCTTGGGCTGGGCGACTGAGTATGGTAAAAAATCATTGCCAACGTACTCATCCTTACAGGACAGGAAGCAATTATTGCAATCTTCGCATTTTTCCACATCAATGATTAAGTTCCACTTTTTCATGCTATATCTGCTCCTTCCACTTTTCTATCTGCACGAGGCATGAGTTTGAGGCCGCGCTGTGTGACTTCTTGATTATGGGTCGGGATGAAGTCAGCAGATTAATGGTGCCGGCACGGTCTATTGAATATCCCGGCTCACCTATGGGCTCATAAATCGCGGAAGAACAGCACGAGTGAGCCGCTCCGGCAGGAAGGCGTTCGGTGACCTGGGCGGCGCAGATGACGGCTCCCCGGCCATTGAACACCTTGACCAGGTCATCCTGCTTGATTCCTCGCTCTTCGGCATCTTTAGTATTTATCCTGACAATCCAGTAGTAGTAACCGTCAATCAGAACCCGGTGGTCTTTAACATCGTTTATAATGCTGTCCTTGCCATCGTTATGGGTGTGGAAGCTGAAGCGGGGGTGAGGGGATAATAGCTGCAGCGGATACTTTTCATAGAGCTCCGTAGTATGATGGCCTTCCCAGGAGGGAATATATTTGCTTATGGTCGGCCTCTCCGGGTCGTCCGGGTCAAACCGCTTCAGGCTTGAACATTCAAACTCTATCTTGCCTGACTGTGTCTGAAGTCCTTTCAGATACTCCTCGGTATAGTCTGCCGGTAGCGGTATCGGTTCGGGCTGGTCCTTTTTCCTCCCCTCAGCAAACCATCTGTAGGCACACGGGGGTCTTAGCTCCTCCTTTGGTGCGGGAACAACATAATAGCCTTTCTTAAGGAATTTTTTCCATGAAATCACCCCGGCTAAGTCCGAGGCATCAAATATGCGCTGGCACCAGTCGAGTTCGGTAGAACCCTCGGAAAAGAGGGAGCTAAGTCCCAGCCGTTTCGACAGCTCCAGGAAAATTTGGTAGTCTGATTTTGACTCGCCTAAAGGTTCAATGCACTTATGTTGCAGGGTGATAATGCGGTGGTTTAACTTGTTGAAGTTATGTATTATATACCCGCCGGCATTGCTGGTTTCACCAATGTCCCACCGCTCGAAATTGGTACAGGCAGGCAGTATGATATCGGCAAACTTGGTCTCACCCTCCATCCAGATGGACTGGTTCACCACGAATTCCATCTTCGGGCTCCGGTATGACTTTACGTAGCGATTCGTCTCGTTCATGGTGGCGATATAAGAGCCGCCATATTTGTAGTAAATCCGGATTTCCGAATTACCCGGAGCCGGATAGGTGAACTTGAAGAACTGCCCCTCAATGGTCTTGGTATTGTTCGGGTAACCCTCGCAATAGCCATCCAGGATAGCTTCCGGTATATTCAGCCTGGGTACTTTTTGCAACACGGTGTTCATGGAGGTAAGGTGAGGCATCCGCTGGTACATGTGAATGGCTGACGCTGTTCCTTCTATATCACCGGAGATTCCTCCCTCGGCATAGCCCGGAAAGTAAAACCTGGCGTCGACCGGTGCCCCGTATGTCATGTTGCCCATATTGATGCCGGGTTTGCCTATACCCTGCATTGCCATCAGGCAGACCATTGAGCGGGCCCATTCCAGCCCGGTGGCGCAGCGGCAGGCTCCGCCCTCCTGGTTCCCCGGACCCCCGGCGCCAAGGTAGGTCTTTTTGGTTCCCCATTCTCTGGCTAAAGCCCTGACATCTTTGGCCGGGACTGTCGTCTCCTTTTCCTGCCATTCGGGGGTTTTGGGTATTCCGTCTTCCTTGCCCATGATGTAGTCTTTCCATTTATCAAACCCTGTAGTACGGATAGCGACGTACTCTTTATCGTAAAGGTCTTCGGTTATCCAGACGTAGGCGATGGCAAGAGACATGGCATTGCCCGTATCTGGTCTGGGGGCAAGCCATTTGCCGCCCATCAGCGCGGCGGTATTATCATAGTATGGGTTAATGTGCACCATTTTAACGCCGAGTTCCTGC
>CAYWAU010000244.1:0-2215 GCA_964456395.1 uncultured Dehalococcoidaceae bacterium
GGGTTCTAATCTCAAACTGCTCCTGCGAGTCTTTATCTATGAACGGGGAACGGATTACACTGAATTTCTGGATGCGGGTCGGCAGCGGTACCGGCCCGACGGCAACAGCTCCGGTGCTCTCAACCGCCTCCAGTATCTGCCGAGCCGACTGGTCAACTAACTTATGGTCAAAACCCTTTAGCTTGATACGGATTTTCTGCTTAGCCATATCTCCTGCCTACAGCTTTCTCTACAATCTGGTCGGTTAGTTCCGCCGGTAGTTCCTCGTAACTGTGGAACTCAAGTGAGTGCGTGGCTCTGCCCTGCGTTAATGACCTCAGTCTGGTGGCATAGCCAAAGGACTCGGCCATGGGTATAAGACAATGAATGATATACATTTCACCCTGCGTATCAACTTTGCCGATGTGTCCTCTTTTGGAATTGAGGTCCCCTATTATATCACCGAGAAATTGCTCTGGTGTTACCACTTCCAGCTTCATGATAGGTTCCAGAAGAACCGGCTTGGCTTTCATGATGCCTTCCCTCAATGCCATTGAGCCAGCCATCTTGAAGGCCAGCTCGGAGGAATCAACCTCATGGTAGCTGCCGTCGTAAAGGCTAGCCTTAATATCAACGACGGGATAACCAGCCAGCACTCCCGTCTCCATTGTCTCTTTAATACCGGCCTCAACCGGTGGAATATATTGCTTCGGTATGGTGCCACCTTTGATTGCCTCAACAAACTGAAAGCCCTCGCCGCGTTTCAGGGGCTCAAGCTCCAGATTGACATGCCCATACTGGCCGTGACCCCCGGTCTGCCGGACAAACTTTCCCTCTACCTGCACCGGCACTGTAATTGTCTCCCGGTAGGCAACCCGCGGTCGGCCTACCTTTACCCCTACTTTGAATTCACTAATCAACCGGCTGACTATTACCTCCAGGTGCAGCTCTCCCATACCCGAAACAATTGTCTGTCCGGTATCATCATTATGAGCCATCTTAAAGGTGGGGTCCTCTTCGGTCAATTTCTGCAGGGCTTCCCCCATCCTGTCCTGGTCAGTCCTGGTTTTAGGCTCAATGGCAACAGAGAGCACCGGCTCGGGGAAACGGATAGATTCCAGAAGCACCGCTTTGGAGGACTCACACAGCGTGTCACCGGTAAATGTATTTTTAAGGCCCAGTGTGGCGGCAATAGCCCCGGCGTCGGCCACGGTGACATCCTCCCGGCGGTTGGCATGCATCAGCAGCAGACGACCGATGCGCTCATTCCTGCCGCGAACCGGGTTATATACCTGTGCCCCCACCTTGACTCTGCCCGAATATACCCTGAAATAGACCAGGCGGCCTACAAAGGGGTCGGTAACTACCTTGAAGGCCAGTGCCGCAAAAGGAGCTTCGTCGCTGGCCGGGCGGGTGACCTTCTCACCAGTCTTTCTGTCCACGCCCTCTACCGGTGGCACGTCCAGGGGGGAGGGCAGGTAGTCTACCACAGCATCAAGCAGAGGCTGGATTCCCATGTTCTTCAGGGCGCTACCACAGAGAACGGGCACCCCTTTACTGTCCAGGGTTACCCGCCTCAAGGCTTGTTTTAACTCGGGGGCTTCAAGTTCATCGCCCTCAAGGTAAGCTATCATAATCTCGTCATCATGTTCCGCTAATTTCGTGATTAGTGCCTGCCGGAATTCGGTGCATCTTGCCTGTTCCGACTCGGGGATAGGCACCTCTTCCGGTTCTGACTCAGGGTCGGTGTCAAACCGCCAGGCTTTATTCTCTAAAAGGTCAATAACGCCCTCATACGAGTCCTCGGCACCCAGCGGAATCTGCACCGGCATTGGGTTCGCCTGTAGCCGTTTCTCAATCATGGACAGTGTTCGGCTGAAATTGGCACCAATCCGGTCCATCTTATTGATAAAGCAAATTCTGGGTACCTGATACCTGTTAGCCTGCCGCCAGACTGTCTCCGACTGTGCCTCGACTCCAGCCACGGCGTCAAAAACCACCACCCCGCCATCAAGCACCCTGAGGCTGCGCTCTACCTCAGCGGTAAAGTCCACGTGCCCTGGAGTATCAATGATATTGATACGCTGGTCGCGCCAGTAGCACGTTGTCGCCGCTGCCGTGATAGTGATGCCGCGCTGCCTCTCCTGCTCCATCCAGTCCATTACGGCGGTGCCTTCGTGAACCTCGCCAATCTTATAGGTCCGTCCGGTATAATACAGTATCCTCTCGGTGACGG
>CAYWAU010000245.1:0-2213 GCA_964456395.1 uncultured Dehalococcoidaceae bacterium
CGTCAGAGGTTTACCCCAGGCTTCTCTTTATTGCGCCGGCAATTCCGCGGTTATCGGCATGACTAAAGCGCTTGCGCCCGAAGTTGGATTCATGGGTATAAGCGTGAACGTAGTGATGGTTCCCGGCACGGACGATGTCGATAGCAACGCTCCCGAACAGCAGGATATAGCCAATGTAGTAGTCTTTTTAGCATCGGAGGCTGGCAGTGACCTTACCTCACAGACGATGCTGACGGAAGCGTGGTAAGATTGTGTATAACAGCCTAGACACGAGCGGCTATGACTCACACTCCTATTCGATAGCGAGACCTACCCAAGAATTATAGCCGGCATAACACCGTAAAATAATAAGTAAAGGGAGGAAAAATGGATCTCGGTTTGAAGAACAAGGTTGCCATGGTAACCGGGGCTGGTAGTCAGATAGGCTTCGGTAAGGGTATCGCCTTATGCTTGGCAAAGGAAGGATGCAACGTAATCGTAGTTGATATAGACTTTGAGGGAACGAAAAAAACGGCCGCTGAGATCGAAGCTTTAGGACGGGATGTGCTTGCTCTCAAAGTGGATATCACCAGTAGTCAAGAAGTTGATGCCGTCGTGAGGGCAGGACTGGATAAATTCAAGAAGATAGATATATTGGTGAATAATGCTGGCAAATCGGTTACACCGGAGTTTATAAAGACTACTGAAGATGACTGGCATTCCAATATCGATATTAACCTTAAAGGGACGTGGCATTGTTGCAGGGCGGTCCTTCCTCAAATGATTGAACGGAAGAGCGGTAAGATTGTCAACACATCATCTGTAGTGAAATACAGTTTTGTGTCTTCTGTTCGCAGCATGGTCAAGATGGGACATCCCGCCCGCGTCGGCAGCGGCCTGTACCTAGCGTCTAAAGCTGGCATCATCGGCCTGACTAGGTCATTGGCAGCTGAAGTTGGATCATTAGGGATAAATGTTAACGCCATTATTCCCGGTCTGGGCGATACGGGTTTGTACACTGCACGGGGTGGCTTGGCTCCAATGGCAAGGGAGCGTTTTGAATCGATCGCACCGCTGAGGAGGCTTACCACACCTCAGGACATAGCGAATGCAGTAGCCTTTTTAGTCTCGGATGCCGCCAGCGATATTACCGGGCAAACAATCCAGGTCGATAGTGGTGATTCAATGGTCTAAGGATGTCACTCATAACGGCTGATAGAGTGGAGTTAATTTAGACAATTAAGACTTGCCTTAACAATAATCGACAAGAAGAGATGGATTTTTTACTTTTAGAAAAATCTGACCTTTTAATTTACTCAATACATAGTGACTGCACTTTTTCAGGAAAGGGTACTCCTTTTTTATCCCATCCCATCAACATATAATACGTACTTTTAGCTTTCTCTATCAAATTCCGGTCGAGCGGCTTGTGATACACGCCACCGTCAGTCTTGGGTTGGAAATACCTCTCTGGGAGTACATCATCAGAGGAAGAAAATCCTTCCCGTAAGTTGAATAACCTACTTAGAGTTAATACCCTTTCGGCGGCAGTAAGTAGTTCACTTAGACTTGTATCCCAGCCGGTTACCGTGGACATGAGTTCGGTTAATTCGTAAAGGGAATACGGAGTAAAGCCACATATACATAAACAATCCCCTAAGATCGCCTTACATTGTCCAAGGATTAAAATGCGTACTTTACACGGACCGATATCATCGGGGGCGGGGTGGGCCAACACTCCGATAGCATGTAGTTCCTGAGGAGATAGAAGAAGATCGAGAACATTAAGGCCATGGTCAGCACCGGTAGGGCAGACCATAAACCCGAGCCCCATGGTTGGGCGTACTCTTGGTTCGTGATACCCGGCCTCCAATCCTTTGACCTGCATTGCATAATCATTTGACCCGCCACCGATTTTTTTCGCCATCACGGCAGTCCCCTCAGCTAACAAATCGCCTATACCTTTACGCCTAGTAATCAATTCGATGGCCTTCAACATTGCTTCGCCGCTCCCGAATTTTAATTCTAGACCGTCGGTATCTTTAGTGGTCAGTAGACCTCTCTCGAAACACTCCATGGCGAAGGCAATGGCGCCGCCTGTCGAAATCGTATCGAGTGAATAGGCGCCGCACCGTTCATTGCCTTTGGCAATGGCTTTTACGTCACCTACGCCACAGTTACTTCCTAATCCCGCCATGGTTTCGTATTCAGGGCCGCCATAAGCACCATCCACA
>CAYWAU010000246.1:0-2206 GCA_964456395.1 uncultured Dehalococcoidaceae bacterium
GAAACCTGGACACCATCACCGGCAGCCAGACTATCAACAGCTTCATACAGTTGAAAAATGACCTCTGGCTGACATCGTGCGCCCTTTACGTTACTGAGCTTGTTAACCAGTTTACCGCCGACCAGCAGGATAACTACTCACTCTTTCAGCTACTGCTGGAGACGCTGGAGCAGCTGTGCCAGGCAAACAATAAAGAGCTTTTACTGCGCTGTTTTGAACTGCACCTCCTTGAGAGCGTCGGCTACCGCCCCCAGCTCAGAGAGTGTGTCTCCTGCCACCTGGCACTGGAACCGACCGCCAACTCTTTCAGTCCGGGTGCCGGCGGCATGCTCTGTCCCAACTGCCAGCCAAGCCAGCCATTTGCCTATCCCCTATCGGTCAATGCTCAAAAAGTGTTACGGCTCCTGCAGACCAGCGATTACACCAGCGCCAGCATACTGAAAATAGACACAGAATTAGCTCGCGAGCTGGAGATGGTGATGAGCGGCTACCTCAAGTACCTTCTGGAAAAAGAGGTAAAATCAGCCGCCTGGCTGGAGACTTTAAGGGAGCAGAGACTCCAATAAAACCATACCCCTTGAGGTTATTCAGTAATGTCATTGCGAGCGAAGCGAAGCAATCCCCTGATAGCGTCTCAGATTGCTTCGTCACTAACGCTCCTCGCAATGACTTTTTGAATTGTTAAACGCGTTACCCCTTTACCATAACACACAGATAACATATAATAGTGATAACGTAGACTGAGAGTATTAATCTCAGTCTTTTTACTATTATCGTGCAGGTTAGAGATGACATCCAGATTAGATAATATCAGCGAGCAGAGACGGCAAAAGCTGGAGCGACTCCGGGCCCGGGGTATTGAACCCTACCCCCACCGCTACCAGCGGACCCACACCACTCAGCAAGCCGTGGCGCAACTGGAAGAGCTGGAGTCCAAGGGTGCCTCTGACCAGGCTCGCAGCCGTATCTTTGGTGAAGAAGCGGAGGAAATCAGCGTGGCCGGGAGGATTACCGCTATAAGACGGATGGGAAAAAGCTCATTCCTTGACATCCGCGACGGCTCCGGGAAAATTCAGCTGCTATTCCATGATATACAGAAGTATGATATAGAACTGAGTGAGCTATTCAAGGATTTGGACATTGGCGACATCATCGGAGTTGAGGGCACACTGCTGCGTACCAAAAGCGGCGAACCCACCGTTCGGGTAGGCAACTTTACTCTGCTGGCCAAGTCACTTCAGCCCCTGCCGGAGAAATGGCACGGACTCAGCGATATAGACAAGCGGTACCGCCAGCGCTACCTTGACCTCATCGCCAATGCCGAGGTTAAGGAAGTCTTCAAGGTGCGCAGTCGGGTTATTACGGCCATACGGCAATTCCTGAACCAGCGCGAGTTTATAGAGGTGGAAACGCCGGTACTGCAACCATCCGCCGGGGGTGCTCTGGCGCGTCCCTTTACCACCCATCACCATACCCTCGACCAGGACTTCTACCTGCGTATCGCCCTGGAACTACACCTCAAGCGGCTGATTGTCGGCGGGCTGGACAAGGTCTATGAACTGGGACGCACCTTCCGCAACGAGGGCATCTCCACCGTGCACAACCCGGAGTTCACCATGCTGGAAAGCTACGAAGCCTATGCCGATTACAATGACGTGATGGC
Organism: uncultured Dehalococcoidaceae bacterium; assembly: GCA_964456395.1. Lineage (GTDB taxonomy): Bacteria > Chloroflexota > Dehalococcoidia > Dehalococcoidales > RBG-16-60-22 > CAYWAU01. The sequence continues at coordinate 1,664 of CAYWAU010000246.1, forward strand.
TATGGTGGAAGAAATGGTGTACGAAGTCAGCCAACAGGTCCTGGGCACCAGCCAGATTGAGTTTGGCGACAGCATCATACACCTTGAGCCACCCTGGCGTCGCGTCAGCCTGCGCCAGGCAGTCAAAGATTTCAGCGGCATTGACTTCGTCAAATACCCCACTGCCGACGGGCTGCGGGACAGGATGCGTTCCCTGAATATTGAGGTTGACCCGGAAAAGAACTGGGCAAAGCTGGTTGACGAGCTTATCTCCACATTCGTCGAACCCAATCTAATCCAGCCCACCTTCGCCTTTGACTATCCGGTCTCAATGTCGCCATTAGCCAAGACCAAGCCGGGCGAAGAGCGGGTGGTGGAGCGCTTTGAAGCCTTTGCCGGCGGCATGGAGATTGCCAATGCCTTCACCGAGCTTAACGACCCCATTGAACAGAGGGAGCGCTTTACCGAGCAGTTGAAAGAGCGGCCGGGAGAAGAAGAGGAGAGGTGGACTGTTGACGAGGACTACCTGCTGGCGCTGGAGTACGGCATGCCGCCCACCGGCGG
>CAYWAU010000247.1:0-2204 GCA_964456395.1 uncultured Dehalococcoidaceae bacterium
TCCCAGAACCACTACGGTTCTGATTGGACCGGTTATCGGGTACCAGTTACTTCTAGCCATCACTTCACCCATTGACCAGGAGAACCACATCCTGTCCCAGGCAATATAGGCCAGGGCAAAGAGCAGCGGAAAGAAAAATAATAAGGAAAGGGTAATATCGAGAATCGCCTGCCCTCTGGGTGGCAGGTGGTTATAAAAAACGTCCACCCTCACATGCCCGCCATGCTTGTGGGTATAAGACCAGCCCAGAACCGCAATGGTACCCCCTATCATGCTTGAGGTTTCAAATGACCACATCGTTGGCGCATCAAAGACATATCTTGCCGTAACCTCATAGCAAAGCATCAGCACCAGGGCCAGGCAGGCCCAACGTACTACCATTCCCGTGTATTCACTGATGGCATCAATAACCCGAACTATGGTTCTCATAATCAATTATTCCCCCGCTCCGAGTAATATTCTCGGAGCGGGGGTTTAAGCCTGACACCTGTCTAACTAAGATAGTGCGGTGTGTCAAGAGGCCTGGCTCAATGTATGCCCAGGGCGTCAGTTATTGCTTTAAAGTCACGCAGAGATTCTACTACCTTGGCAAAGAAGGGGTCAGCGGCTGCCTTCTCATCGTAGTACTCTTTAGCCAGTCTCAGAAACTCATCTTCTACCGCCTGGGGCAGGGGTTGGACTTCGCAGCCATAATCAATGAACTTCTGTATGTTGGCCGATTCCTGACTTATTTCCCGGCCATAGAAATGCCACGCCTCCAAGTATGTTGCCACCTCTATAATATTTTGCAGGTCAGGGGTGAGCTCGTTCCAACTCTTTTTGTTGACATGGAACAGCTGGGTGTCAGTGGGACCGCGGGTTGGCGACTGATAGACATACTTGGCCACTTCCTGGAAGCCCATGTCCCAGTTGGCGCCAAAGGTTCCCATTTCAAAAGCGTCGATGACTCCTCGCTGCGTGGATTCATAGAGTTCGCCACCAAACATGGTGACTACCGACGCACCCATATTGGCGATGATATTGGCCGGGTCACCGAGGGCACGCATCTTCAACCCCTTAAAGTCAGCCGGGGTGTTCAGAGGTTTTGTGGAGTGGGCCCATACCTCCGGGCTGCTGAGACAATAGATGGCGACAGGGTACGCGTTTATCGGTTCATACATCTCTCTACAAAGCTCCATTCCTCCTCCCTCCAGATACCACAGTGCCTGCGGCACAGGCGTCATCCCGCCAGCCACCTGGAAGAAGAGTCCGGCTTGAGGGAACAGGTCCATAATAAACACAGTGGAAGAGGCACCGGCGTCAATCACGCCTTGGTCTACCCCTTGAATCGTTTCCGCACCGGGCACAATTTCATCACCGGTATAGAGCTCCCATTTCATGCGTCCTGCACTCATGGTCTCAACCCTTTTAGCCAGGTATTCTACCACCTTGTAACGGGGGTCTGCCTTCGGTTGCATTGACACCACTTTCCAGGTAATTACTTCTGCTGGTGCGGCTGGTGCGGGTGCTGGTGCTGGGGCAGGCGCTGGAGCTGGAGCTGGTGCTGGCGCAGGCGCTGGAGCTGGAGCGGGTGCAGGCGCCGGGGCGGGAGCTGGAGCGGGAGCCGGGGCTGGGGCCGCACAAGCAATTAGGCTCACAGCTAGTAACAGTGCCAGCGGGATAAATAAAATTTTCTTTTTCATCTGAAAAACTCCTCCTAAGATTTTGTAACCTATCCGTACGTAAATATTTTGTGTTGAAAGCCATCACCTCCCCCTTTCGTATTTTGGGAAGTCACCCAAGATTTCAGGATATGTCAAAGCTGACATTAGCATTAGTGATTCACATACGACCATCTATAACGATTGTCGTATACAATCATCATTTACTATTCTACCACGGGTTGTCAAGGTCTTCTGGCATACTTTGAGATGAATCTGTCAAAAGATGAATCAGGCATGGGAGTTATTCATCTGGTGACATTGAACATTACGCTAAATCGTGCAATGAGGTAACAAAACAAGCAAATGTTGCCTGGTCACACAGAACAGACTGCTGTTTAATGGGTAACAAAATAAAAATGGTGCACAGCCTCCCAGAGTCTAGAAACGCCATTCCAGTTCCCTGATTACGATCAGAAGCTATTAGCAGAGGCAGTGTAATAACCATTAGATGGAATTCCAAGGATAGGGCTGCTATTCATATGGGTTAATTAGGTGACTTCA
>CAYWAU010000248.1:0-2202 GCA_964456395.1 uncultured Dehalococcoidaceae bacterium
GGAATTCTTTTTTCTCCTTATCTAAGTTTCCAGGCAGTACCTTTTTATACTCTATCGTTTTATGTTCTATTACCTTGTCATCTATTAAAGCCTGCAAGTTATCTTTAGTAATTTCTTCAATATTCTTATTTATCATCTTGTCACCCCCCCCTTTTACCCCTTCACCCCAAATCATAACAGGTCTTTTACCCTATCGTAGGTATCCTCCGGGCGCCGGACGATTTTACCCACAATTACCAGCCTGTCCTTATCAGAGATGGCGTAGATTATTCTCCAATCACCCACCCGAACCCGATGGATGTTGCCTCTTACTTTTTTTACCCCTGGCGGACGAGGATGCTTACCAAGCACCTGTAATGCAGAAACGATATTTGCTTCGTCCTCCCCGACGATTTTGTCAAGCTCCCGCCGCGCCTTGCCCGTCAGCCTAATCCGGTACATGAACTTTCTTCTGACGCAGATATTCGGCTAAGTCGATAGCTGAATCAGGGTTGGCATAGTACTTCGCCAGTTCTTCCTCCATGTCCCGGATATCCTCGATATCCTCGCCGTAGACGGCAGCGACCGCTTTTCTGATAAGCTCTGCAATCGAGGTGTTGGCCTCAAAGGCGAGCTTCCTCAATCCCTGGTGGGTCTCATCGGGCAGGTAAATCATCGTTCTTTTCATGGTGCACTCCTGCAATGGGTTTTTGTCTATTATAGCATATATATGCCATTATGACAATACAAGAACCTCTGTATCTATCCTGACCTCCTCACTTATACCTCTTCACCTCAGTGCACTTAACATAACCCTAAAAACAAAATCAAAGCCAGCCACGAGGGAATTGTTTCCCTTATTTTTAATTACTCGTAATATTGTCTTTTTCAATTCCCCCTCACTTATACCTCTTCACCTCAAACCTGTACAGCTGTACCGGCTCGTCGGGGCTGATGCCGCCCTTCTGGCGGCAGATGTCAATCTGGTACTCAACTGTGTCCACCCCCTCAAGGTCGGGCAGGAGCAGCCCCCGCCGCCAGCCCGCCTCCACGATAACGCCGTACCTCCTGGGGTCAAGCTGGCTTTCATCGGCAACCGGCTCGGGAGAGGTAAGGACGTCCACGCTGTAGTCAAGGTCTTCCAGCTCCTCGGGGGCGATGGGGGGGAAGCGGGGGTCGCGGGTGGCCGAGCTTACGGCGTTGGTGATAATCTCCTCGGCTACGCTCGCCTGCTGCGGCTCAAAGGTGCCGATGCATCCCCGCAGGGCGCCGAGCTTGTGTATGGAGACAAAGACTCCAGCCTTATCTCTCATCTCGGGGGTGAGGGTGACGGGTGGTGGGGGTGTTTTACCCTCCCTGACATAGTTCTCCACCGTCTCCCTAGCTAACGCCACCAGCGGGTGCATTCTGGCCGCCTTGAAAATGATGCCGGCATAGCCGACCACGGCAGCATAATCGCCGGTGGTATCGCCGCTGGTCTGGTACTTTATAAGCTCTGCCTCAGTAGCCCCTAACTCCTTGGCGGCGGAAATGAGGCAGACCGCCGGCCCATGAGCGCACATTGATATATTGAGCTCCTCATATCTTCGGGTCAGTTCATCCTCATCAAGGTTCACCATGGCCTCTATCGCCTGGGAGTCCTTCTTCTCGGCCACTTCCTGCGACTCGTAGTGGGTCATGTCACCGCTGGCGATAATCACCGCTTCTCTCTTCAACTCCTTAATCGCTCCGGCTATCTCTCTGCCGATTTCCTTATAAACGGCAGCGGGGGCATAAGCGAGGATAACGGGCACAATCCGTATATCCGACTTGAAATACTGCAGGAAAGGAATCTGAACCTCAACGGCATGCTCATGCTGGTGCGCCCGGTCATCCTCCTGAAGATATTTGGACACGGCTACAATTTGCCGGGCCAGTTCCGAGTCAATCTCCACTTCACCCAGAGGTGTTTTCCACACGCCTTCGGTCATAATGCTGAATGGTTTCCCCATCCCGGTGTGGCTGGGCCCCATGATGATAAAGGTATCTTTGAACTTGATTCTGGAGATGGTAGCCCCGGCTACCGGTCCGGAATACGGGTAGCCGGCATGAGGCACCAGCAGTCCGATTGCCTCCTCTTTCTCCGCCTCCACATCAATAAACTCCTCAATCATTGCCTTTAGTTGTGGAGCTGAGGCTGGATAGAATTGTCCGGCGACAACTGGATTCCTTATCATTTTACCC
>CAYWAU010000249.1:0-2169 GCA_964456395.1 uncultured Dehalococcoidaceae bacterium
AGAGAATGGGTGGTTTCAAGCCAATCCGGCAGCATAGTATCGTGGCGGGAATAATTGCCGATATGGCCACCGGCATTGAGATGATAAAAGCGGGGGTATACAACGTCGCCCAGATGTACGAGCACCTTGATGTCTACGGGGAGCCTTGGTCTCCCCAGCTCATACTCAAAGCGGCTGCTTGCCGCGTTTACGCTGCTGATACGGTGGTCGAAATTGTCAACAAGGGTGCCGAACTACTCGGCTCGATAGCCATCTCAGAGGGCTTCCCCTACGAAAAATGCCTCAGGGACGCTAAAATAATGCAGCTATGGCTCGGCGGACAGCAGATCAACCGCTATAAAGTGGCCGGCGCGTACTACGACCTCAAGAACTGGGCGTAGAATATACCAAAGTAATGGGTTAAGAGTTGCACAATCCAATCTCCCTGAGAGGCTTAAGAGTCCCGTTCTTATCTTATCAGTTCGGCTTTTATTCTAGCATTGGTTCCACGAACTTCTCTCGGCCGTCGGCGTACGAGGTAAGCACCCACTTCATCTCCGTAAGGTTCTGTGCCCGTTTAGTCGATAACTGGTGGCCCGACAACCGATAATATTGCAATATTACTATTAGTCCAACAATGGCTGAAAGGCAGATAGAAATGGAAAAGACGCCCGAGGAACTATACGACGAGAGAGAAAAGAGATTAAGGGATGCTATCGAGTTGAAAGAGCCCGACAGAGTGCCGGTTGTCTTGGCGATAAACTATTTCCCGGCCAGATATGTCAATGGGGTAACCGTCAAGGATTCATTCTACAACTACGAAGTCTGGTGTGAAGCGACCAAGAAGACAATCCTGGAACTCAAGCCGGATATAATCGCGCCGGGAGCAGGCGGTTCGGGCCCTGCTCTTGAAGCGCTGGAGCCAAAGCTATTTAAATGGGCCGGTGGCGGCTTGGGACCTGATTTAATGCACCAGTTTATCGAAGGAGAAAGTCTAAAGTCCGATGAATATGACCTTTTTATCTCAGACCCTGGAGATTTTATCCTTCGATACTATCTTCCGCGTGTTTGGAAGACTTTAGAGCCGTTTTCCAGCCTTCCGCCACTCCAGTCATTGGTGGGAAGCTCAACAATGGCGTTACAGGCAACTTCATTTGCCGTGCCGGAAATCATCCAAGCGTTCGAAGGTATATTCAAAGCCGGACAGGAAGCCCAGAAATATAGACAGGCGACGATGAATTTGAACGAAGAATTGGCAGACCTCGGTTTTCCGACCCTCCATCACGGAGGCGTAGCTCCCCCGTTCGATACTATTTCCGACTATTTGAGGGGGATGAGAGGAACCATGATTGACATGCATAGGCGCCCGGATAAGTTACTAGAGGTTTGTGATATACTCATGCCCAGGTCGATAGAGGGTGGAGCTTTAACCCTCCAAAGTAAACGGGGAAACCCCAAGAGAGTAGGAAGCTATCTTCATAACGGGTCGGATGAGCTTATGTCTCCAACTCAGTTTGATACCTTTTACTGGCCCGGCTTGAAAAAGGTAGCCGAAGCTATGACTGATATGGGGATGGTCTATGTACCCCTTTATGAAGCTGATTGGACGTCTCGCCTTGAACATCTTCTCGAATTCCCAAAGGGGAAGACTATTGCTCGCTTTGCTCTGACAGATTTTGTTAAAGCGAAGGAAATACTGGGTGGCCACACCTGCATTATGGGTGGTGTTCCTCATTCGATACTTCAGATCGCATCGCCCCATGAGATAGAAGAACACTGCAAGAACTTTATTGATACTGTTGGAAAATGTGGGGGGATTATTCTCAGTACTAGCACCGGAATAACGAACGATGCCAAACCGGAAAACGTTAAAGCAATGGTAGATGCTGTGAGGAAATACGGCGTCTATTAGTGGTGGAATTCAGGGATAAATCTATTGTTATCGGTGGCAAACCCGAGCGTAAAAAGGTCGTTGCGATAGCATCCTTGCGTGTATCCGTTAGCTAACCCCGCTAGCCCGGACTCAGTATCTTAGTGAATTGTGGCCTTGATCGTGATTAAGCCTACCGTACGGACTTTACTTTCACTTTAATAGATGATGTACCAAAAAGAAACTAATAAATCCAGATACAAATGGTGTTGTCAATCAGCGAAATGGGACACTTTTTAAACCGAACACTTTGGCATAAT
>CAYWAU010000250.1:0-2159 GCA_964456395.1 uncultured Dehalococcoidaceae bacterium
GCCGGTATCAGTGTTGATACCATTGTTCAGAACGCCAGCATAGAGAACATTACCGACCTGACCTTCACGGTGGCTAAAAGCCAGTTAGCCGGGGCGATGGCGGTAATCGAGCCTATAGCCAGTTCTATTGGCGCCAGGGAATGCGTCAGTGACTCCAGGTTGGGAAAGGTCAGCGTAATCGGCACCGGCATGCAGAATGCCCCCGGTTATGCGGCCCGGATGTTCAGTGCCTTAAGTGAGGAAAATATAAATATACAGCTAATTTCAACCTCTGAGATAAGGATAACCTGTATTATTGATGAGGCCAGGGTTAAGGACGCGGTTCGTGCCTTACATCGTGTCTTTGAACTGGAAATAAGTGAGTAGCTTTTTAAACAGCTACTACTTCCTTGACTTCAGGGATTTCCTGCTTCAGTATTCGTTCAATCCCGTTCTTCAGAGTTATAGTAGACAAAGGACAGCCGGCACAGGCGCCGACTAATTTTACTTTCACGGTGCCATCATTGACCTCAACCAGTTCCACATTACCCCCGTCCCTTACCAGAACCGGGCGTATCTTGTCCAGTACCTCTTCCACCTTATCCTGCATCATAATCTCCTCTGGTATTAGTTGGGTCCCTATTTAATTTTAGCCGTGGCTGGAATAATTTGTCAAATTTGGTGGATTTTGGGTCTTAAAACCACTTGTATGACTTCTCTGGTTAGTGTAGAATATATTACTTAAAAATATTTTTTGGGTTGGAGCAGTTTATGCCACGTGACGAAGAAAGACTGATAAGGCTCAAGCAACAGCGCAGCAAAGAGGCTATTGACCTGGCGATGCAGGGTCGGTGGCAGGACGCGGTAGCCATCAATCAGGAAATAATCGAGAACTTTCCCGATGATGTTGATGCCTGTAATCGACTTGGTAGAGCCTACATGGAGCTGGGGCAGTATTCACAAGCCAGGGAAGCCTACAGGCGGGCGGCAGAGCTTGACCCTTATAATGCTATTGCCAACAGGAATCTGCGGCGCCTGAGTGAGCTAAAGGAGCCGGTTAGTTTGGAAGTGGAGACAGACAAGGTTGAGCCACACCATTTTATTGAGGAGATAGGCAAGGCAGGGGTAGTCAACCTCTATGAGCTGGCGCCCAAGGAGATACGGGCCAGAATGGTGGCTGGTGATAAGGCATATTTGAAGGTGGATGGGTCTATTTTAACGGTGGAAAATAGTCGCGGCGAGTATCTCGGGCGGGTTGAGCCCAAGCATGCCCAGCGGCTGGCCAGATTAATGCTGGGAGGTAACCAGTATACGGCGGCAGTGGTCAGGTCGACCACAGACATGATGACCATTATTATCAGGGAGATATACCAGCACCCGAGCCAGGCCGGGAAGCTTTCTTTTCCGTCCAAGGGGATGGATGAGGTCCGTCCCTATGTTAGCGATAAAATATTCAAGTTAGATTCAGAGCTGGAGGAGGATTCTGAGGATGAATCTGGCTATACCATAATCGGTGGCGATGAAATAGAAGTATTGCCCGAGGAGTCTGAGGGCGCCGATGATGACGCGGTTAGCGATGAAGAATAGGAGGTCAAGCTGGATATGGTTTTGGGTACAGTGAAGCCGGTAAACATAGAAGACGAGATGAGGGGCTCTTACCTTGATTACGCGATGAGCGTCATCGTATCCCGTGCCTTGCCTGATGTGCGGGACGGATTGAAACCGGTGCATCGGCGTATTCTTTATGCCATGAATGATATGGGGCTGAGGCATAGCGGTCCCCACCGGAAGAGCGCCCGTATCGTCGGTGAGGTGCTGGGTAAGTATCATCCTCATGGTGATACCTCGGTTTATGATGCCATGGTGCGTATGGCACAGGACTTCTCAATGCGCTATCCGCTGGTTGATGGGCAGGGTAATTTCGGCAGTGTGGATAATGACCCCGCCGCGGCGATGCGATATACCGAGGCGCGCGTGGCGCGGATAGCGGAAGAGATGCTGATTGACATTGAGAAAGATACCGTGGACTTCATGCCGAACTTTGATGATAGCCTCAAAGAGCCCAGGGTACTTCCCACTAGATTACCCAACCTGCTGCTTAACGGCAGCGCGGGGATTGCCGTGGGCATGGCTACCAATATTCCCCCGCATAATCTGAGCGAGGTGTGCGATGCCATTTC
>CAYWAU010000251.1:0-2159 GCA_964456395.1 uncultured Dehalococcoidaceae bacterium
TTACCGTTCCTGGCGACCTTACCGGCGATATTATCGGCGACCTCAACACCAAGCGTGCTCGTGTGCTGGGTATGAACCCTGAGGGCGACAGCAATAACATTGAAGCGCAGGTGCCTCTGGCTGAAGTCCAGCGCTACGCTATTGACCTGAAGTCAATGACCCAGGGAAGGGCAAGCTATACCATGGAATTTGACCACACCGAAGAGGTGCCGGCACAAATCACCCAGAAGATAGTGGCGCAGAGACAATCGGAAAAGGCGGAAAAGAGCTAGTCTGACTGATTTGGTGATATTAAAAAGAGCAGCGTTTGGTCTAACTTGGAACGCTGCTCTTTTTCTATGTGGCTCTTATCTCCTGCCTCATAAACAGGACGTAACTGATAGCAAAGCAGATAACGCTCAGGCTTACCAGGCTGGCAAGATGAGGCCAGATGGTAATCATACTCTGTCCCAGACCTACGGGATTGGGAATTACGTAAGATATCTGTCCTGCTGTCATCGTCATAAATCCCAGTCTGTATGCGGGAATAAGCAGCACAGTCGTAGCTTCTGAGAATAAGAAAAGGGGTGAAAGCCGCAATAAAGTCAGCTGTCCTTCTGCGGATTCAGCTATCATAGCAGTAAATACAGGTCCCATTATTGTCCACAAAAAGAAAATAAGCCAAATGGCTATGGTTATTAATAAAGATGCCGCCACCCTCCTGGTGACGACAGAGAAGAGCATAGCCAACCCCATCCAGAAAGCCCCATAAATAATGATTAAAACTATATATATAAAGAGCCGGATAATTTCTTCCGCTGTTGGCGGCACACCAATCATCCGCAGTCCATAACCTGAGACTAATAACAAAGTTGTCCCCACCATTATGGTCAAGGTAATGATACCCGCTAGAAACTTGCCGTTTATTACGCTATCCCGGTAGACAGGTTGTGATAGAAGTCGACTCAATGTGCCTCCGGAGCGCTCGCTGTTAATAGCATCAAATCCCAGAGCGATACCGATAATAGGAACTAAAAACATTATAAAAAACGTTAGTGTAAAAATACCTTCTCCTGCAGTAAAAAGCGTAATGAAAACGAAACCAGACCCGGTAACGGCACCACTGGTACTAAGAGCCTGTCGTATGCCATTATGAGCAGCAAATAACCCATATCCACTAGTCGCCAATACAAGCATGAACAGGACAAAAAACCTGATACTGGTAAAATAATCAGCTAGCTCTTTTCGGACAATAGCTACCATTATGTCAACCTAACTTTCCTTGAAATACTTCATATAGACATCATCCAGAGAGAACTCCTGGACCTTCATTTGCACCAGCGAAGCGCCGCTATCCACCACTGCCTTGGATATTTTTGACCGCAAATCGGAATTAGTGCTAACTCTGAGTGTGTTGTCGCTGGCTTCGACCTTGTCTACTCCCTTAATTTTCTTGAGAATATCTACAAGTTCTGCGCTTGGTTCAGCCGTCTCAACCTCTATGATGTAGCGACCTCCCGCCATGGCTTCCCGGCCAAGCTCGTCTATAGAACCCTCAATCACCATCTTGCCCTTGGAAAGTATGCCGACACTGTGACACACCCTCTGCACCTGGTATAGCTGGTGCGAAGACAGCAGCACGGTTGTCCCCATCTTGGGCAGGTTGGCAACTAGGTCAAGGAACTGGTTAATACCTTTGGGGTCAAGACCAGAGGTAGGTTCATCAAGGATAACCAGCTTTGGCTTTTTGATTAACACATCGGCAAACCCAAGGCGCTGTCTCATTCCACGGGAGAACTTGCCCACAGACATATCCCTCTCATCAGCCAAACCGACCATACCCAGCACCTCGTCAATTCGGCGAGAGGAGTCCGCCGGACTGATATTGTTTAACTCGGCAATAAATCTCAGGTTCTCCCTGGCGGTGAGATTATCGTAAAAGCCAACCTCTTCGGGAAGATAGCCCACTATGCGCTTGACCTTAAGGGGATCCCTGGTGGAATTAAAACTGTATACCTGAGCCGTACCGGAGGCCGGCTCGGTCAGTCCCAGCAGCATAAGAATAGTGGTCGTCTTACCGGCGCCATTGGGACCGAGCAAGCCAAATACCTCGCTCTCCTTAACGTGGAGATTAAGGCGGTCAACTACGGTGGCCCCGTCATAGCTCTTCGTCAAGTCCT
>CAYWAU010000252.1:0-2114 GCA_964456395.1 uncultured Dehalococcoidaceae bacterium
ATGGTTATTACCCTGAGGTCTACCTTCACCATGCGGTCAACGAAAGGTATGATGACAAACAGACCGGGCCCTTTAGCCCCAACCAATCGCCCCAGACGGAAAATAACCCCCCGTTCATACTCCTGAACAATCTTTATAGCCATTGGAACGATGATAATCACCAGAAATCCAATGACAGCCCAAACAATCCAATTCATAATTCACCTCCATTATTGTTTTTACTGTTTTTTGGTTACCCACAGTTTTAAGCCTTCAACCCTGCTTATAAGCACCTCCTCTCCAGGCTTTGCCTGGCCCTTGTCCAATTCCGCCGTCCAGCGTTCCCCCTCAACGAAGACCACCCCTTTAGGTTTCAAGGCTACTTTGACCTCAGCCGTCTTGCCTACAAGGTCTTCCCTGCCTGCAGATACCCGATACCGATGGGCCCGCATTCCCCAAATGATGGCTATGGCAAGGAAAGCAATAACACAGATTATTATTACGGCAATCTGCCATGGGTCTACTTGAAACCAGCTTGTATCTATCTGAAACAATATACACCTCCGGAGAAGCAAGATTTTGGACTCACCCGCTTGGCTCCCCCTCTTTCTCTTTGGTCACATATAGTTGTAAGCCCTCAACCCTGGTTATAATCACCTTCTCCCCAACCTCCGCCTGCCCCTTGTCCAGCTCCGCCGCCCAGAGCTCCCCCTTAAACAGAACGGTCCCCTCAGGTTTCAAGGCTACTTTAACCGTGGCTGTCTTGCCTATCAGTTCCTCCTTGCCAGTTGCTACCTGGCGCCGGTGAGCTCGAACTATTCGATAAGCCGCGAAAGCCAGGAAACCGGAAATGCAGACTGTGACCACGGCAATCAACCACGGACTTACTTGCATAGACGGAAGTCCTCCTCTAAACAGGATTGATGAGCCAAGAACAAGAGAGACTACGCCCCCCGTAGTAAACAAACCAAAGGTCTCGGTAAGCACCTCACCGATAAAGAGTCCGAAAGCAAGCACGATAAGCAATATGCCTCCCCAGTAGGCATCAAGAACGCCTAAAGAATAGAAAGCCATTAGCAGACAAATACCACCGGTAATTCCGGGAAAGAGTGTCCCGGGGCTGTAAATCTCAGCAATGATACCTATACTGCCTATAGAAAGGAGAATATAGGCAATGTTGGGGTCGCTGATAGCATGCAAGAAACGCTCAACAAAGTTCATATCGTTTCTGGTTGTCACGTAGCCGGTGGTATCTATGGTAACCTCCCTGCCATTGGCTAGAGTGACCTCCCAACCATCTATCTGGGAAATAAGTTCTCCCAAAGTATTAGCGCGGAAATCAATAAGATTGAAATCCAGTGCACCCACATCAGTGAATGATTTACTTTCCGTTACCGCCAGCTGGGCTTCTTCGATATTACGCCCGCGCTCCTGGGCAATGGTTTCCATCCACCTAGCCGAGAACTCAACTATCTTCTTCATCTGTTCCTCTGGTATCTCCTCACCGCTACCGCTTACGGGATGAGCAGCGCCGATAGTGGTACCCGGCGTCATAACGGCGATATGAGCCGATAGAGTAATAAATGTCCCCGCTGAAGCCGCCCAGGCGCCTTTTGGAGAGACATAAACAACGACGGGAATATTGGCGTTCATAATCCGCTGGACTATTTCCTCCGTCGAATCCAGCAGCCCTCCAGGCGTATCCAGCTCAATAACGCATACAGTGGCGTTCCTGTCTTCAGCCTCACCAATGCCCCGGTCAATATAATCAGCAACCACGGGAACAATGGCACCCTCAATGCGCAAGACTTCAATAGTCGGGGTTGCGGCTCTAGCCACCATAGGTAGCAAAGCCACAGCCAACAAGCCTATGAAGAAGGCAAGACGGAAAGTTTTGAGCACGTGTTTAATCATGCGACCCTGACAATAATAGCAGAATGTTGTATCTTCTTCAGCATAACCAGCCCCATCAAAAGGTCAGTAAAATAGATTATACGCTAATGATAGGCGTATTGTAAATAAAAAGGGGAGCTATTTGTCAAGCCCCCCACAGTAAGGTAAGCCCGGGAGAAGCCTCCATGAAGCCAGGTAGAGTTGAACAGCTAAGCAAAGTAGTGTAGAATTTACAAACTGCT
>CAYWAU010000253.1:0-2104 GCA_964456395.1 uncultured Dehalococcoidaceae bacterium
GAATTCTCCAAGTTCAAGTTTCTCTCTGAGTTTACTCATATTTCACCATACTCCTCGTTTAGAATCTGACTTGCCTAGCTGTGGCTGGCAACCAAGCGGTCGCCGGAGAGAGACCGGAAGGTTGCCTCTCCTTCACCGAGGGTAAGCGAGCGCGGTCGACTCCACCTGGAATTGTTTTTAGGCATCCTGTATTCATACATTTCATCTAAGCGGCCGAGTGCCTTGAGCCGGTCGTAGATGAGCTGCCATCCACAATCCCGGGTTCTGTCCACCTCGCACTTGCCGTCCTTGGCTCCTCCACAGGGGCCGTTAAGCAAGCTCTTGGCGCAGAGTGTCACCGGGCATAGACCGCCAGTGTACTCGACAATGCATTCGCCACATAACGAGCAGTATTCGGTGATAAAGTTGTCGTTTACCGTCTCACCACCGAAGATGGTATCGCATCCAGGATGAACCATACCGCCGTCAGTAGCATCCATCACGGTATGAAAGCCTTGCCCGCAGGCAAGAACCAAGAAGGAGTCTGCCTGTTTGGTCTCCTCGCCATATTCCTCTTGGAGCACTTTTGTAGTGTTGGAGAGTTTACAGAGCGATATTCCCTTTGGCTGAGGTACACACCACCCAATTACATCCACCCCTTTTTCCTTTAACCGGTTTGCCATTTCCTCAGTCTCGGGTATGCCTCCCGAACGGCATTTGGCGGCGCAGTTGTCGCAGCCGACGACAAAAACTCGCTCATCGGGCTTGAAATACCCCAGAATCTCGTCAACGGGTTTCTGAATTGTTGCGTGCACGAGTATACCTCCTTTTGTATTTTTCAGAAATAGACGCTTGGGAAACGCACCAGCCTCTTGTCTATCACGGTGCGCAGGATTATCAAACCGAAATGATTATAACCTATGATGGTATAGTGTATCAACTCGTAAAGGTTAATAAAGCATCTTATTTTACTTTACTATTCCACCTGTCCGTCAGGGCTGGTAGCTTGAAGATATTTCTTTAGCTCCTTCTGAAGCGCTTCCAGGTCCTTATATGACAAATTTCTGGTAACGGAACCGATATTGTCAGGGACCCATAGGACAGGCCTGCCATCCCTGTAAATCACTATTCCAGGTGTGCCGTATAAGATTTCACGGTGACGCTCAATTTTAGGCTCATACGGAATCCTTTCCATTGACACCCCTTCCAAGCCACTATTTTGTAAGCAGCACGCTTTTACACATCGCCTGGATTATTGTAGAACCAGTTCAAGTCCAGCCCCACATCCTACGTACTGCTCAGGGAACCGGTGTTCCAATTCCTCCTTGTACTGGGTGCAGTGGCAGGGGCATATTAAAGGTAGTCCATCTAACCGACTGAAATCACGAAAACCGTGTAGACCACCGATAATCCCATAGATTTTGCCGTGGGAAGAAGCAGCATCGAGGATAGCTCCAACACCGGGATGGGAGCAACCAGTCACCACCACTATACCTCTGCTGGTCTTAACTGCCAGTGACTGCTCTATATATTTTAGCTCACCGATGGAAATAACGTCACTCGAGATATGTAGAGGCTGACTGACAGGAACCACTTCTCTTCCCGGTATTCTTCCTGCTGTGGAAGCTGGCATATAAATGTTGGCGCGCTTATTAACCTCAAGTATCTCTGAAAGACCCCCGGTATGGTCGCCATGAGCGTGTGAGATAACGATTGTTCCTATGTTTTCCGGGGCAATGCCGAGTTGTTCCATATTATACAGCAAAGCAACCCCATCATCACCCGTGTCGAATAAAATTGGTGATGTATGATTAGTCTCTATGAGAGCTGAAAAACCCCAGCCGGTTTTTAACCCTCGTTTACTCGGGCAATTGTCATATACAATCGTAATCTTCATTTCCACACCTATTGGCCTCTCTAGAAGTAATGGGTTGGAGAACCATATTTACTGGCGAAGGCAATTTCATCCAGTCCTTTTCTTCCCTTCTCTGGTGCCTCCGCAGCGCCATTTCTTTTTGACTAGATACTGTTATACCACTTGTCTTTGAAGGTTCTTAAATATTCGTCATAAGGGTAAGTTCGAGCTATATCTTCCTCCTTGAAGCTATATTTGTAGTTATCGCAA
>CAYWAU010000254.1:0-2100 GCA_964456395.1 uncultured Dehalococcoidaceae bacterium
ATGCGGCTCACGACACCCCTTATTACGTTCCGTTTTATACGGCCCTTTACACCGGTCTCCGGCGTAGTGAACTACTTGGGCTTAGGTGGCGAGATGTCGACCTGGACTTGGCGACACTCTCAGTAGTGCAGACGCTGCATCATGTGCCTAAGAAAGGATATGTAATTAGAGAACCTAAAACTAAACATAGTCGCCGACTTGTGGATTTGTCACCGTCACTGGCACTTTTATTACGAGAACATCGAGCCAACCAGGAACTAGAAAGGAAATTACTCGGAAAATCAGTCACGCAAGACGAATTAGTATTCTGCTATCCGGATGGTAGCCCCTTTCCTCCGAACAGTGTTACGAAAGCCTTTAAAAAGATAGTCAAATCTATGGGAATGCCCGGAATACGGCTTCATGATCTTAGACATACTCATGCCACCATCATGCTGAGCCAGGGAGTACATCCCAAGATAGTAAGTGAACGACTCGGGCATAGCTCTGTAGCAATAACGCTTGACACGTATTCCCATGTATTGCCGGGGATTCAGGCAGCAGCGGCCAAGCGCTTTGACGAGGGGTTGCAGAAGGTCAAAGAGGTCTCACCCGAGAGGGTTGGTTAGCAATTGGTTAGCAATTTTTATTATCACTCGGTTCTATCCGATGAATTTCGTATCTAAACTTGGAGGCGACGGGCGGATTCGAACCGCCGAATAGGGGTTTTGCAGACCCCCGCCTTAACCACTTGGCCACGTCGCCCTGACCACGTTCTTTCATTCTATGCCAAAATAAAAAATGATGCAATATCCGGATTTGGCGGACCAGGTAATACAGCGGAGGGGCTTGTCTTCAGGGTAACGCCGTATTTGCAGGTCAAGCAGGTTTTTGGTAATCTAGGACAGAGGGCTATTGTGGAGCGAGAGTTAGAGCCGGTGAAAGAGACCTATGCCGCTGCTGGTGTCAATATTGATATGGCGGCTAAAGCCAAAGAGCTGATAGGGAAACATGCCGGCACTACCCTGCGTCCTGAGGTCTTGAGCGGGGTCGGGTTCTTTGGCGGGCTTTATGAATTAAAGGGGTACCAGGAGCCGGTGCTGGTATCAAGTACCGACTCAGTAGGCACGAAGCTGAAGATTGCCAATGCTTTGGGCAAGCATGATACGATTGGTATTGATATAGTCAATCACTGCGTCAATGACATATTCACCTGCGGTGCTGAGCCACTCTTCTTTCTTGACTACATCGGCATCGGCAGGTTGATACCGGAGACAGTTGAGTCCATTGTCAGGGGTCTGGCTCAATCCTGCCGCGACGTCGGCTGTGCTCTTATCGGCGGGGAAACGGCTGAGTTACCCGGACTGTACCAGGGTGAGGACTATGACCTGGTAGGTTTCATCATCGGGGTGGTGGAGAAAGGGAAGATTGTCATGGGGGATTCAATTGCCGCCGGCGATGCCGTTCTTGGCCTGCCTTCCAGCGGACTGCATACCAATGGCTATTCCTTGGCTCGTAAGATTTTTGGCGACTCTCCGTCGGCGCTGAGGAAACGCTATCCTGAGCTGAACAAAAGTATCGGCGAGGCGCTTCTGGAGCCCCACCGCTGCTACTATCAGCCGCTAAAGCCGCTACTGCCGCTTATCAAGGGCATGGCGCATATTACCGGGGGTGGTCTCATTGATAATGTGCCCCGCGTTCTGCCGGAGGGTCTGGCGGCACGGTTCCATTCTGAGCTATGGCCTGTCCCACCCCTTTTCCAGTTAATACAGAAGGTAGGAAACGTCGACTTGGACGAGATGTACCACGTATTCAATATGGGCATCGGCATGGTGGTCATCTGCTCACCAGAAAACGTCAGCCTCATTACTAAGCAATTGCCTGAGGCAAAGACTATCGGCGAGGTGGTGAAGCAGTCGGGGAAGGTGAGGGTGGTTATTAATTAATACTATAGAAGGAGTTTCAATGCGAGCCATTATCAGCGTATCGGACAAAACGGGAGCAACCGAGTTTGCCCGGGGCTTAAGCAAGCTGGGGTTTGAAATATTCAGCACCGGCGGCACCAGGAAGGCATTGACCGAGGCCGGAGTGCCGGTGAAGAGCGTCTCTGATATTACCGGC
>CAYWAU010000255.1:0-2091 GCA_964456395.1 uncultured Dehalococcoidaceae bacterium
CTCTAACAAACCGGTTAAAATGCCCTGAGTTGTAGATTTACCAGCACCGGAGGGTCCCAAGAATCCAAACGTCTCCCCATTTGCCACCTCAAAACTTATATTTTTTACAGCAAAGTTCCCATCTTTATTGTAAGAATATGACAGGTTTTTTACTGAAATCATCTCGATAACCCTCCCAATTATTTTTTTAGTTCGTCCGGCGAATGGTATCAAGGCTAATTCCGATACTATTCAGGATTGCCCATTATGCCATAGAGGAAAAGGGGCGCCAGCTCCTGCATCATATTGCGGTTATGCTCGGGGTCTTCAGACAGGATGGACTCAGCCGCCATACCGCTACGTACTATCAATATATAACGCATGATGTTTTCCGTTGACAGCTTCGGGTTAACATACCCCTGCCTCTTACCTTCCTCATAGAAATCTATTACCATCTGCCTGATTTCTGCCAGGTACACCGAGTCAACAAAATGCCGGATTTTGGGGTCTTCGGAGATTACCTTTTGCATAAACTCTCCCTGGTACTGGCCAAGCATATCTGACTTATATAAAAGAATTTGCTCCATTTTTTCCAGGAAGGAGTGGTCACCCTTAAAAATTTTGCTGAAGTCTGCCGCCGTACTGGTAAGGAAATACTTGACAGTTGCACGTACTAGGTCTTCTTTGCTGCCGAAATGATTGTAGACGGTGGCCGGGGAAACCCCTGCCTTCCGCGCGATGTCATTTGTAGTGGTTTTTTTAATCCCATGAACCTGGAAAAGCTCCAGTGTCGCCTGTAAAATCCGCTCTTTATTTCTCTCCGTCCTGCGCTCGTAAGCTTTCATCACATTGACCCCTCTTGATTAGTATTGGTTAAGTTAGCATTATTATATATAATATAACTAATTATTATAATTTGTCAATAGGTAAAGCCAAATTATTTCGCACTTTCGGGGAAAACAATAAGCAGAGTGAAAACGGGCTTAACAAAAATGATGCAACGTGTTATGCGGCTGGGTCGCACTTTTCTGACTTTCGTGCAATCGCACGCAGTCTTGCACCCGCCGTGGGTATGCTATAATAATAGCAAACTCAAGAGAATATAGCATGAGTAGGCAGGAAAGAAGAGCTATTCAGAAACTGGGCAAGCGAAGACTCCGCTGGTTGGAACGGGAGCGGCGGAAGGATGGCAGAATCGACAAGATTGTAACAGAGCTAGAAGAGGACTTCGATGAGGACGAAGTTGAGATGGCAAAGGTGTTCTTTGCTGATTACCTCACCAATAGTGGGTCATTTGCCGGGACTGAAGACCAACTTTATACGTCGCAATTAGAGAAAATATGCAAAGACTACGACCTTGAACCTGCTGATGCCATGCTCATTCTAGATACGGCAGAGGACACATTCGCTGCTTCAAAGTCAGAGGAGACCAAGCACGAGGAGTAAAGTTGCTTTCCGCAATGTAATAAGAGCTTTTGTCATCTCGAGCACATTCACGACTGAAGCCGGGACGCAGAATTAGCCAGCCTCTCAGTAGTGATGGGTTGGGCAACAATTCTCGGCATTGTTCATACCACTAAGAAGCGATTTCACATTCATTTAACCTCTCTCTAATAACCGCCTCTCAAATTCTCTTCTTCTCATCAATGAAATAGGGGGTAGTTAATGCTCGTCTCCGCAATTCCTCCGCACCCCTCATGCTATCAAGTTTTAGGCATCATTTGCTGGGCGAGCTTTAGTCCTTCCTCGCCGGTGATAGCCGGAAAAACAGAGGAGTCCATAAGATCCCCCCATGGCATGTTTGTTGCCATTATTGTGGCGTAATTATCCGCCTCGAATATTACTATTACATGAGGCGTCATATTCGATAGCCAATACTCGGCTATTTTTTTCATGCCCTCTGGCGGATTCCATTTCATACGTCTTTCCAGCGTCTGAGCAGGTGTAGTGCCGGGCTTTGGACTGTATAGGGCTACAAATAACATAATCTATGCTCCTTTCTTTTATTGTCATCAACTACCCCCTTGGGGCTTTTATTATATACCGTTGAACATGTCTGTCAAGCTGCCCTTAAACTCTCTTCTTTTCCCCTATATCGGGTATTAACCTTTA
>CAYWAU010000256.1:0-2083 GCA_964456395.1 uncultured Dehalococcoidaceae bacterium
ATTAACATAGTAATAGGGTTAATCGTCCATTCAGTAATTGTCCTTGTCCACGATCTGGGGCACTTTATTACCGCCAAGGCTACCGGGGTAAGGGTTGAGGAATTCGGCCTCTTTTTTCCCCCGCGGCTGTTTTCCATAAAGCGGGGGGAGACGGTATATTCGATAAATGCCATACCTTTTGGCGGTTTTAATAAGCTATCCGGGGAAGTAGACCCAAGCGCGCCAGGGAGCCTGGCTGGTAAGAGTACCGGTGTCAGATTATTGGTTCTCAGCGCCGGCTCGTTAATGAACATCCTGCTGGCATTTCTCTCGTTATCAATCGCTTTCATGGTACCACACGATATGGTGAGAGAATCGGTGGTGGTGAAAGATATAGCTCCTAACTCACCAGCAGCTATGGCAGGCATCGAAGCTGGAGATACACTGCTCGGTGTAGATGGAGAGCCGCTGCAGAACGTTGTTGACCTCATCCGTACTATTCAACTTAATCTGGGCGAGGAAATCACCATACTTGTTGAACGAAGCGACTCGACTACTGAACCTGTTACTGTAATTCCAAGATGGAGACCTCCGGAAGGTGAAGGCGCCATTGGCATCATGCTTGACCTGGAAGCTGCCCAGCTTAGTAGAACCGTTTCCAGACAGAGCTATCCGTTCTGGGAGGCAATACCCCGTGGAGCCACTGAATTAATTGAGATACTTGTCT
Source organism: uncultured Dehalococcoidaceae bacterium (assembly GCA_964456395.1). Lineage (GTDB taxonomy): Bacteria > Chloroflexota > Dehalococcoidia > Dehalococcoidales > RBG-16-60-22 > CAYWAU01. Next base: position 707 of record CAYWAU010000256.1, read on the forward strand.
TGTATAAGGATGGTTTGGTCAGTATGATTGCCGGAACAGCACCTGTGGAGTTGGCGGGACCCGTAGGTATCATACAGGTAACCGGAGAAGTGGCCAAGTCTGGCATAAGCCCGCTACTGGAATTCGCGGCTATCCTCAGTTTAATAATAGGTATATTCAACTTCATCCCGCTACCGGCTCTTGATGGCGGCAGGATTGTCTTCGTCCTTCTGCAGTGGCTGCGGCGGGGTAAGCGCGTGTCCCCGAGGACAGAGGGGATAGTGCACTCCATCGGTTTCTTTATACTGATAGCCGTCATGGTGGCGGTAACCTACCAGGATATTATACGCATTATAGCCGGGGAGAGCCTGATACCATAGGAGAGTAATAATATCTCGCGTAAAAAAAATACTCTTCTGTCATTCCCGCGAAAGCGGGAATCCAGACGGTTCTTGGATTCCCAATCAAGTTGGGAATGACAGAATTGCAAAGTTGCAGGCAGGATGAATAACAGAAGAGTCAGTAAAGCCATCAAAATTGGCGGGGTCACTATCGGTGGCGGCGCACCCGTCGTGGTGCAGTCAATGACCAAGACTGATACCCGTGATGCCAGAGCCACTATCAGGCAAATCAAGGAGCTTGAAGAATGCGGCTGTGAGCTGGTGCGGGTAGCCGTGCCCGACGCCGAAGCCGCCCGGGCAATATCAGGGATAAAAAAGGGCATTGCCGTGCCCCTGATTGCCGACATTCACTTTGACTATCGTCTTGCCCTGATGGCGCTGGAAGCCGGTGCCGACGGACTGCGCCTGAACCCGGGTAACATCGGCGAGCCGGAAAAGGTAAAAGCGGTAGCCCTGGCGGCTAAGGAAAGGAGTGCCCCCATACGCATCGGGGTGAATGCCGGGAGTCTGCCCAGGAAGGCTAATCCCAGGCTGAGCGTCGCCGGGAGAATGGTAGCCGCCGCACTGGAGCAGATACGATTGCTGGAAAGCCTTGACTTTGACCTGATTAAAGTCTCGCTCAAAGCCTTTGATGTCCCGACCACTATTGAAGCCTACCAGAGCATCGCCGAAAAGATTCCCTATCCACTGCACATCGGCATTACCGAAGCCGGCACACCCAGAACGGGGATTATCCGCAGTACGGCTGGCATCGGCACCCTGCTCTGGCTCGGCATCGGTGATACCATCCGTGTCTCGCTCACCGCCCACCCCCGGGAAGAGGTGATAGCCGCCTACGAAATCCTGAAGAGCCTGAATCTGCGCCAGCGGGGACCCGTGCTGGTAAGCTGCCCCACCTGCGGTCGGGCTGAGGCGGACGTGGTAAAATTAGCTGAGGCGGTTGAGGAACGGCTGGTGAAGATTGACAAGCCGCTCAAGGTGGCGGTGATGGGCTGCG
>CAYWAU010000257.1:0-2067 GCA_964456395.1 uncultured Dehalococcoidaceae bacterium
ATACCTTACGCAGATACTGCCCGGTGGCTGATGCCTTTTCCTGAGCTATTTCCTCAGGGGAGCCGGTGGCAACAATATACCCGCCGCGCTCGCCGGCTCCAGGTCCGAGGTCAATAATATAATCGGCGTTCTTAATCACGTCCAGGTGATGCTCAATGACAATCACCGTATTACCGGCATCAACCAGGCGCTGGAGCACCCTGAGCAGCGCCGCTATATCCTCAAAAGATAAGCCGGTAGTCGGTTCGTCAAGGATATACAGCGTCCTGCCGGTAGACCGCTTGGACAACTCGGTGGCGAGCTTCACCCTCTGAGCCTCCCCGCCGGAAAGAGTGGGCGCCGGCTGGCCGAGCCTGATATAACCGAGTCCCACATCGTGCAGGGTCGCCAGCTTGCTTCTTATCCTGGGGAAATGCTCAAAGAAATCCAGCGCCTGCTCCACCGTCATGTCAAGTACTTCGGCAATATTCTTACCCTTAAATCTGATTTCCAGAGCCTCGCGGTTATAACGCTTCCCCTGGCACACCTCACAGGGGACAGTCACGTCAGGCAGAAACTGCATCTCAATCTGGATGAACCCGTCGCCACGACATGCCTCACAGCGTCCGCCTTTGACGTTAAAGGAGAACCGACCGGGGGCATAGCCCCTCATCCTGGCCTCAGGAACGGTAGCCAGAAGCTCACGAATCGGGGTAAAGGTACCGGTATAGGTAGCCGGATTACTGCGGGGCGTGCGCCCGATTGGGGACTGGTCGATATTGATTACCTTATCAATATGCTGGACCCCGGTGATATCATCGCAGTCGCCAGCCCTCTCCCGTGAGCGGTAGAATATCTGTGCCAGCTTCCGGTACAGGATTTCATCAACCAGGGTACTCTTGCCACTGCCGGAAACCCCGGTGATACAGATAAACCTGCCCAGCGGAATTTGCACATCGATATTTTTCAGATTATTCTGCCGTGCCCCTTTTACCACCATCTCTTCCCCCGAACCGGGCCGGCGTTTGTCCGGCAGGTGAATCTGCTTTGCCCCGCTGAGATACTGTCCGGTTACCGACTCCCTGCAGTCCATAATATCGGACAGGGTTCCGGTGGTTACAATCCAGCCGCCGTGCTCTCCGGCACCAGGACCCATATCAATAATATGGTCAGCCGCCCGCATCATGGCCTCATCATGCTCAACTACCAGTATGGTATTACCCAAACCTTTCAGTCGCTGCAACGTCTGAATCAAGCGGTAGTCATCAGCGGGATGCAGACCCACGGTAGGCTCATCACAGACATAGAGCACCCCCATCAGTCCGCTGCCAATCTGGGTGGCCAGACGGATTCGCTGCGCTTCACCGCCGCTAAGGGTAGCCGAAGTACGGTCGGTGGTGAGATAGTCAAGGCCCACATCCTTGAGGAAACCCAGTCGCGACTTAATTTCCTTCAAGACCTGACGGGCTATCATCAACTCGCGTTCGGTCAGGACACTGTCACCGATGGTATCTACCCACTCCAGTGACCCTGTGACGGACATGGCACCAATATCCATGATATTCCTGCCACCGATGGTTACGGACAGGGACTCCGGCTTTAGCCGCTTACCCTGACAGACCGGGCACGGGGTTGACACCATATAGCGCTGGATATTGTCCCGCGAGTTCTCCGACTCCGTATCATGGTACAACCGCTCCAGAACCGGAATCACACCCTCAAAGCCATCGTGGTACCGCCTTATCCTGCCGAAACGGTTGCGGTATTCCATCGTTTCTCCACCCTCACCATAGAGCAACAGGTCAATCTGTTCCCGGGTCAGCTCCTTCACCGGTGTGTTTAACGAGAAGCCGTTAGCTCTGGCTAAAGATTCCACCCGGTACAGATACCAGTTATGTAACTGCCAGGGCCGAATGGCACCCTGCAGAATAGACAGGTCTTTGTTCAGTACCAGCTCAGGGTCAATCTCCTGCTTGAATCCCAATCCGGTACAGGCAGGGCAGGCACCGTGAGGACTGTTGAAGCTGAAGGTCCGGGGGGCAATCTCACCCAGGCTGATGCCGCAGTAGACACAGGCAAAGTGCTCCG
>CAYWAU010000258.1:0-2052 GCA_964456395.1 uncultured Dehalococcoidaceae bacterium
CCGGGCATTATCAATCGCCTTCTTGGCTACCCGGTATACCTCGATAACATTATTACCATCAACCCGGTATCCAGGGATAGAAAGGCCTTCAAAGCGGCGGTATATGTCATTCTGAGCCTGCCTATGACTTAAAGGAGAGAAGACCGAATAAAAGTTATTCTCACACACATAGACAACGGGGAGCTTTTTGAGCATAGCAAAATTGATGCTTTCGTACAGGACCCCTTCTTCAACGGCAGCATCGCCAAAACAAGCGACAGAGACGCACTTTTTCTTTTGCAGTACAGCACTCAAGGCAGCCCCGGTTGCTAAAGGAATAGAGCCGCCTACAATTGAGGACGACCCCAGCAGCCCAACCGAGGTATCAATTAGATGCATTGAGCCTCCTCTTCCCTTGGAGCAACCGCTTTCCCGGTTGTAAAGCTCAGCGACCATCGCCTTGACATCACCTCCCTTGGCGATGTAATGCCCGTGCCCCCTGTGATTGCTAAATACATAGTCATTGGCATCAAGATGGGCACAAACTCCGGCAGCGACTGCTTCCTGGCCAATATAAAGGTGAACCGGCGTCTTCATTTCATCTTCGTGGTATAGTTCGTCAATCTTGAGTTGCACTTTTCTTATCTTTAACATTGTCCGATAAAGCCTCAGGAGAACCTCGTTCGGAATGTCATTGATATCAGTGCTAAGTGTTATGGGCCGGAAAGCTTCCGAAAATTTCATAAACAGCCCTCTTGGTATTATTTACCAGGCCTCGCCAACCACTTCACGGCTTCATATCAATCTGCGGTCGGTTCCGACCATCTTTTTCCGATAATTATCAATAAATATTGTTTAAGGATACCTTGAATCCGAATTATTATAACCTTTATCCTTTCATTAATTTCTTCCATCTTAGCATAGCTACGCCATATCAAACAAGGTTTCACCTCTTACAGCAGCAGGCTGTGATTATTATAGAGCCGCAATGGTCAATTGTCAATACCTGGAGCCATTATGTGCCAGTTGACAAAAACAACGCTGATGAATATTGTATCGCAGTTAGGCGTTGCCTTGCAGCTTGAATTGGGCTATACTCAAGGTTGTCTTGCCAAGTTAATGAGGCGCAGAGGCATATCTATTGAGGATTAAGTTAGCCAACGGGCTCCTGCTACTGAACCTGTTGCTCATAGTGCTGGTTGCAGCTATTACCTTTATCCCGGACAATGTCCTGCGTATTATCCTCGGCATTCCATTCGTGCTCTTCTTCCCCGGGTATGCACTGGTAGTAGCCCTGTTCCCCGGGAAGGGGAGGATGGACAGCATTGAAAGGGTGGCGTACAGCTTTGGTCTGAGTCTGGCTGTGGTGCCACTTACTGCTCTGGTTTTCAACTATACCCCCTGGGGGATAAGCCTGGAACCCATCCTCTATTGTGTGTCTTCTTTTACCCTGATTACCTCGGTTATCGCCTGGGTAAGGTGGCGGCGCCTGCCAAAAGGGGAGCAGTTTGTCGTTGAATTTCATCCAGTATTGCCGGGGTGGGTTGGGGGTGCTCGGGTAAGACTTCTATCTATTATCCTGGTGATAGTTATTGTCGGGGGGGTGGCTGCATTAGGATATACGGCGGCTGTGCCGAGGGTCGGGGAGAGGTTTACCGAGTTTTACATCTTGGGATTAGAAGGCGGGGCTTCAGGCTATATCAGGGAGCTGGCGGTGGGGGAAGAGGGGAGTGTAATTTTAGACATTGTTAATCACGAGAAGGCAGAGGTAAGCTACCGGGTGGAGGTGACCATAGACGGTGAGAGGAATACAGAGGTGGGACCTGTTGTGCTGGGTGATGAACAGAAGTGGGAGGAGATAATAGGTTTTGCCCCCAAACAGGCTGGGAAGAATCAGAAGGTAGAGTTTTGGTTATATAAAAATGAAGACTCTGAGCCTCATATGAAACCAATTTACCTGTGGCTTGATGTGAAGTAGAACTTCTAGCCGGTCATTAGTGCTATAAATTCCCCCAATTATTTACCCGGGATTTCTGCCAAGAGATATTAGCTCAACACCCTCGGGAACTGTAT
>CAYWAU010000259.1:0-2048 GCA_964456395.1 uncultured Dehalococcoidaceae bacterium
TAAGTGTTGATGTGCCGATAGTTGGCGATGTTAAGGCGGTGCTTCAGGCGTTAAATAAACTGATTAGCACCACAGAGCATGTTGAATGGATTCAGCGGCTTGATGAATGGCGGAGGCAGCACCCGTTAACGGATGTTAAAGATAGCCAGAGTCTTCTACCTCAATACGTCATTCACCAGCTGTACGAGATAACTGGGGGTGAAGCTATTATTGCCACCGGGGTCGGTCAGAACCAGATGTGGGCTGCCCAGTACTACTTTCATAATGAGCCGAATCATTTTATTTCATCCGGGGGATTGGGCACAATGGGTTTTGGACTTCCGGCGGCGATGGGGGCTAAGGTGGGCTGTCCCGATAAGACCGTCTGGTGTATTGACGGCGACGGCAGTCTGCAAATGACAATACAGGAGCTGGCTACCCTGGTTCAGGATAAAATCGCCGTCAAGATAGCGGTTCTCAATAATGGCTATCTGGGGATGGTAAGGCAGTGGCAGGAACTTTTTTATGCCAAAAGATATATAGCTACACCCATATCCTGTCCTGACTTCGTCAAGGTTGCCGAAGCCTATAGTATCCCCGGGCTGCGTGTCACCCAACGCGAAGAGGTAGCCCCGGCTATTGAGCAGGCTATGGATTATGATGGTCCATTTCTAATAGACTTTATGGTGGAGCCTGAAGAAAACGTTTTCCCGATGGTGCCACCGGGGGCGGCTGTAGCCGAATTTATTGAAGAACCTAAGAAACAGGCGAAGGTTGTCTCCGATTCTGCCAAGCTCCCGATTAGCAATATATAGAAAGAGGTGTCAACATGGCCGCGATGAAGCACACCCTAGTTGCTCTTGTGGAAGATAAGCCCGGGGTACTTAACCGTATGGCAAGCCTTTTTCGGAGACGTGGTTTCAATATTGAAAGTATCGCCGTGGGACACAGTGAAGTGCCTAACTTATCCCGGGTGACTATCATTGTCAACGGTTCAACCGCTACGGTGGAGCAGGTTAGAAAGCAGCTGGATAAACTGGTGGATGTGGTCAAGGTTTCTGATATCACCGGAGATAACATAACCGTTCGGGAACTGGCCTTGATAAAGGTGAGAGCCACTTCGGCGACGCGGAGCGAGATTATTGAAATAGCCGACATATTCAGAGCCAATATCGTAGATGTGGCTTCCGATTCACTGACGATTGAGATTACCGGGGATGAAGATAAAGTCGATTCCATGTTGAAATTGCTTCGCGGCTTTGGTGTCAGAGAGATAGCCAGGACAGGCCGCGTCGCTATGGTCAGGGGAAACCTGGGCGCTGTGTCTGCAGAAAAGAAGGCCAACAGGAGCCGCACTAAAAAATAACCAGAAGGAGATGATGCGTTATGGTCAAGATATATTATGACAAAGATGCTAACCTGGCTTTGCTTGAAGGGAAGGTATTAGGCATTATCGGCTATGGCAGTCAGGGACACGCCCATGCTCAGAACCTGAGGGACAGCGGCTGTCAGGTAGTTGTTGCTGAGGCCAAGGGAACGCCGGGATGGAAAGCCGCTGAAGATGCCGGCTTCAAGGTTTTGACCGCCGATGCAGCCGCTAAGGAAGCGGATGTCATGGTCATGCTGGCTCCCGATAACCTGCAATCGGTCATATATAATGACGCTGTTGAGAAAAATCTGGTCAAGGGGAAAATGCTGATGTTTGCTCATGGCTTTAACATCCATTACGGGCAGATTGTGCCGCCAGCCGATGTTGATGTTACCATGATAGCCCCCAAGTGCCCCGGACACATGCTGAGACAGCTCTATACCGAAAATGCCGGACCTCCGGCACTGATAGCCGTGCATCAGGATGCTTCAGGCAAAGCCAGAGATATCGCCCTTGCCTATGCCAGGGGCATTGGCTGTGCCCGGGCCGGAGTTCTGGAAACGACCTTTGCCGAGGAGACCGAGACAGACCTCTTCGGTGAGCAGGCGGTATTGTGTGGCGGCGTTACCTCTCTGATAAAGGCGGGTTTTGAGACCCTGGTTGAAGCTGGCTACCAGCCGGAGATAGCCTACTTTGAGGT
>CAYWAU010000260.1:0-2043 GCA_964456395.1 uncultured Dehalococcoidaceae bacterium
CCTGCTGGCGGAGGGGAATAACCAGGTCATTCTCTGTGAGCGGGGAATCAGGTCATTTGAGGATAGCGTTCGCTTTTCTCTGGATATTTCTTCCATACCGGTAATCAAGAGGTCAAGCCACCTGCCGATAATTGTTGACCCCAGCCACGCTGCCGGACATTACACGCTGGTGCCGGCGATAGCCAAGGCGGCATTGGCGGCTGGTGCCGACGGGCTTCTCATTGAAGTCCATCCCAATCCGAAAGAAGCCCTGGTGGATGGTCTGCAGTCGCTCTCACTTTCAGATTTCGCCCGATTAATGGAAGAACTCAGAACCATTGCCAAATGCTTGGGCAGATATATCTAGTCTGCTGTCCCCGTTTTGTTATGCGTGACAGGATTTCAGGTGCATAAGGATTTTATTGCTCTGGAAGTAGAAGGCATTGCCATTGTGGGTCAGCTTTACCTGCCTGGCAACAAGACTCAATATCCGGTCGTTTGCCTTTGTCATGGTGTTCCGTCGGGCAATCCTCCCGACCCGGGTGACGGGGGTTATCCTCTGCTGGCAGAAAAGATTTGCCGTGATGGCTTTGCCGTTTTGATTTTTAACTTCAGGGGAACGGGAGATAGCGGCGGTAATTTTGACATTCTGGGCTGGACCCGTGACCTGCAAGCTGCCATTGACTACCTGTGGAGTCTGGCTGATATAGATAAGTCTCGTCTGTCCCTGGTTGGTTTCAGTGCCGGGGCTGCCGTCTCGGTGTATGTAGCGTCGCGGGACAAGCGGGTCTCTGGCGTGGCTGCCTGTGCCTCCCCGGCTGATTTTTCTTTTTTCTCCGAGGCTGATGAGCCTAAGTCTGTCATTGACCGCTTCCGCAAAATCGGTGCCATCCAGGATGCTGATTTTCCACCGTCGGCTGAGGAGTGGTTTGAACACTTCAGAGTGGTTACCCCTGTCAACCATGTAGCTGGGATTACTCCCAGGCCTCTGCTGCTCGTGCATGGCAGCGAGGATGAGACAGTGCCTGTAAGCCATGCTCACCACCTGTATGAGAAGGCTGGGGAACCGAAAAAACTCGTTATTATAGATGGAGCCGGCCACAGGCTGAGGCAGGATGACAGGGCAACCGGTGCCGTTATGGATTGGTTGGAAACCCGGTGACAGAATATTAGCTCATGATGAATTGACCTGTAAACAGGAAATGAGCTATAATTATAATACAGGGTTAGTCAAGACGAACTAAGAGGCGGGTAAAACTTGCACGAGTCTTGCGGCGTTTTTGGTGTTTTTTCTCCGGATGAGGACGTAGCCCGTCTTACCTTTTTTGCTTTATTCGCTCTTCAGCACCGCGGTCAGGAAAGTTCCGGCATTGCCACTGCTGACGGCAAAAAAATCAGAGTTTACACTGGCATGGGGCGGGTGTCCAACGTATTCAATGAGGACACGCTAAGCCATCTTCCCGGCTATATCGCCATCGGTCATAACCGCTATTCCACAGCGGGTTCCAGTCGAGCAGGTAATGCTCAGCCAATTGTGGCTGGTAATGGTTCACAGACCATCGCTATTGCCCATAACGGCAATATTATTAACGCCCCGCACCTCTATGATGAGCTTACCGGGCAGGGCTATACCTTTCGCGGTGCCACGGATACCGAGGTTATTGCTAACCTCATCCTTTCTTGCCCGGATAAGAATTGGGTGGAGAAGATAAGATACGCCATGCGGCGGCTTCAAGGTGCCTATTCTTTAGCCCTTATGACTACCCGGGGTTTGTTTGCGGTTCGTGACTCGTTTGGTGTACGCCCTTTATGTCTGGGCAGTATTGATGGGAGCTGGGTTGTGGCTTCCGAGAGTTGTGCCCTTGACCATATTGGCGCCGAATTTATCAGAGAGGTTGAACCGGGTGAGATAGTTTCTATAAACGAAAATGGGGTGGAAAGTTTTCCTGGGGAGGGAGGTAGAAGGGGACTATGTATTTTTGAGTATATCTACTTTGCTCGCCCGGATAGTGTCATTAATGGGCGACTGCTTTACCCGGCGCGGCAGGCTATGGGAGCCGGACT
>CAYWAU010000261.1:0-2028 GCA_964456395.1 uncultured Dehalococcoidaceae bacterium
CGCTGGATGACGTGTCCAGAGATATACCCTCGCTGCTGTAATTAATAGAAACAGAATTACCGGGGAGTTTAAGAGGGGCGCCAGCCCCTCTTTCTCTATCTTCCCCCTCCCCACAAAAAACAGACCACAAACCCTGGCGGAATATTCTTGGGAAACGGCACAATTTGGGGTATAATATAAAGACGTAAGAAGATGGCTTCCCAAGTCTTTTATCGCAAGTGGCGCCCTCAAACCCTGGCAGAGGTAGTGGGACAGGAACATGTAACCCAGACCCTGCTCAACGCCCTGGCTAGTGAGCGTATATCTCACGCCTACCTTTTCTGTGGTCCCCGGGGCACCGGTAAGACCAGTACCGCGCGCTGTCTGGCCAAAGCCGTCAACTGCCTTACCAATGGCAGGGGCGAACCATGCAATTCATGCGCGATATGTCAGGCAATAACCGAAGGTAGAGCCCTGGATATCATTGAGGTTGATGCCGCCAGCAATCGACGAATCGATGAAATCCGAGAACTACGGGAGAGGGTAAACTACGCCCCCAACCAGGCACGCTATAAAGTCTATATTATTGACGAAGTCCATATGCTCACCAATGAAGCCGCCAATGCCCTGCTGAAAACTCTGGAGGAGCCGCCACCACATGTCATCTTTGTCCTGGCTACCACCGAAGCCCATAAAATCCTGCCCACTATTCTGTCACGATGCCAGCGCTTTGACTTCCGCCGCATTTCCCAGGCAGATGTGGTGGCCAAACTATCCCGCATCAGCGAAAGTGAAGGCATTGGTATAGAGCCTGAGGCATTAAGGCTTATTGCCAGAGCCGCTACCGGCAGTCTGCGAGATGCCGAAAACCTGCTGCAACAGCTAAACACATACTACGGCGCTGAGATTGAGTTCCAACAGGTCCAGACTATCCTGGGTATCTCCGGTGACTGGCGTGCCAAAGAACTGATAAGGCATATAATCGACAATGACATTTCTGCCGGCGTAGCCACCATAAACAGTGTCAATAGTGACGGGCTGGACCTGCGCCAGTTTAATCGTGAACTGGTGGAATATCTCAGGATGCTGCTTCTCATAAAGACCGGGGCTGACGAATCTGTAGACCTCACTACCGAGGATATCAATGAACTCAAGGATTTAGCCGCTATGGCTTCCCTGACTCAGATACTTAAGGCGGTCAAGCGTTTCGGTCAGCTTGAGCTTGGTCTTGATAATTATTCTACCCTGCCCCTGGAGTTAGCCCTGGTTGACTGCACCCTGCCCACGGCAGAAGAAAAAGAGGAGCCTGTCCCTCAGGCCGAACCAGAGCCAGCGGCCAAACTGGCCACCCCCAAGGCCACTCCTCCCCCCGAGCAACCAGCAACCCAACCGGAGGAGGCTATAGTCCCGGAACCAGTACCTGCAGTAGCCGAGCCAGCCAGCACCAAGGAGCCGGCGCCAGCCGACACAGGAAGTGCCACTGCCACCCCGCCGGAAGCCGGCAGTGAAATTGAAAGGCTCAGACTGAACTGGCGGAAGTTCATTATGGAAGCACCCAGTGGTACCGGCCGCACACCAGCCGCCGCTTTGCTGCGCAGCGCCATACCCAAAGCTATTGAGGATGACACCCTGGTGCTATCCTTTAAATATCCCCTTCATAAAGAGAACATGGAGAAACTTGACAATCAAAAGACCGCCGAGAAAATCATAAGCGGTTTCCTGGGACGTCCCTGCCGGGTACGCTGTGTCCATGAACCCGAGAATAATCACCTGGTAAAGGCGGCGCTGAGAATGGGCGCCCAGGTTATTGATGCGGAGGAGACATGAATAAATTTATGATGCAGCAAGCCCAGAAGCTCCAGGCACAGCTGGCTAAAGCCCAGGAAGAGCTGGGCAACCTGACAGTGGAAGCCAGTTCTGGCGGCGGTGCCGTGACCGTTGCTATGAATGGTCAGCAGAAGATACAGTCAGTGAAAATATCGCCAGAGGTGGTAAATCCGGAAGATGTGGAGATGCTTGAGGACATGGTACTGACCGCCGTAAGCGAAG
>CAYWAU010000262.1:0-1978 GCA_964456395.1 uncultured Dehalococcoidaceae bacterium
TAGGCAGCAACAAACGCATGTCACAGGTAATCGCCGAGGAGATAAACCCCCGTTTTCAGTCCAATATCTGCGTGATTTCCGGACCCAATCTCGCCCGTGAGATTCAGTGCAGTCTACCCGCGGCGGCAGTGGTAGCCGCCGAAGATAATAACACCGCCAAAAAGGCACAAAAACTGCTAACAGCTCCTAACTTCTGCGTCTTCACCAATACTGATGTCATCGGAGTGGAACTGGGGGGAGCGCTGAAAAATATCATTGCTCTTGGGGCTGGCATCGCTGATGGACTGAGCTATGGCGATAACGCCAAAGCCGCTTTCATGACACGAGGCCTGACCGAGATAACCGCCCTCGGTATGTCTCTGGGGGCAAACCCCCTTACCTTCTCCGGATTGGCCGGTTTAGGTGACGTTATCGCCACCTGTACCAGCCCATTGAGTCGCAACCACTACGTGGGTATGGAGCTTGCCAAGGGCCGTACGCTGGCGGACATAACAGACTCAATGACCGAGGTCGCCGAAGGAATAAATACCACCCTTGTTGCCCATAATCTGGCCCAGCAAATCGGACTGGAAATGCCGATTACGGAAAAGATTCATCAGGTGCTCTATGAAGGTGCTGACCCCAAGCAGGCCGCAACCGAGCTGATGGGCGGTAATGTCAAGCATGAACTGTCCGGGCGCCGGTGGCGATTATTCTCTCTCTTCCGGCGAAGCCGACGCTCTTCAAGTGGCTGACCTTAAGAACTCATCCTTCTGAAAGGTCCCAGGCTCTTCGCCAGCTCTTCAAACAGCTGACGCTGTTCCTTGGTCAGCGATTCAGGTGTAACCACACGCAATCTTACCAGCTGGTCACCGCACCCGCCCCGGTGCAGATGGGGAATACCCTTATCTTTCAAGCGAAAGACCTTACCTGTCTGGCTGCCAGACGGGATTTTGAGCTTGCTCTTATCATAGAGGGTTGGCACCTGTACTTCGGTGCCAAGAGCCGCCTGAGCGAAGTTGACGGGCAGTTCAAAGAGAACATCATCACCATCACGAGAGAAGAAATCATGCTTTGCCACCGAAAGCACCACATACAGATTACCCGGGGAGCCGCCACGCGAGCCGGCATTACCCTCGCCACTGAGTCGTATCCCGTTGCCATCATCAACGCCGGGCGGCACCCTGACTGAAATGCGCCGCTTACGCTTCTGGAAACCGGAGCCTTTACACTCCCGGCAGGGGTCAGTAATGAGCTTGCCCTCACCTTGACACTGGCTACAAACAGCGGTATTGACAAACTGACCGAAGAGGCTACGCTGTACCCGGCGTATCTGACCGGTGCCATCGCAGCCGGGACAGCGAATGGGCTTACTGCCCGGTTTGGAGCCAGTACCATGACATGTGGAGCATATCTCGGTGCGCGATATATCTATCTCCCTTTCGCAACCCAGAGCCGCCTCCTCAAAGGAGATTGACATTCTATAACGGAGGTCATCACCGCGCCTGGGTGACCGACGGGTAGCCGTACCGGTGCCACCGAAAAAGGCTTCAAAGATGTCTCCAAAACCTCCGAAATCAAATCCCTCAAAGCCCCCGCCGAAGAAGCCCTCGGCGCCACTATGCCCGAAGCGGTCATAGGCGGCACGTTTATCGGCATCCGAGAGCACTTCATAAGCCTCATTTACTTCCTTGAATTTTTGCTCAGCCCCATCCTCACGATTGCGGTCAGGATGATACTGGAACGCCAGCTTACGAAAAGCCCTCCTAATTTCCTCACTGGAGGCGTCCCGGGAAACCCCCAGAACCTCATAGTAATCCCGCTTTACTGCCATATTATCTGCCCTGTCCCATCAGCCTGCCTTCTCTGAAAACAGAAGACACTGCACTCCAATCCTGGAGAATTCTTCCAGAAAGCAAACCCAATTATATGATACTAGCGTGATTGAATGCTTGTCAATAAAGGTATCCCCGAAAAGGAATGGGCAACGAAACCAGCC
>CAYWAU010000263.1:0-1970 GCA_964456395.1 uncultured Dehalococcoidaceae bacterium
GCTCACGCCCTACCAGGAACTTCAAATGTCGCTAGCGCTTGAGCTTCGTATCATCAGCAAGATACACTTCGCCCATGCCGCCGGCACCGATCTTCTCGATGATCCGGTAGTGACCAACCATCGTCCCCTTGGTCAGGGCAATGAAGGATTGAGTGTTGTCGTCGTTATGTGCAGTCATTTCTTGTCATACTTCTCCAACAGCGCCTGAAAGCGCGGGTGGTCGCGGAGGGGCCTCCAGGTCGGGCCGCGCTTAAACCAATGAACTGACACCTCCGAAGGTATCGTCAAAAGATACTCAATCTGGTCAATGGCAAGATCGTACTCCCCGACAGCCGTATATATTTCAGCGAGCCTTCTGACAAACGTTGCGCCGATGAGAGCATCCTTCGATACCGGCAGGAGTTCGACCGCACGCCGTCCCTCACGGATGGCGTCCTCCTTCCGGCCCAGCCCGGCATAGACCTTACCTGAGAGACTGTGGTACAACGGCTCGTCCGGTGTGTCCGCAATCATCCCTTCCAAAATCAACCGTGCCGAGTCATACAACGGTATCATCAGATCAGTCTGATTCAAGTGACGGTATACTTCACCTTTACACACATAGTAATCAGAACTGGCAGTGCCTTCGTTCAGATAAATGTCGCCAGGCTTGGTTATACGCTGTAGGGCATGGTCTAACTCGCTGTCTATGAAGTCGTAAAACCACTCAAAAAACGTCAGTTGAGGCAACCGGTCATTGCGTTCCAGCGCCTCTTCCAGGACGCGGCGCGCCTGTTTCGTGTCGCCTAACCCGACTCCATAATCCCATGATTTCAATAGATAAGCCCATAGATAGTCCGGTGCCAGGTCAATAGCGTGGTCGAAATGGTCTATGGCTTCTTTGTATTGGCGGCACAGTCCCAATGTCAGGCCTAATTCGTACTGGAGATGGGGCTCACGAGGATTGAGTTTTGTTGCCTCTCTCAGGCCTTCTATTGCCTCGTCCCATTGTCCCTGCCGCCGCTTTACCCAGGCAATGCTCGCGATGGCCAGGCTGTTGCTTGGCTCTTTCTCCAAAACAACAGCGAACTCTTTCAGTGCTCGCTCGTAATCGAGGTGACCGTGGTAATGGTACCAGCCGAGGGCGAGATGTGTCACAGGGTCGTCCGGCGCCAGTTCAAGCGCTCTGTCGATGGCTTCCTTGGCCGTTGCCAACCGCTGCTCAGTGCGATCAGAGAAGTCCCAATACATGTCGGTATAGACTATCCCCAGCTCCGCGTACGCTTGGGCGAATTCCGGCTCCAGCTCAATCGCCTTAAGATGCATTGTCTCCGCGCTACGGTGGTCATCTCGACCGGTCCCAATACTGTAGTACTGCTTACCCCGCAAATAGTAGTCATAGGCCTCGGTATTGTCGGTCGGCTGTTCGGCCAGGGTGTGGCGCTCCGTCTCAAGCAGGGTTACGTTCAGCGCCTCAGCTACCTTCTGGGCGATGCTCGATTGAACTTCAAAAACGTCGGAGAGCACGGCGTCATAGCGGTCGGCCCAGACATGGACGTCATCGGACACCCTTATCAACTGCGGGTGGATACGCACCCGGCTGACCTCACCGGTCTTATCCCAGCGGATGGTGCCCTCAAGCACGTAATCAACACCCAGTTCCTTGCCGATCTCTCGGAGTCCCTTATCAGTGTTCTTGTACTGCATAGCGCTGGTGCGGGAAATAACACCCAGCCCGGACAGCCGTGCCAGGTTGGTGAGGATTTCCTCCGTAATGCCGTCGGCAAAGTATTCATCCTCAGGTGCACCAAGATTCTCAAACGGCAACACCGCCAGCATCTTCTTGCCTTCGGCCACTTCTCTTCGCTCAGGCACCAGCAACTTGTACACAACGCCCGCTGCAACCACTGCCAGCAGGACAATGGCTGCGCCCACGAGAACCTTGTTGGTGCGGGGCCTGGGAGCAGCAGGCGCAATATAGGAGGTACTGG
>CAYWAU010000264.1:0-1964 GCA_964456395.1 uncultured Dehalococcoidaceae bacterium
ATGGACTTCTGTGTGCCTCTACGCCGGGCTTCCTCATCACCCAGTGTTACCGACTGAATACCGCCGACGAGGTCAGCCAGAGTCGGGTTCATCATCAGATTGTCCAGCGTGTTACCGTGAGCCGTCCCGACAAGCTGGACCCCGCGCTCGGCGATAGTCCTGGCAGCCATGGCTTCAAGCTCGGTGCCAATTTCGTCAATAACAATCACCTCAGGCATATGATTCTCCACAGCCTCAATCATCACCGCGTGCTGCAGAGTTGGTGTGGTTACCTGCATGCGTCGGGCATGGCCGATAGCCGGATGGGGTATATCGCCATCACCGGCGATTTCATTGGAGGTATCCACAATAATAACCCGCCTCTCCATGTCATCAGCCAGCACACGGGCCACCTCTCTCAGCATGGTCGTCTTACCAACGCCGGGCCGTCCCAGCAGCAGGACACTTTTGCCCGATTGGACAAGGTCTTCAATTACTTTTATAGTGCCAAAGACAGCCCGCCCCACCCGGCAGGTAAGCCCAACAATACGACCGCGCCGATTACGAATAGCCGAAATGCGGTGCAGGGTACGCTCTATGCCGGCGCGATTATCGTCGCCAAAGCTGCCGATACGAGCGACCACATAATCTATATCCTGTTCCCCAACCTCCTTATCATGGAGCACCACTTCCCGCTGAAGAAAGCGGGCTTCAGGGGTACGTCCCAGGTCCAGGACAACCTCCAGCAATTCCCTGACATCCTTCTGCTGATGCAATGGTTCTTGAATACGGGGCGGCAGAATGTCAAGCAAAGCTTCCATATCGTCAGTAATTACCTTTTGCAAAAGCCCCTCCCCAATCACTTTTAATGACTTCCAGCCACAATATCAAGAAAATACCGGTGGAATCTCAGGTCGGTGGTCAGCTCAGGATGAAAAGCCGAAACCAGCAGCCTCCCCTGCCTGGCGGCAACAACGGCACCTTCAGGTAGTCTCGCCAGAACCTCAACACTGCCATCAGATTGTGCAATCACCGGCGCACGAATGAACACACCGGGGAAAAGCGCCTCTCCCAGCACCGGAATGGGAAGTTCTGTTTCAAAGCTCTCTCTCTGCCGGCCGAAGGCATTACGCTTGACCGCCATATTCATCAGGCCCAGAGGTTCCAGGTCATTACCCAAAACCCTCTCAGCCATCAGCACCATACCGGCGCAGGTTCCGAATACCGGCATACCAGCCTTGGCCAGGGCTACAATCTCACTCATCAGGTTGTAATCGGATATTAACCGCCTGATGGCTGTACTTTCCCCGCCTGGAATTATTAGCCCGTCCACTCCCCGAAATTCCCCGGGTAAACGGACGGGCACGGTTTCCACATCCAGTCGTTTTAATATTTCTATATGCTCGGCAAAGGCTCCCTGCGAAGCAAGGACACCAACCTTCATAGAACCATCCACCCTCTACTTATCTGTACCTGATTCACCAGCTGCTTCCAAATCAATCATGCTCCTGTATGCTACCATCCTCTTGATGCCAGCAGCTGCTCGGTTGGAATTTCCTTAATATCCTTCCCGGCCATAGCCTCCCCGAGGTTCTTGGACACCTCAGCTATAATGCTGGCATCCTTATAATGGGTGGTTGCTTTGACGATAGCCTTGGCTCTGACCTCCGGGTTGCTGGACTTGAATATACCTGAGCCGACAAAGACACCCTCCGCCCCCAGCTGCATCATCAGAGCCGCATCCGCCGGAGTGGCCACGCCGCCGGCAGCAAAGTTAACTACGGGCAGTTTTCCCGTATTGTGCACTTCAACCACCAGTTCAAAGGGAGCCCCCAGTTCCTTAGCCTGCGTCATCAGTTCTTCCTCGGGGGCATTTACCAGCTTGCGTATGCTGTCCATGACGGCTCGTATATGTCTCACCGCCTCAACGATATTACCGGTGCCAGCCTCACCCTTGGTCCTTATCATAGCCGCCCCCTCACCGA
>CAYWAU010000265.1:0-1545 GCA_964456395.1 uncultured Dehalococcoidaceae bacterium
ATCTAAGCTCCTGATAAGCTCAAATTCCCCCTCCGGCGTGTTGGCAATCGTGGTGAGGGCAAATTCAAGCGAATCAGCTGGGATGAAGCCCTCGGTGAAATTGCAACCGTGTTTAAGAAGTACCGCGATGAAGGGCGGGCTCGTGAGGTAGCTTTCCTGCGAACGCATCCTCCCCTTGAATATATGTTTAATCACTTCACCCATCACTACGGCACTCCGAATGACGTGCATACTTCGACCACCTCCTGCTATGCTGATGGACACATCGCCAACGAACTAACCAGCGGCGACGATATGGGCTATGATATGGGTAAAGACGACTTTGCCCACGCCCGTTACACCCTTTTTGTAGGGCATAACCTGCTTAATGGCGTACGTCAGATTCCCCGTGCTGCCCGCTTTGCGGAGGGTGTCCGCCGCGGTATGAAATATATCTTTGTGGACCCGCGTCTCAATGAAGGCTCCTATGCCTACGGCGCCGAGTGGGTGCCCATAAGGCCCGGAACCGACGCCGCTTTCCTGATGAGCATTATCAACGTGCTAATAAGAGATAATCTTTACGATGCCGACTTTCTTCTGGAAAATACCAATGCCCCTATCCTCATCCGCCCCGATGGCTACCCCCTCAAAGACAGTAAGGGACATTACCTAGTCTGGGATAATGCCACCGGCGAAACTCGCCCTCTGGGCAAGGCCAGGCAACCTGCCCTTAAAGGAACGGTTGACACCAGCACCGCTGACTTTGCCGGAACCTGCAAAACTGCCTTTCAGTGCCTGATAGAACGAGCGATGGAATATACGCCAGCTGAGGCCGAGCGTATATCTGGTGTACCAGCAGCAAAAATCGAGGAGATGGCCCGTGATATGGGAGCGGCACGTCCCAGCGTCTGTATTTACAGCCAGAATAATGTTTCGGCGCAATACTCCAATAGCCTTCAGATGTGCCGTGCCCGCAATGTGCTGATGTGTTTACTGGGCATCTTTGACCGCCCTGGCGGAAAGTACTACGGCCCTGCAGGACCCAATGGCCTCAACCTGAACGACCCGGCAGATTTCCGCATCCCCATCCTGGTGTATGATATGAAACCGGAGAGAGTTGACTGGGACCCGAAGATACACTCTGCCATCTTTACCAAGCTGCCACAATATCCCATCGGGGCAGTACAGAACGTGCTCAAGGCGATTAAAACTGGAGAGCCATATCCCATCAAATCAATTTTTATTATTGGCTCAGATGTGCTGGGGTCGCATAGCCCGGAATGGCGTGAAGCCTTTAAACAGCTTGATTTCATAGTAAAAAGCCATGTCTGGCCCGACGACGATACGGATTATGCCGACATCGTCCTGCCGGAAGCCGCTTTCCTGGAACGAGACGATGGTTTTGCCCAGGTTGACCTCTACGTACCCGGGCAAACAAACAAGGAATTCTCTTTCCTCTCGGTTATTCAGAAGGTGGTGGAACCGCAGTTCGAGGAGCGCCCCTGGACTGATTATGTCGGAGAGCTAGCCAGTCGTATCGGGTTCGGAGAATATTACGATTTTACG
>CAYWAU010000265.1:1555-1962 GCA_964456395.1 uncultured Dehalococcoidaceae bacterium
ACCTGCGCCAGCACGGTGTCTATTATGCCACCCCGTTAGTTACTCGCAGCATTGAATACGGCGTTAAAAAAACCTGGAAAACCGGTAGCGGCAGGCTCAATCTGTACGTCACTGAAGCTGTGCCACTACGGCAGCAGGAAAGAAATAAACCCCAGTATGACCCTCTACCCCTCTACCACGCCATCCAAGTACAGCCACAAACCAAGAACGAGTTCTACTTGCTAAGCGGTAAGTGCTCTTATTTCTGGTGTAATTTCTTTCGTGATAATGTCATGCTGCTGGAGAAATATTTAGAAGGAGAATTGGGTAACACGCATCTCTGGCTTAATGCGCAACGCGCTGCCGACTTGGGCATCAAGGACGACGAATGGGTACGTATAGAATCGCCGGTGACGGGGTGGCGGGAC
>CAYWAU010000266.1:0-1851 GCA_964456395.1 uncultured Dehalococcoidaceae bacterium
CTTGTGGTGCTAATCACAAAGTAAAACCTGTGGATAGTGGGTAAATATAATAAGGCAAAACCTTGAGCGGCATAATATTAAACTAATAATATAACACCATTTCCAAAGTTTGTCAAGCCCCCCCTTGAGCCTCCCCCACTTTTACTTTACAATATTAAAAGACAGTCCCTTATAATCGGAGAAACCAGATGAAGAAGACAATGGTCATCTTAGCCAATTATGCTGACGGCGAGGAAAGCTATGGCTTGCTCGGTCCGCAGATGGCAGCTACTATTATCCAGAATAATACCGACTATGAATGTGTGGTAGTAGCCATCGGTCACGATTTTGATAAGGAGGTTGTCAAGAAAAACCTGAGCCAGCTCACCAGTGGCGACAGGCAAATTATCGGCTTCAGCAATCTCGGGGGGCGGTCTGAGCTGTGGGCGCTGGCTAAAGAGTTGAAGGCAGAAGGGGCTACAACTATACTGGGTGGCCCTCAAGCCGACGTTGATTACACAGGGGAGGTAGATTGGAAGAAGTACCCTCACCGATTCCCCGGTGTTAGTGATAGCTTCAGCCTCGCCCTCCACGGACCCGCCGAGCAACTAATCCCCTTCCTCAACTCCCGTGATAAAGAGAAAAACGACAGAGTCAAGGGGCTACTTTTCACTCAGAATGGTAAATACCGGATAAATAAACAGGACAGGTGGAACGGAGACTTTCTGAACAAAGTCAACTGGGGAAACATATACAGACTGGGGACATCCGGGCTGGAGCCGTTATCTATAACCAGCGCTCAGGTAGTCCAACAAATAGGCTGCCCTTACGCTGCCAGGACGGCAAGGGCTAGCATTGATTACCCAACCAATTTGAAAGATGTCTCCTTAACCGGGAAAGGCAGCATACCGCTAAGCCTTCGCGGTTGCAGCTTCTGTGACGTGGCTCGGGACAAAGGGTTCAGCGGCAACCTCCCCCTTGACGATGTGCTGATACAGATAATCAATCTGCCTGAGGACGCGGAGGGGAGGAAAATCCCCTTTGAATTAATAAACGAAGCCCCCCTGCCCACCCTACCCCGATTGCTGTCGGCTATTAAACAGCAAGGGGTCAGGATTTCTCAGGTAAATCTGGTCAGCCGAGCCGACTGGGTGGTGGCGGGCCAGGAGAAAATCCGCACTGCCCTGAAGCTGGCTAAAGCCATGAACACGCGTATACTCCTGTCATCAATAGGCTTTGAAGCCTTTGCCGACTCCATCTTAAGGAATTTAAACAAGGGCTATCTTACTGATATAAACATCTCCGCCATTGAGCTGATGAGGCAGCTAAAGGAGGAGTTTCCGCAGAACTGGCTCTACACAACTGATGATGGGGCAAGCCATGGCTTCATACACCCCACCCCGTGGGATTCCACGGAGACCAAGCGTGAAATGAACACCATCATATCCGCTTACGGACTGAACTGGGATATCCTCCCCAGGCAAAGCACCCCCCTAATTATCCACCATGCCTGTGGCTTGGGCGACTGGGCAAGAGAACTGGAGGCAAGAGAAGGAATCACATTGAAAAGAACGGCCTCCATGATTGAGTGGTGGTAGTCAATGGCTGCTAATAAAACCAACGGCTCGCCGAGGTTGTTTATCAACCTCGCTACTGCTTCAACTCTCGCCAGTATCTTTGAGAGTTATCCACACCCATGCTATAATTTCTAAGTAGGAACTAATCAGCTTGGAAGGCACCGGGGGATAAAGGAGGAAATATGGCTGGTTCCAAAGAAGAAAAGAACAGCACCAGTTATCTACCCACAGGCACACGTCTGTGGCCATCGAAGCGGTACGCAGAGATACATCGCCGTTCACTGGACGACATTGA
>CAYWAU010000267.1:0-1821 GCA_964456395.1 uncultured Dehalococcoidaceae bacterium
TTCACCGTGTTACGGGTGATGTTAATGTCGGTCAATGTCTGGCCGGCTTTTCCAACCTGTATGCCTTGGGCAAAGCTCTGAACCGTGTTGCCTTCGATATCAACCGTGTCCTGAGCCTCCGCATCATAATCCCTGGCCTGTATGCCCGACAGGACGAGTACCGCGGCATCGGTATCAAGGCTGTTGCCGCTGACGGTGGTATTGGAACGTTCCGTAGTGATACCGCGTACGATGTAACCGGAGAACTCATTGTCAGCAATAGTAATGGCACCCGTACCTTCGTCACGGTTGATGTAGATTGCTTCAAAGCCCACGGTTCCGCTTCCGTGATGCGTAAAGGTATTGTCATGAATATTGAGTCCGGAGATGTCGACCCCGGGCATGGCATTCTTGTGGTAGGTTATTAGCCCCTGAGAGACGTCGTCTCCGGTATCGTCGTCAGAATTGGTGACTTCAAAGGCGTTGTTGTAAATCTCGACGTTCGACGCCCCGATGACCATGCCGCTGGAATAGTAACCACTAGCTGGGTCCGGTCCCTGGATGGTAAAGCCGTGGACTTTAACCCCGTCTGCCAGGATTTCGATATTGGGGTCGGCCAGCGGAAAGGAAGTAGAGGCAACCAAAGCCACCCCCTTTATGGTGGCCCCGCTCGCCCCGGCAAGCTCAAGATTGGCCCCGGTATCGGGAATGCTCAGGTCTTCCTCATATGTCCCAGCCGTCACGCTGATGGTATCCCCGGCAGAGGCCGAGTCAATGGCATCTTGAACACTGACGTAGTATTTACTGCCACCAACTGTTATGGCAATACTATCAACATAGGCCTCGGTTTGAGCGATCCAGTTATCCACCTCAATTTCCAGAGCGATGACCGGGGTGGTACCGTTAGCAGAAGCACTTATAGTACCGGCTTTCCATTCAGCCAGAGTGCCATAAATGAAACTGGGATCGCCAAGCGGTCCGGGAGGCCCGGAACTGAGCCAGGCGTTGGCAGTATCAGTAATCTCCGCTGGTCCGTCGCCATCATCACTGAAGGTCTGGTACCAGGCGTCGTTCAACGCACCGTAAGTAGGTTGCCCTGCAGAGGCATGTGTCTCACTGTTATAGGCATACTCAAATACCAGCGCATCATCCTCCGTACCGTTCCCGTCCTTATCTATTTTGATGTCCAGGTGCGGCGGGTAGCCAGCAACAAGGTACTCGCGCCAGGAAACGGAGGTGATATCATCCAGGGTTGTACTTGCAGGCATAGTGATTCTTATTCTGGCTTCATGGCCGCTGCCTAAGGTTCCGGTGGTCTGCAGGTGAACTGAGCTACTTCCGCTGTATGCCTGTGTGGTTGACCATTCAGCGGTAGCGTTGCCGGTGCTGGCAGTCAGGTCAGCCGGAATAACATTATGGGTTACTCCGGCCGCCCCGGCCGGCACCGCCGTCATCAGGCTAAAGCTGAGCACCAGCACCAAAGCTAGTAAAACACTTAAGATTCTTCTCATTTTATTGTCCTCCTTTATTTTCAAGGGAAAGCTTTTTACACAGTCCTCTTCCGATAGAATCACCCCCTTTCAATTACTTGATTACCCGGATTTTGGGCTTGGGCGCTGTTTGCTTTTCACGCTTAATCAAATCCTCGATCATGGTAATCAGATCGTCATCCAGTTCCGGGTACTTCTCGTGGATATATTCACGGAGTTCGGGGAACTCGGGTTCCCTGTCGAGATTCTGGAGGAGAAGCATCAACGCAGCGGTAACTGCCGATGCGACTGCCTCGGTAAATGTTTCTTTCCCTCTCCAGCCTCCATCTTTCTCTGTCACGGCTTCTATGAA
>CAYWAU010000268.1:0-1817 GCA_964456395.1 uncultured Dehalococcoidaceae bacterium
GTCAGGTCGCTGATAAAGGTGGAAGCCAGGCTCATGGTGGCGTAGGGCAGGGCATACTCATTGGCATTGAAGGCAATAGCCAGACCCCCTTCCGACTCCACCGCCTGGAACATTCTAAAATCGGTGATGCTGTCGCCCACCACCACCCATCCCGAAAGTGGCTGGCTGTATTTGTCGGCAAACCTGTTTAGAGCGTCAACCTTGCGCCGTCCGCCTATGGGCTTTACCTGACGTATGGCTTTACCCGCGGTGGTATTTGGTAGCTCCTCCCAGAAGAAATGGTCCAGCCTCTGTTTAATGCGAGTGTCATCATCAACAGGACTCATCGTCAGTATATCGGCTTCAACACGATGTAGCAGGGCAATATCTTCTTTACATAATGTTTGACTGATTTGAGACAAGGGAAAAGCCGTGCAGGCAACATTATGGGCATAGATACCCAGCTTATGGGTAATGTGAATGGCATATTGTTCATAAGTGGTGGTAATGCAGAATACCTTCCAGCCGCTGGACTCCAGCCAGGGAATAAGCTTGTCGGCGCCACTGATGAAGCTGGCTTTGGTCGCCAGAGTAGTGATATTGTCCTCGGTGATACTGTGCAAAACCAGAAAGGGAACGATAAGAGCCAGGGTGTCGCCGGGTTCATAGTCTTCCCTTTCTTCCAGTGTCAGCAGGTCGTCATAGCGACTGATAACCTCAAAGACCCGGTCGCCGTCGGGGAAAAGCCTCATCAGTTCATAGGCATTGTCCTGCGGTGATAGCGGACCCTCAAGGTCAAAAGCGATGAAGTTAGCCATTATTTATCTGTTGCCCCCCTTTCAAAAGCTTGTTTATCTCATCGGTCATATTATACCCCTTAATCGGTTTTCCTTCAGCATCAACTACCTGTTTTTCCTGAGTTATCCTGACTTCACCCCGGCTGAAAGCCTTGAGGGTGGCTATTATCAGCGGGAATTCCCTGTCCAATCCATGCCGGCGGATGAGCCGGAACAGTCGGTTGTTTTCGCCCTCTCCTTTGATTTCGGCAACGGATTTCCCCTGTATTTCCTCCCAGTACCTATCAAACGGCTCACCCCTGATTGAGTATGTGCAGTAGGTTACCGGGGGACCCTTATCCAGCTCAGGGGTTACCAGGTGCATCATCACCCCGCTTGCCTCAGCCTCACTTTCAATAAGTTGCCAGATTACCTCCTGCCAGGTTCCAGTGGGGCCGCCGGGGGCGGCCGGGTGAAGGTTAATGATATTATATCGCTGGCACATCTCTTCGCCAGAAATCAGCATGTAACCGGCCAGCACACACAGGTCGGGGTGGCAATCTTCCAGCCGCTTCATCACCTCTCTATCGTAGTCAAGTCGCCATGCTGGTAATGGTTTCTCTGGACTGGGATTATGCATTCCCCTGGCCACCCTGAACTTCTGGTATGAAAAGCAGACAAGGGGGATTCGGTAATCCGCGACCATTCTAAAGAGCCGGTCGCTCTCTTCCGATTCACCATGCTCACAGTTGCTGAAGACAAAGGCTATCTCCGCCCCAATCTCCCCCGATTTAATACGGCTCTGCACAGCCTCTAACAGGTCTCGGGCCGCCCTGTCTCTACCCGTGGAAAACCAGCCAAGCCTGTACATTATTAATTATTACCTTTAAGCAACTTCTTTTTCAGTCTTGCCCATGTGCTGAGGAAGTGTATTGCCGGGCTTGTCCTGTGTCCGTGAATCTTGCCCTGCCCCAGGGCTTTTAGAAAATCTTCTTTGCCGTTGAACTCGGGCATCTCTACATAGGCATTGCCAATTTCATAAACGGTGTGGGCATCGCTGCC
>CAYWAU010000269.1:0-1731 GCA_964456395.1 uncultured Dehalococcoidaceae bacterium
ACCATCATCGTTCAGTATCCTTGCGATGGTATCCATCCCTTTCTTTTGGTCAATATACAGATGGTATATCCTTCGGACGGTCTCTGCTTCTTCCTCGATTACTTCCCATTTCTTCTCCTCCGCCAGCCACCGGTAGCCGTATAACGTCTTTCCTCCCGGCCAGTTACCTCCGCTGATCAGGTAGTGGCGGCTGTCCTTCACCCTCTCGCCAATCCTGCCCCTCTCGAACTCGGCGATAACCCCCATCATCTGCACGGCAAATTTACCGTAAGGCGTGGAGGTATCCATCCCTTCCTGGGTGGATATAAACTTTATTCCCAGCTGCTCCAGAACGTGGAGGTGATTTAATAGCAGCCTGAGGTTGCGGAAGAAGCGGTCCAGCTTGCATACGGCGATGATATCGAATCTCTTCTGCTTCGCGTCGGCGAGTAGCCGTTTCAAAGCCGGTCTATCGTCGGTTCCACCGCTGTAACCGCCGTCGATATACTCATCGACAATCTCCCAGCCCTGGATTTTTGCGTTGGCTTTTAGGGCAGCTACCTGGGCATCGATTGAAACTCCTTCAACCGCCTGCTCCTGTGAACTAACCCTTGCGTAGTTGGCCACTCTCTGATACTTTTTGTCAATGGCGTCCATGGTGTCCTCCTGTAAATCAGGTAAGTCTAGCTATCCCGAAAAGGTCTTACGTCCTGTATTTCTCGTTCAATGCATATTGCCCCACCCCTATGTGGGAAAGGTAGTCCCGCCGGGAGTCGTAATGCTTATATGACGGGTGGTTAGGGGTACAGGCGATGACCCGGGTCATAAAACTGTTTCTCTTGAGTTGCGGATACTTTTCCAACGCTTCGTGATACAGTTCGGGAGCCGAGAACCTGTTATTATGCTTATTCCTGACAACCGTTCTGGCTGCCCCCAGAATAACGTCGTACATGGTCATTCCCCGCTCCAGGGATACGTGTTTGCCTTTCAGGGGCTGGGGTGTGAGTGAGATGTCGGTCTCAGCCTTGTTGACGATGATTGTTACCGAGTCTCCGTCTATTCGGATCACTCCGGTAACAGGGATACTGAAAGCCACTTCTTTCATGATGGCGAATACCTCCTTTAACGGTTGGTATCAATGTATTGAAAGAGTATCATATATTCTTGACAAAATCAACTATTATGTGGTATAAGTATCATCACTCTGACGTTAAGTATTATCAGAATCAACCCACGTGATGACATTGCAGGTGAAGCATGAAGAGCTTATTCGGTGAATACCGTATAACTAACCCTGGGGGAAACCTATAAGGAAGTGCTTTGGTTTGGATACTAAGATCATAATCTTGCAGTGTCTGTCCGATGGCCAATGGTGGACCACGCCCGATGTAGCTTTTGTCTGTGGATTAAGTCTCACGAATGCGTCTGAACTGCTTCGGCGCTATCGTAGCCAAAGTCTGGTCGTTCGTGTGCGTAATCCAAACGTACCGCGGGGATTCTTATACCGAATAACTTATGTCGGGATGGCGAGGCTCGACTTTCTCAAATGGCACACCATCTGACCAGAACCGGTTACAGATAGACCCGCGGACGCGTTCAGGCATTGGTCATTAATACCAGACATCCGGTCAAATAGGTCAATAACCAGGTTAAGACCACGGCAGAATATAAATATAGGAGACATATGATGGACACAATATCACACGAAAAGAGGTTAGAAGTAGCTCGCCTCTATCTTCTGGGCTACAGCTA
>CAYWAU010000270.1:0-1722 GCA_964456395.1 uncultured Dehalococcoidaceae bacterium
ACGGCGGCGGCGCCTTCTCCGGCAAAGACCCGACCAAGGTTGACCGCTCGGCGGCTTACGCGGCTCGCCACATAGCCAAGAACATGGTAGCCGCCGGACTGTCCGAGCGACTTGAGGTGCAGGTTGCCTATGTCATCGGCAAGGCGCATCCCCTCTCTGTCTCCATTGAAACCTTCGGCACTGCCAGGGTTGAAAACCAGGTAATTAAAGACCTGATAAACAAGCACTTTGACCTCAGACCCGGGGCGATTATCCAGAGCTTCGACCTGCGCCGTCCCATCTACCGCCAGACGGCTGCCTACGGGCACTTCGGCCGCGATGACCTCGACCTGCCCTGGGAAAAGACGGACAAGGCCGAGATTCTGAGAAAAGAGGCACTGGGGAAGTAATATGAGAGTCCCAGAGGGGCGAAGCCCCTCTTCCAGAACTTATAAGTCTTTGCGAGGAACGGAGCGACGAAGCAAACTGAAAGATAGATTGCTTCGCCCTTCAGTGGAAGGGCTCGCAATGACATAACAGACAGAAGGACATGGGGATGGGGGGAATATTCACGGGCTAAGCCGCAGGTTATGCGAGGGCGGCAGGGTGGGAAAAGATAAGAAACGAGCGGGGAGGGTTAGGAAATATCAAAAAGATAAAAAACCCCATTAAATTTGGCACGGACGGCTGGCGCGCTATTATAGCCCAGGACTTTACCTTTGATAATGTGCGCGCCTGTGCCCAGGGGGTAGCCGACTACCTCAAGCAGGCAGACCTGACCAGCCGCGGGCTGATTATCGGCTATGACACCCGCTTTGCCTCTGAGGACTTCGCCGCCGCAGCGGCTGAGGTGGTCGCCGGCAATGGCATTAAAGTTTACCTCTGCCCCAGAGCTACGCCGACCCCGGTGATAAGCTACGGTGTCCTGGCGAAAAAGGCCGGCGGCGCCATCATCATCACTGCCAGCCATAACGCCGCCATCTGGAACGGCTTCAAGTATAAAAACGAGCACGGCTCCAGTGCCTCAGACGAGGTTACCGCCCGGATAGAGGGCTTTATCGCACAGGCTCTTACTGCCCAAAAAGTCAACCAATTATCGTTGGAAAAGGCTATGAAAGAGGGGCAGGTACAAAAACTTGACCTTGACCCGATTTACTTTGACCAGATAAACAAACTCGCTGACCTGGGAAAACTGCGCCAGGCTGGCCTGAAACTGGTGGTTGACCCAATGTACGGTGCCGGAGCCGGCTATATGGAAAGGGCACTGGGGGGAGGTACTAACGAGATAACCGAGATAAACGGCGAGCGGAACCCGCTCTTTCCCGGTATCCGCCCGGAGCCGATTCCCCCCAATCTGGACGGGTTGTCGGCCGTCGTCAGGGAGCAGGGGGCCAGCGTTGGCCTGGCTACCGACGGCGATGCCGACCGCATGGGCATCGTGGATGAAAAGGGCACCTTCCTGACACAGCTTCAGGTCTTCGCCCTGCTCTGCCTCTACCTTCTGGAGGTACGCGGCGAGCGCGGCCCCATCGTCAAGACCATTACCACCACCAGCATGGCCTACCGACTCGGCGAGATATTTAACGTGCCGGTGTATGAGACACCGGTAGGCTTCAAGTATATAGCACCGGTAATGATGGCGGAGAAGGCGCTTATCGGAGGGGAGGAGAGCGGCGGCTACGGCTTCCGCGGTCATGTCGCCGAGCGCGATGGCATCCTGGCTAACCTGTATTTCCTCGACCT
>CAYWAU010000271.1:0-1699 GCA_964456395.1 uncultured Dehalococcoidaceae bacterium
CGGACTCTTATCAGTCCGCCCCGGGGACGGGGTTCATCGCGGAACTTGGTCTGAATCTGGTAGAGAAGCTGGGGCAGGTCACGGTAGCTCTGGATATTGCGGCTGGCTAGCTGCGTGATTACCTCCTCATGGGTCGGCCCCAGGGCTAGCTGTCGCTCTCTGCGGTCACGGAGAGTGAAAAGCCCCTTGCCAAAAGCCTGGTCACGGCCGGTTAACTGCCACAACTCAAGGGGCTGGAGCACCGGCAGGCTCAGTTCCTGTCCGCCGGCTTTATCCATCTCCTCACGGATGATGTTTTCTATCTTTTTAAGCACCTTCCAGGCCAGCGGCAGGTAGGAATAGACTCCGGCGGCCAGCTGATTTACCATCCCCGCCCTCACCAGTAACTGGTGGCTGACCGTATCCGCCTCGGCGGGCACCTCTCTTAAAGTCTTACCGAACAGCTTTGATATGCGCACTTGCTTACTCCACTTAAATTATTGTTATCAACACTCTAATTCCGATACCGACCATATCTGCCAGCATCACCCTCAGGTACCGCACTTGGTCGCCAGGCTATCTATCTCAGCCTTTATCTCATTCATTTCGGCTTCCTGTGCCTCAATCAGCTCTATAAGCTTGCTGTGCACGGCCTCCAGCTTATCCGCCGTACTCTGATTGGTTGCCCTATTATGTTCAGTAACAACTTCTCTATCTTCAGCCGCTATCTGGTTTCTTATACCAATCCTGATATTATATTCTCTCACCAACTGATTATTATTCTTGAGCTTCGCAGGGCTATCAAAGTACCACCCCCTGTAATATAGCGCATTCTCGCTCTCGGGGACAACGAAGCCGCCGGTGGTCTCCAGCGCCAGGTACTCACCGGGAGCAACCTCAGCCAGCACCCAGGCATGGTTGGACAGAAGGATATCTCCGATGGCAGCATCCTTATTCCCCACCACAATTATAGCACCGATTCCCTGCGCCTTGAGCATATTCCACACTTCCGAAGCCATATCGGAGCAGATGAACAAGTCAATCGTGCTGTACTCGTGTGTTTCATAATAGTAACGCACAATCTTTTCCGCCGTCTCCGCCGGTGTCGCCCCGACCAGCTCATACTGCTCTTTCAGTCCGCCAACCTGACCCTCCAGTCCGCCAACCTGACCCTGTAGTTCGGCAACCTTTGCCTGGGCGGCTTGAAGCTCGGCGTCGATATTTCCTTTTTGCGCCTGCAGGTCGTTGACCTGATTTTTCAGCCCGGTAATCTCTGCCTGCGCGTCTCTGAGCTCAGCAGCAACCCTCTCATACTGCTCCGGCGGTATGCCACCCCCACACCCTACCAGAACGAATGAGAGCAAAAATACAGCCGTTATCAGTACCAGTAATAGCTTTCTGTGCATGATACCTCCTTATGTCTCTTATATCTTTATCTACCTCCCCAATGACAACTTGATGGGGGCATGTGAATAGTATAGTATATTTTGATTTCCGAGTCACCCACCCCGGTTCCGTCCATGAAAGACTCATAGAAGCTCCTCATCTCTACGAACTCAATAAGCGCCAGCCTTTATTCAGAATTACTTATGGTTTTGTGTTATAATTAAAGCGAGTGGACCGGGTACGGTAAAAAGGTGAGTCTGGTAACCTCGGGCAAGGGTCCACTCGGCACATTGATTTACAGGACAGGTAGTGGCAGCAAAAAATGGTAAGGCAG
>CAYWAU010000272.1:0-1690 GCA_964456395.1 uncultured Dehalococcoidaceae bacterium
CGCCTGAGGACAATTTGCCCGTGCTCGGTGGTGATGGACTCAATGCCTGCCCTGGCAGCCAAGAGCTTGATTTTCACCACGTAGAGCAGGTCTTCTACTTCCGGTGGCAGCGCGCCGAAGCGGTCTTCAAATTCCTGCGCCAGAGCCTCCACCTGCTCCACCGTCTCCATCTTTACCAGCTTCTGGTACAGGACGAGCCGGGTCTCAACGTCAGCCACGTAGTCTTCGGGGATATAGGCAGTCAGGGGGAGGTCAATGGTGGGGGACGGGAGGCGGGGTAGCTTGGCTTTCGCCGGGACACCAGCCAGTCTGGCTTTCTGCTCCTCAACCGCCTCCGCCAGCAGCCGGCAGTAGAGACTGAAGCCGATGGCACTGATGTACCCGCTCTGCTTTGTTCCCAATAGCGTGCCGGCGCCCCTGATTTCCAGGTCTTTCATGGCGATGTTAAAGCCGGCGCCAAGCTCGGTGGCTTCGTATATCGTCCTCAAACGCTTTTGCGCCGTCGGGGTCAGACGTTTCTCCTTATCATAGAGGAAATAAGCGTAGGCAAGGTTAGCCCCACGCCCCACCCTGCCCCGCAGTTGGTAAAGCTGCGTCAGGCCAAATTTGTCCGCCTGGTTAACAATCAGGGTATTCACATTGGGCATGTCCAGTCCCGACTCAATAATGGTGGTGCATACCAGGACATCAATCTTGCCCTGCGCAAAGTCAGTCATCACCCTTTCCAGTGCTTCTTCCGGCATCTGCCCGTGAGCAATGGCTATGTTCGCCTCAGGCACCAGCGACTGGATTTTGTCAGCCACGAACCCGATGCTCTGCACCCGGTTGTGCACAAAGAAGACCTGCCCGTTGCGCTCCAGCTCCCGGATTATGGCTTCTCTGACCAGAAGCTCGTTGTACTCGGCAACGTAGGTCTTGATGGGCAGGCGCTCTTCGGGAGGAGTCTCCATCGTGGTCATATCCCTCACCCCGACCAGTGACATGTGCAGGGTGCGAGGGATGGGGGTGGCGCTGAGAGTAAGCACGTCCACCTCCCGTCGCATCTTTTTCAGGTATTCCTTGTGGTTAACGCCAAAACGCTGTTCCTCATCAATGACCAGCAGCCCCAAATCTTTGAAAACTACGTCCTTCTGCAACAGCCGGTGGGTGCCGACGCAAATATCCACTTTGCCGTCAGCCATACCTTCAAGGACTGCCTGCTGCTCTCTGTGAGACTTGAACCGACTCAACACCTCAACCCTGACCGGGAAAGCCTCCATTCTCTGACTGAAGGTGGAAAAATGCTGCTGTGCCAGCACCGTTGTCGGCACCAGTACCGCTACCTGCTTGTTGTCCATCACCGTCTTGAAGGCAGCCCGGATAGCTACCTCGGTCTTGCCGTAGCCGACATCGCCACAGACCAGCCGGTCCATCGGCCTGGTTTTTTCCATATCCGCTTTTACCTGATACTGCGCCTCCATCTGGTCGGGGGTCTCAACATAGGGGAAAGAAGCCTCAAGCTCCTGCTGCCACAGGCTGTCACGGGAAAAAGCAAAGCCGGGCACAACTTCCCGGGCAGCATAAAGAGTCAGCAGCTCTCGCGCCAGTTCCTCAGCCGCTTCTCTGGCCCTCTGCTTGGTTCTTGTCCATTCCTGAGTGCCCAACCGGCTCAGCACCGGCGGGCGGTCGCCAGCGCCGATATAGCGGTTGA
>CAYWAU010000273.1:0-1689 GCA_964456395.1 uncultured Dehalococcoidaceae bacterium
GGGCATGTTTGTCATGATAAGGGAAGGCTCTTCAGAAAAGAATCTGGATGCCCTGCTGCCCCTGGTAACCGATAAGACTTATAAGCGGTGCCTCTTTGTGGTTGATGACCGCAGTTGCGTTGACCTGCTCCGGGATGGCGATATTGATGCCGTGGTGCGTAAAGCAATCCGGCGGGGACTTGACCCGGTGCGGGCAATCCAGATGGCAACCATCAATACCGCCGGATATTTTCGGCTGGAGGGGCTGGGGGCAGTGGCTCCCGGCTACTTTGCCAATATGATTGTGCTTGATAACCTGGCTGATTTTCGGATAAATACGGTCTTCTATCGCGGCCGCCTGGTCGCCCGGGAAGGGAAACCGACGTTCCCGTCATATCAACCACGCGCCGGGCGACTGACCAGTACGGTTAACATTAAACCTTTTACCGTAGAGTCACTGAGACTCAGGGCTTCCGGGGGGAGCCATCTGGTTATTGAGGCTGTCCCCGGGCAGATAATCACCCGCCAGAGGCGGGAGAAGGTCAGGACTGTGGATGGGTTTGTGGTGCCTGATGCCGGGCGGGACATCCTGAAGCTGGCGGTAGTAGAGAGGCATCGGGCTACGGGCAATATCGGCCTGGGGCTGGTGACCGGCTTTGGCTTGAAGAAGGGGGCTCTGGCTTCTTCTATTGCCCATGATTCGCATAATATTGTTGTTGTCGGCACCAGCGATGCGGACATGTTCACCGCCGTCAAAGAGGTCGAGCGCCTGCGGGGCGGCTTGGTCGTGACGGCGGAGGGAAAGATCCTGGCCGGTCTGGCTTTGCCTGTTGCCGGTTTGCTGTCTGACGAACCGCTGGAGTCCGTCGTTGCTGGACTGGAGAGGTTGGAGCAGGTAGCCAGGGATTTGGGTACGACCCTGCCCTCACCCTTTGCCACTCTTTCCTTCATGGCACTGCCGGTAATACCCGAACTGAGGCTGACCGACCTCGGGCTGGTGGATGTGAATGAATTTAAATTAATAGAATAATTCGGCATAATAGTTGCCAAAGAGGAGAATGTTATGCGCTTATCTGCTGCCGAACCCATCTTTGAAAACCGCTATGACGCCGGGCGAAAGCTTGCCGAAAAACTGGCTGACTATGCCAATCAATCTGTAATGGTACTGGGTATTCCGAACGGAGGCGTAGCGGTGGCACTCGGTGTCGCCCTGGCGCTTGGTGCTGACTTTGACCTTGTTATTTCCCGTAAAATCCCCCTGCCCCTCAGCCCTGAAGGCGGCTTTGGCTCCGTTACCGATGATGGCACCACTATTCTTAACGAGGATGTGGTAAAAAACGCCGGTTTGAGTCAGCAGCAGATAAACTATCAGGTAAGCCAGGTCAGGGCGGACATTCGTGATAGAAGCCTGCTCTATCACCGCGACAGGCCACCGCTTGCCGTCAGTGGCCGAACGGTGATAATCGTTGATGACGGTCTGGCTTCGGGCTATACCATGAGGGCGGCTATTGAGTCAATGCGCCACCGAAAACCGGAGAAGATTATTGCCGCGGTGCCGGTGGGGCCGGAGGCTGTGGTGAAGGAGCTACAGGAGGTCGCTGATAAAGTGGTGACCTGCGCCGTTGGCTCCACGCCAGGGTTCTATGTATCCGACTTCTACCGGTACTGGCATGAGATTAGCGACAGCGAAGTGCTCCACTGCCTCAAGGA
>CAYWAU010000274.1:0-1680 GCA_964456395.1 uncultured Dehalococcoidaceae bacterium
CGACAATCCGCGGACCATCCATAAATGCACCAAGGTCATTCCCTGGAGTGCCAAATATCTCAATCTCCACTGGCTTGTTTAAGTCAGTGCCAATATATCTCTGCCCATGGACACTACGGAGCTTTATCCGCTGAACGCCATTTGAGACCACGTTTCTCAGCCTGGCATTGAGGTCTCGATAGTAAACGCCAGCAGTATCTATTTTCACCGTCAAGTTTTTCCCGCCTGCCATTTTCAATTCCCCGCCATCCTGACACCCAAGACTTCGAGTTCAGTATCAGATAGCCCTACACCCCTTAAGTGCAGGCGATTACCACGCAGGCTTTCAAGGGCATTGACCCCCAGTCCACCCAGAATATCCTTTAGCTCAATGCTCCAGCCTCGAAGCAGGTTAGCCAGCCTGCGGGCACCAATATCCGGGTTGACCCTCTTGGTCAGGCGAAGGTCAGTGGTGCAAATACCCCAAGCACACTTGCCGGTATGACACTGCTGGCAGACATGACAGCCCAGGGCAATGAGAGCTGCTGTCCCGATATAAACGGCATCAGCACCGAGGGCGATTGCCTTAGCCACGTCACCGCTATTTCTTATGCCTCCTGAGACGACAATAGAAGCCTGGTTGCGTATACCTTCCTGCCTCAATCGGCTATCTACCGAGGCTAGAGCCATCTCAATCGGGATGCCAACATTGTCGCGAATAATCTTAGGCGCAGCGCCTGTAGCCCCCCTCAGTCCGTCAAGGACAACGATATCGGCACCGGCTCTCACCATGCCGCTGGCAATGGCCGCCGAGTTATGGACGGCAGCGATTTTCACCGATACCGGTTTGCTATAGTTTGTTGCCTCTTTTAGGGCGTAGATAAGCTGTGCCAGGTCTTCAATAGAGTAAATATCGTGCTGTGGCGCCGGTGATAACGCATCAGTCCCCTGGGGAATCATCCGTGTTAGCGATACCTCACTGCTTACCTTTTCCCCGGGGAGGTGTCCACCAATTCCAGGCTTTGCTCCTTGGCCAATCTTAATCTCAATTACCCTGGCCGCATCCAGGTAGTCGGCATGAACGCCAAAGCGTCCTGAAGCTACCTGGACAATGGTGTTGTTTCCATACTTATATAGCTTGGGGTGGAGCCCTCCTTCGCCGGTGTTCCACAAAGTGCCCATCTCGGTGGCGGCTCTAGCCAGAGATTCATGCACATTGATACTCACTGCACCATACGACATGGCGGCAAACATTACCGGGACTTCCAGATTTACTTGGGGGCCCAATTCTGTCTTTAGATTGGACGACTCTGAGTCGAGTTCTATCTGGTCAGGTTTTCGTCCCAGATAGGTGGTAAGCTCCATTGGCTCGCGGAGCGGGTCAATAGAGGGATTGGTTACCTGGCTGGCATTGAGCACCAGGTGGTCCCAATAGATACGCTGACCCTTATCGTTACCCATCCCGGTAAGAAGCACGCCGCCAGTCTCCGCCTGCTTGATGATGTCCTCAATAAACTCAGGGCGCCAGTTGTAGTTTTCCCGGTATTCCAGTGGATTTCTCCTCACCGTTAATGCTCCGGTAGGGCAGAAGGTGACACAGCGGTGGCAGCCGACGCAGTTCTCTTCATGGCTTCTCACCTCATCATCTTCGGCATCGTAATAGTTAGCGTCGAAAGAGCACTGGTTGACGCACACCTGACA
>CAYWAU010000275.1:0-1654 GCA_964456395.1 uncultured Dehalococcoidaceae bacterium
GATTGGTACCCGGGTGGCGTTTCTGAGTATGAATGAAGTCAGGAAATTTCAGCGGGTCGCGGATAAAGAAGACGGGAGTATTATTCCCCGTCATGTCGTAGTTGCCCTCTTCGGTATAGAACTTCAGGGCGAAGCCGCGGGGGTCACGCTCGGCATCTGCCGAGCCCTTCTCGCCGCCTACGGTGGAGAAGCGTGCAAATACTTCGGTGCGCTTCCCGATTTCGGAAAGGAACTTGGCCTTAGTGTACTTGGTTACGTCAGCAGTAACCTCGAAATAACCGTGCGCCCCTGCTCCTTTGGCATGAACGACACGCTCTGGGATACGCTCCCGGTCAAAGTGGCCGAGTTTTTCCAGTAGGTGCGTGTCCTGCATCAGCAACGGGCCGTAGCTGCCTGCGGCCTTGCTGTTCTGGTCATTATCAACTGGTGCACCAAATCCGGTAGTATATACTTTGTTGTCCTTTTTCATCCTTCTCCTCCTAAGAAATTATTTGGAGAGATTGAGATATTTTTAACATGAAAAGGAAAAGATTTTTCTGAGGATTAAATTTTATTCCTATATCATTAGATTGTCAATACCCTGTATATGTCATCAGCTTATTATTTTGAAGGTATAATAAAAGGGGAGTATCAATACTCCCCTTTTACGTTTTAACTTTAAATAATCGCTACCACTGCACAAACATGGGCATGACAACATGTGTATAGTTTTCCGTTCCTACCGGCCGGATGAGGCCGGGACTTGACGGATTGGTCGTCTCCAGCGCCACCTGTGCCTCGTTAAGCACGCTGAGGACATCGGTCAGGTACTTGCCGTTAAAGGCAATCTTGGACTCATCACCCTCAACCGTGGCGTCAATCTCACCGACATCATCGCCAATCTCTTCGGAGCGGGCGGAAACCGTAAGCTTTCCGGGGGCTGCCTCGCCCCCCGGTGTTATCATCAGGCGGACGATGCCACTACCGTCACGGGCAAAGATTGAGGCGGTCTTGGTTGCCCGCAGGAACTCGGCAATATTAACTATCACACGGGTATTGTAGCTCTGGGGAATAAGCTGACCGTAATTGGGGAAGGTACCCTGAACCAGCTGGGATACCATCTCAGTGTTCTTCAGGCGAAAGAGAACCTGGCTCTTATTGGGATTCAGCATTATATCTACGGCTTCCTCCTGGTCAGCCATAAGGCGGTTTAGTTCAGATAGAGTCCTTGCCGGAATAATAACCTCAGTCTTCTCGCTAACCGGGGCAGTAACTGGCAGCTTGTAGACAGCCAATCTAAAGCCGTCGGCTGCCGCCAGTGTCACTGAATCGCCTTCAAACTGGGCACAGACACCGGTAAGCACCGGCCGGGACTCCTCGGTGGCGGCCGCAAAAACAACCTGGTTAATTCCCTGTCGGAGGGTTTCGACTTCAACCTTGGTGGCAATACCCTCGTCAATACTGGGTATCGGCGGGAAGTCCTTGGCATCAACCCCGCTGATGCGGGCTTCAAAGCGGGCACACTTCAGCCCGAGGGTCTTGGTTTGCGGGGAAAGGGAAACATCAATCGTATCGCTGGGCAGTGAGCTGACAAATTCGGTGAGCAGCCGGGCGGGTACTGTGATGGCTCCTTCTTCTTCTATTTTGGCGCCAATCCAGCAGCTGATAGCCATCT
>CAYWAU010000276.1:0-1620 GCA_964456395.1 uncultured Dehalococcoidaceae bacterium
GGGGCACCGGTGCCCAGGTCATTAGCCAGCGCCGAGGAAATCCGCACCATGATATCGGTGGGACACAAAGAGGGAACGGTGGAGGAACACGAAGCCAAGATGCTGCACAAGGTCTTTGAGTTCGGCGACCGACCCGTTCGCGAGGTCATGGTGCCGCGCCCGGAGGTTGTCGCCATTGAGCAGGGCTCCAAGCTGTCTGATTTACTGGCGCTCTATGCGGAATCGCCTATGTCCCGCTTTCCGGTCTACAACGAGAATATGGACAACGTTGTCGGTATCCTCGCGGTAAAGGACATGCTCATGGCTCTGGCCAAGAGCACCGTCAGTGAAGAGAGCACCATTGATGAACTGACCCGTCCGGCCTACTTTGCCCCTGAGTCCAAGCATATTGACGAACTCTTTGCCGAGATGCGCGACAATAACTACCGCATGTGCGTGGTCGTGGACGAGTATGGCGGCACCGCCGGTGTCGTCAGCCTCAGCCGACTGGTTGAGGAGATTGTGGGCGAGGTTGGCGACGAGCTGGCCGGGATAGAAAAGGAT
This sequence comes from uncultured Dehalococcoidaceae bacterium, assembly GCA_964456395.1. Classification (GTDB taxonomy): domain Bacteria; phylum Chloroflexota; class Dehalococcoidia; order Dehalococcoidales; family RBG-16-60-22; genus CAYWAU01. The sequence continues at coordinate 544 of CAYWAU010000276.1, forward strand.
TACGAGATAATCAACGAATACACCTTCCAGATTGACGGCAGTATGCGCATTGAGGAAGCCAACGAAGAGATGGAGCTGGAACTGCCGGAAGGTGAAGACTATGAAACTGTCGCCGGCTTCATACTCAATCTTCTGGGACATATACCCAAACGCAACGAACAGCTACGGTACAAGGGCTTAAAGGTGGTGATAACCGAAATGCGGGGGCTGAAAGTTGAGAAAATCCTGCTGACCAAGGAGCGTCAGGCGGCCGCCGCTCAGAAGGTCCAAAGGAAGACAAAAGAAGATAAAAACAAGACTACTGAAGACCAGAACGCCTGAGAGTCCTCCTCAGTGATACTATTGTTACCTAAGGAAGAATATGCAACGCCTGCGCATCAGATTTTGCCGGGGAGAAGAGGTAAAGTTCATCTCCCATCTGGACTTAATGCGCCTGTGGCAACGGGCGCTTAACCGGGCCGGAGTGCCACTGGCTTACTCGGAGGGGTTTAATCCCCACCCCCGTATCTCACTGGCGGCACCGCTTGCCCTGGGAGTGACCAGCGAAGCCGAGCTAATGGATATCGTCCTGGCAAAATGGGCCTCCCCCCACTCATTCACCTCAGCCGTAAGCGGGCAGCTACCGCCCGGCATCGAAATCCGCCAGGTCTATAACATACCCCTGACCATGCCGTCACTGCAATCTCAGGTTCGCTACGCCGAGTACCAGGTCAAGCTGGAAACCGACAAGGAGCAAAAGGAGATAGAGTCAGCGATTGCCACCCTGCTGTCCACCGAGCACCTGCCGTGGCAGCACCGGCGAGATACCGGTCCCCGGCACTATGACCTGAGAGCCTTAATCGACGACCTGTGGCTTGCTGACTGGCGCCGTGGAGATTGCACCATCGGGATGAGTCTGCGCTGTGACAGCAACGGCTCGGGAAGACCGGAGCAGGTTGCCGCCGCCCTGGGCTTTGAGAATTACCCAAAATCAATACACCGCACCAAGCTTACTCTCAAGACCGGATAACGGGATTGTGTAGTATGAGGTGGTCCCCGAAAATTGGACAGGTTGTTAAGAGCGGGTTCTGCTCCCTA
>CAYWAU010000277.1:0-1614 GCA_964456395.1 uncultured Dehalococcoidaceae bacterium
GCCGCCGAGCGGTCAACCTTGGTCGGGTCTTTGCCGGAGAAGGCGCCGCCGCCGTGACGGGCAATGCCCCCGTAGGTATCCACCAGAATTTTGCGCCCGGTAAAGCCGGTATCCGATACCGGCCCTCCAACGACAAAACGCCCGGTGGCATTGACATAGTATCTGGTTCTGTCGTCCATCAGCGAAGCGGGCACTATCTCATTGATTACATGCTTGATGATATCACGCTCAATTTCATCGTGGCTGACGTTATCGTCATGCTGCGCTCCGATGACAACGCTGTCCACTCGCCTGGGAACGCCTTTGCTGTATTCAACAGTCACCTGTGATTTACCATCGGGGCGAAGATATTTCAGCGTCTTATCCTTCCTGACCTGCGCCAGGCGCCGGCACAGCTTTTGTGCCAGGGAAATGGGTAGGGGCATCAGTTCCGGTGTCTCGTTGCAGGCAAACCCGACCATCATTCCCTGGTCGCCGGCACCGATTTCGTCAATATGGTTAACCCCGGTGCTTTCTTTGGCCTCCAGCGACTTGCTTACCCCCATGTCAATATCACTGGATTGCTCCTTTATGGATACCAGCACCCCCACAGACCGGTCATCAAAACCATATTCAGGGCGGGTATAGCCGATGTCGCGAACCACACTCCGAACTATCTGCGGGACTTCAACATAGCAACTGGTGGTAATCTCCCCCAGAACAATCACCAGTCCGGTAGTGGTGGCTACTTCGCAGGCTACCCTGCCATAAGGGTCCTTTCCTAAAATATCATCCAGTATGGCATCCGATATCTGGTCACACATTTTGTCCGGGTGCCCTTCGGTAACTGATTCCGATGTCAGCATATAATTAGGTGAAGTGGTAAAACTATTAGGCATCTTTCCCCTCCGTTCCTACAAAGCCGTTAAAATTGCTACGTCCCTTCTTCCCAGCTGGCTAAATAATCCTTCTGCTCCGACGTTAGACTATCAATAACAACGCCCATCGCCCGAAGCTTTAAACGGGCAACCTCTTTATCAATGTCCTCAGGCACCGTGTGGACCTTAATCTCCAGCTTCCCTTTATTCTTGACCATATATTCCATACAAAGCGCCTGATTGGCGAAGCTCATATCCATAACGCTGGCCGGGTGCCCTTCCGCCGCCGCCAGATTTATCAATCTCCCCTCACCCAGCAGGTACAGACAGCGCTCATTTTTAAGGGAATATTCATCAACGAAGTCCCTGATTCTGCGCTTACTTTTCGCCAGGCTTTCCAGAGCCGGGATATTAATTTCCACGTTGAAATGCCCGCTATTAGCCACGATGGCCCCGTCCTTCATCACCTGGAAGTGAGCTTTATCAATGACACTCCTGTCCCCGGTGACCGTAATAAAGATATCGCCCACCTTGGCAGCTTCCGCCAGGGGCATCACCTGAAAGCCATCCATAACCGCCTCCAGAGCGCGGACAGGCTCTACCTCAGCTATAATTACATGTGCTCCCAAGCCCTTGGCTCTCATGGCAACCCCATGTCCGCACCAGCCATAGCCACAGATGACTACCTTTTTGCCAGCCCAGAGAATATTGGTGGCACGGGTGATGCCATCTATGGTGCTCTGTCCGGTGCCATAGC
>CAYWAU010000278.1:0-1601 GCA_964456395.1 uncultured Dehalococcoidaceae bacterium
TCTTCAGGCTCTGCCCGGCCCTTGTCAGTTATGGCTGTCCAGCGTTCACCCTCAATCAGAACTACCCCTTTTGGCTCCAGGGCTATCTCGACTACCGCCGTTCTCCCCACCAGCTCTTCCTTGCCGGCAGATACTTTCTTTTGATGAGCCCGGACTGACCAGATAACCACGAAGACCAGAAAGACGACAATGATAATTGCTATAACAGTAATTAGCCAGGTAGGTGCATAAAACAATGAGTTCCTCCTTTACGGTTTAGAGTTGTCTATTTACCACCTTGTTGCTTTTTGGTGACATACAGGGTTAAGCCATCAAGCTTCTTGATAATTACCTCCTCACCTGGTGGAATCGTGCCTTCCTCGGAAATTGCCTCCCAGCGTTCGCCTTTAAGGAATACGCTACCCTCGGGATTCAAAGCTACTTTAACCGTAGCCGTCTTGCCAATAAGTTCCTCACGACCTGTCTTGGCCTGCTTGCGGTGGGCGCTTATAGCGCGATGAACGATGAAGGCAAAAGCAGCGGCGATAACAATGGTTACGGTGGCAATAAGCCAGGGGTCAACCTGGAAAAGCGGCGGGGCTCCCTGAAACAGGATTAAAGAGCCGATAACCAGTGATACGACGCCGCCGGCGGTAAACAAACCGAAGGTAGTTGTCAGCACCTCCCCTACGAAGAGACCAAAGGCAAGAACGATAAATAGAACACCGGCATAGTTTACCGGCAGTACTCCCAGTGAGTAGAATGCCAGCAACAGACAGATGCCCCCAACTACTCCAGGAAAAATGAGGCCGGGATTAAATATCTCAGCCATTATGCCCATCATAGCCAGACTCATCAATAAATAAGCAATGTTCGGGTCGGCAATGGCATACAGGAAACCCTCGATTGCCTTCATAGGGACATCATAAATCGTGGCGCCCCGGGTTTGCAGGGTGACTATCCTGTCGTCAAGCATGGTAACCTGTCTGCCGTCCAGTTGTACAACGAGCGTATCAATGTCGGGGGCTATCATATCGATAACATTAAGGTGCAGAGCCTCACGTTCGGTGACGGAAACCCCTTCCCTGACCGCTTTTTCCGCCCAGTCCGCGTTACGCCCGTGAGATTCGGCGAGGCTCCTGATGTAAGCAATAGCATCATTGATAACCTTAGCCTTTAGTTCATCTGACATCTCAGCTTCGCCGCCTTCACCCAGCGCTATGGGGGTGGCGGCGCCGGTGGCGGTATTCGGAGACATGACCGCTACATGCCCGGACTGGAGAATATAAAGGCCGGCCGAGGCAGCCCGTGCCCCCGATGGGGCGACATACACCACCACCGGTATACGAGCATTAACGATAAGCTGAATGATGTCACGCATGGCATTATCGAGTCCACCCGGCGTATCCATCTGGATGATAAGGGCTTCGGCATTGCCTTCTTCAGCCTGTTCAATACCGCGTCCTACGTAATCGATGAGGACGGGGTTAATGGTGCCTTTGATGGTAATAACGTCGACCCTGGGACTCTGCGCCTGAACAGTGGTGACTATGGAGGCAGCCAGCAACAGTCCTGTCAACACCAGCAGTATTCGTCTGACTTTTATCATAACCAAGACCTGC
>CAYWAU010000279.1:0-1591 GCA_964456395.1 uncultured Dehalococcoidaceae bacterium
GAAAGACATTCAGGGCATCAATATCTGCCGAACTCTTCTCCAACCAGGAGGTAGCCGCCGAGAACATGTCCCTCAGGTCTTGCCCGGCGACAGAATTAATTTGACTCATTCTATACCATCCTTACCAGATTATTTATCAGGCTCCTCCTCTCAGCCAAAGATGCCTTTCTTGCCAAGCTTGATTCAATATGTTACTATTATTAGCAGAATATTGCAATACCCTTTTTAACGATTTTTTAATGATTACAGGAGAATAACGATTGAAGTGCGATTTATGCGGAAAAACACCGCAGTTCGGTCATAATGTCAGCCACTCCAAACGCCACACCAACCGCCGCTGGATACCCAACATCCACCCCGCTACCATTATGATAGACGGCCAGCCAAAACGGCTTAACCTGTGCACCAGATGCCTGCGCACCCAGCACAAAGTCACCAAAACCGTGTCATCACAATAATATCCAGCTTATTCTTTTTATAATCTTACATACTCGGATGCAAAGAAGAAGTCATGGAACAAGATTGGCTTGGTGGGGTCATTAATTTTCTTGAAATTTAGCGGGCCGTGATATAGTCCTCTTGGAACAAATACCATCGTGGCCTCAGTGAAAAGGTACTTTTCCTTATTAACGCCGTCTTCGCTCAACGTAAGTTCAACCTCCCCACCCAGGTCCATTATATTACTCATATCTCCGCCGATGAATATCAGAATCTGTTCAGTGTCATGTTTATGCTGTTCCGTAATCATCATGAAGGGTTCCGTAATAGGCCAGAAGCTCTGCCTGAATTTCATGCTTTCGTAACTATCATCGCTGTTCATCCGTATAAACGGCAGTGTAACCTCAGGATGCGGGGTTTCTGTTGGTACAACCCCTTTTTTGATATATTTCTCACATTTTAATTCCGCCATTTTACCTTCTCCTTCCTTAATAGAACCGCATTAATATAAATTATCCTCTGCCTTATTTTTGTTCCAATATTTTCCTGGCATCAGCCAGCGCCCGCCGTACCTGCTCCGGGGCGGTGCCGCCGGTAATATTTCTGGCAGCCAGAGATGACTCTACAGTAACTGAGTGGACATCCTCGCCGAATAATGATGAAAACTCTTTAAATTCATTGAGGCTGAGCTGAGCGAACGTTTTCCCCCTGGCCTCGGCATAGCTTACCAGCCTGGCGACGATATCATAGGCGGTGCGGAAGGCCTCACCCTTCCTGACCAGATAGTCAGCCAGGTCCGTGGCCAGAATATAGCCCTGCCCGGCGGCATTTGCGGTATTTTCCGCCTTAACCCGCAGGGTTTTTATCATGCCCGCGAATACTTCCAGTGTTGACAGCAGCGTATCCACAGTATCAAATAATCCCTGCTTGTCCTCCTGCATATCCCGGTTATAGGCAAGGGGCAGGGCTTTCATCGTCGTCAGCAAAGCCATAAGGCTGCCATAGACACGCCCTGTCTTACCGCGAGCCAGCTCGGCCACATCAGGGTTCTTCTTCTGGGGCATGATACTGCTGCCGGTGGCATACGCCTCATCAAGCTCAATAAAGTCGAACTCCGCCGAAGACCAAAGCACAACCTCTTCGGCCAGGCGGG
>CAYWAU010000280.1:0-1587 GCA_964456395.1 uncultured Dehalococcoidaceae bacterium
CACCTGCCGGTTTCCTCGATGGTTACCATTCCCGTCCTTTTTCTTCCCATGGCTTTGGTAAGCCGAAGTCTTGAGCAATTACCTTGTAAGCGTTATACCCGCAGGCGCAGCGTACTCCACTTCCAGGATGAGTGTTGGCTGAGCAGATATAGAGGTTCTTTACCGGCAGCCGGTACTGGGCAAATTCGGGGATGGGCCTGAACCTGCCAAGTTGGAAGGGGTGTTGCGCGCCCATCCCGGCATCCCCATCGATCATGTCTATATTTCGGTGCGATGTCTCCCAGGGAGTATCAACATAGACATCAATGACATTATCCCAGTTCATATTGGGTGCGTATATCGGCCATTGCTCGAAAAGAACATCAAAGATGCGCCGCCGTAACACGCGCCACTCTTTCTCAGTTCGGCTGCGGAATGGAGCACAATACTGCTCTATGATAACCAGATGCTTACCCTCCGGAGTTCGACTTTTGTCCCAAATATCATCACAACCGCTGAACCAGCACAACTTATTGGGTATACCGTGGACATAGGTCTCGGCTTTCCACATTTCGGCGAGATAGAAGGGGTCTTTGGGGCCTTGAAATGTCCTCGGTAAGGCATCACAATCCGGATTGAAGCTGGCCGCTTTATACTTGGGCAACTCGTGCAGAGCTGCATACGCCCAGTAGCTTTGCATTCCGGAGTATCTGATTGTTTTTACCTTACGAGCTATTGCCGGGCTTACATAGTCCTCACCAACAAATCTAAGTATAGCCTGGTTAGTATCCACGTTACAGGCGACCAGCTTTCTGGCTCTTACTTCGCTGCCATCAACCAGTCTAACCCCCTTGGCTTCACCATTTTCGATGATAATTTTATCAACCTCACTCAAGACGAAGAATTTTCCACCTAGATCAACCAGGGCTCTCTGCAGAGCATGAGCAAAGGTATGCGTACCACCTCTAAGGAAGGCCGGTGCAGCTAACGAGAAAGACACTGTTACTGAGTGGACAAGGTTATATAATCCCAGCGGGGTATCAGGCCAGTTTCCCGTGCTGGTTTGTACCGCCCGCATAAGATAGCACTGCATCGCATCGCTTTCGAAGAGTTCGGAGCCCAAGTCTGCTGACGACATCAGAGGCCACCTGGGGTCGACTCCGTACTTGGGGTCGTCCAGGAGCTCTTCCAGGGCATCCTTTTCTCCCCATGGAGCCGGTGGGTTAAACATATATCGGCGGTAAGCACGCCCCCAGCTTCGCTTGTATCTCTCGATGAGGTCAGCCGCAGTTTCAGCGTCCCTCTCTGAGAATCTGCTAATCTCTTTAAGCGTTTTGTCGACATTCTCCTGGCTGAACTCAGTGGTGACGGGGTCTTCGCTGACGATAGGATATGCGGGATAGGTTACTAGACAGGTCTCATCGTCAAATACCATCCCTTGACCGGTTTTAGGAAATACGTGTTTAACGCCAAAATCCTTTAGATGGAAGTCCTCAAATACCGGTGCCATGTAGACCCGGGTGTTTGTGGAACAGGTATTAGCCAGAAATCCGGGAAGAGGCACTTCATCGCCGCAGCAGCCTCCGCCGATTTCCATTTGCCTTTCCA
>CAYWAU010000281.1:0-1566 GCA_964456395.1 uncultured Dehalococcoidaceae bacterium
AAAGGGGGAGATAAAGGATTTACCCAAGGGGTCAACCCCGCTTGATTTTGCCTATCGGGTTCATACCGAGCTGGGACATCGCTGCATCGGGGCTAAGGTAAATAGCCGGCTGGTGCCGTTTAATTATGAACTGAGGAACGGGGACGTCGTCGATATTATCTCGGCGAAGGGTGCTAAAGGACCGAGCCGGGACTGGCTGAATCCCCATCTGGGTTATGTCCGGACGTCGCATGCCAAGGAGAAGATAAGGCAGTGGTTCAAGCGGCAGGAGAGGACGGAAAATATTGAGCGCGGTCGGCAGATTCTGGAGAAGGAACTGCGGCATCTGGGGATACAAATTGAGCGCCAGATGCTGGCCGAACTGTTTAATTATGATAATCCGGACGACTTCCTGGCGGCAATCGGTTATGGTGGCGTCACCGCTCATCAGATTGCCTTGAAGCTGGCCGCCCGGGAGGAGAAACCCGAGCCGGTAGCGGAGGTTTCTTCGCCCACGCTGGCACCGTCGGCGGTGCGGGTACTGGGGGTTGGAGATTTAGTTACTCATTTGGCCGAGTGCTGTCATCCGGTCCCCGGTGATAATATTATTGGCTATATTACCCGCAGCCGGGGTGTTACCGTCCACCGTCAGGATTGCCACAATATTATTCATGAGGATGAGAAGGAAAGATTGATTCCGGTGGAGTGGGGGCAGACGGATTCGCTGTACCCGGTCAATATTCAGGTTGAAGCCTGGGACAGGGTCGGGTTGATGCGTGATATTACCACGGTCGTGGCTGAGGAGAAGGTGAACATTGCTTCGGTGAACCTCGCTGATGGTGATGGTCATACCATTGCTATATCTTTGACTTTAGAGACCAAGGGACTGGCTCAGTTGAGTCAGCTCTTAAAAAAGGTTGATGTCGTTAAAGGGGTGATAAGCGTTACGCGTATCGGGGATGAGGCGTCTAAAAAAAGTTCTGCTGATGCCTCGGTTCCGTTGAAAAAGGGAGAGGATACCGGCTCAAGTAATAAGTAAGTGGAGGTAAGTCTTGGGTAGCAAATCAGCACAAAAGCAGGCGCGTGTTGCCGAAAGAAGGCAGCAACGAAATAAATCTGTCCGCAGTCAGGTGAAAACTAATGTAACCAAAGCGGAAAAGCTTATCTTTTCCGGGGAGCTTGAGGCGGCTCGAGGAGCGGTGGTAACGGCTACTGCTTCTCTGGACAAAGCGGCGGAGAAGGGGATAATCCACAGCAATAATGCCGCCCGGCGTAAGTCAAGATTAATGAAGAAGTTGAATGAGGCGGTAGCTTTATCCTCGGCGGAGCCTGAGCCAGCCGAAGCTGAATAGGTTTCCTTCTGGACGGGTTAAATCACGCGGTCTTATTCTGATTCCCCTGTCTAGTCTGAGGAAGGAATCGGTCTGGCTTCCTGGGCTTCCATTTCCTGACCGCAGCAGGTAAGTGCCCCTTCACCGGCTTTGGTGCACAATGCTTCAGTGCCACATTTCTGGCAGCGGTATCTCTTTCCTAGTTGGCTTGCCACTTGATAACCTCCTGCAAAGTTTATGCTATTTCTTCTGCTCC
>CAYWAU010000282.1:0-1524 GCA_964456395.1 uncultured Dehalococcoidaceae bacterium
GCTTCCGCTGTGGGACTCCCTGTTTTTATCGTCCTGCATAATCTCGTTTACGCCCTGTTAATTCTATGGTTTGGGGAAAATTTCTGGGGGGCAAGCGGCGACGAGCCTGTCTTCTTTATTCTAGCCGTCATTGTCTGCCCGATAGGCTTTCTGGTTGGTGCTGTTGGTACCATAGTCTGCCGTCAAAAACAAACCGCCCGAGTATTCTGGTCATAACATTTAAAGGGGGTGAACTCTGAAGGTACTGGTAGTCGGGGGCGGGGGATATTTAAGGGCTAAGCCGAGGGTGACACAGGGCGGCAGGGTGGGAAAAGATAACAAAGAAGATGGGGTGTTATGGGGAGGAAGGAAATGAAGAAAGAGATTGCTTCGCTTCGCTCGCAATGACAGATTGCATACAGGGGGAGAGGTAGAATCTGGATTCCCGCTTCCGCGGGAATGACATTAGAAAAGCGGGAATGACATATGGTAAAAGGGGGTGGGGCAGATAAAGATACTGGTGGTCGGGGGCGGAGCCAGGGAACATACGCTGGTATGGAAGCTGGCTCAAAGCCCGAAAGTTAGAGAGATTTACGCCGCACCGGGTAATGCCGGCACGGCACGGCTGGCTCAAAACCTGGATATCAAAGCCGAAGATATCGGGTCGCTGCTAAAGACGGCTAAAGACCTCAAGATTGACCTTACTGTCATCGGACCGGAGGCGCCCCTGGCTGAAGGCATTGCCGACCTCTTCCTGTCCGAAGGTCTGCCCATCTTTGGCGCCACCAGAGCCGCTACCGAGATAGAGTCGAGCAAGGTGTTCGCCAAGGAGCTGATGCAGAAGCACGGCATCCCCTGCGCCCGCAGCACCAGTTTCTCCGACTATGAGCAGGCCAGAGAATATGTCCAGAAGCAGAATCCACCCATCGTTGTCAAAGCCGACGGGCTGGCGGCCGGCAAGGGAGTAATCGTGGCTGAGTCAATCCCTGAGGCTTTAGATGCCCTCCATAGACTCATGGAAGCCAAAACTCTCGGGTCAGCCGCCGACAGAGTGCTCATTGAAGAGTGCCTCACCGGCAGGGAGATGAGCGCCTTCGCCTTCACCGACGGTTACACGGTGGTACCGATGGTGCCTGCCTGCGATTACAAGCGCATCAATGACGGCGACCAGGGACCGAATACCGGCGGCATGGGCAGCTACAGTCCGCCGCAGTTCTTCAATCAGGTGCTGGATAATATTGTAACGGAAACCATCATGAAGCCGGCCGTTCTGGCAATGGGCGATGAAAGCAGGCTGTACCAGGGTGTCCTCTACGGCGGCTTGATGATTACCAATAATGTGCCAAAGGTGCTAGAATTTAATGCCCGCTTTGGCGACCCGGAGGCGCAGGTCACCCTGCCCCGTCTGAAAACAGACCTGGTGGACATTATGCAGGCAGTGATTGATGGAAAACTTGATAAATTAAATATAGAATGGAGTGAGGATGCCTGCGTTGGGGTAGTCATGGCATCAGCCGGATACCCCGCCAGCTACAAGACAGGCTT
>CAYWAU010000283.1:0-1520 GCA_964456395.1 uncultured Dehalococcoidaceae bacterium
TCTCCTTCAGGCCGTTAATCATGGAATGAATTTTGTTCCGGCTGAGAATGTTTGCGAACAGACCGCATCGTAACAATAGCATCACAAAAAAGAACTCAAGGGTTTAGACATTAACTGATTCCCCAATTTCCTCATCCACAACTCTTGAATTGCCGCCTACGAGGGTTACAATCATCTCCGAGGTGGGATAATATAGGGTAAAAGGATTTGGAGTCAAAGGAAATCGCCCATAATTCCCCGATCCGTTTAAAGTACCTACTTGGTATCCTTGGAGTTAAATGAAGACACGGGGGTTATCTTAAGACTCGACCGAAGCGACAGTGCTGTGCCTGGAGCGCTTTAGCATAGAAGGCCTGCAATGGAATATACAACTGGCGACCTATTGGTAGCCGCTATGGATACAAAGGGAAACCAAGCCCTTTACCTGGAATCCTACCCCTCATCTCACCCCACCACACGAATGATCCGGAATTTGCCATTGCCATCGCCGGGGACTTAATGGACCTTGTGGGTAAATGATGTCACCGATATAACTCAAATAGCATTAGCGTTGTGAGCATCTATTTTTGCTTATATCTTTAAGTATCCCAAATCATTAGAAATATCATTACACGCTTTTCTCACCAGACCTACAATACGTAGAATCTCATCATCTCTGCCACCATGCATAATAGGGAATGCCACGCCTAATGCCGCCACCACCCGACGCGAATAATCCCTGATGGGTGCTGCGATCCCCATTATCCCCTCAACCGCTTCTTCCCGCTCCACTATGAAACCATCTCTTCTGATTTTTTCCAGACGAAGAATATAGGCATCCTCACTGGTAATAGAAAAAGGTGTATAGGCCTCAAGGGGATACGTCTTCAGTATGTCTCTGACCTTTTCAGGGGAACTATGCGCCATTAACGTCATGCCCAACATACCGTAATGCAGATTTCTCCGCCAACCTATATCAGAGGAGATCTTGATCATGCCGCTTCCCTCACGTTTGTCTATATAAACTAGGTGATCTTCCATCACTGTTCCTAATAAAGCGGTGGCTCCTATTTCATTTTGAAGCCGGGAGATGTAAGGTGCAGCGGCTTTCCTCACTGAAAATGAAGAGAAAACAATCCCCCCCAATTCAAAGAGTCGCAAACCCAATTCATAACGCTTCGAATCGGGGTCCTGTTTTAGATACCCTCTGTCAGTGAGATTCGAAACCAGTCTTTTCGCCGTGGTTTTGTTCAGTCCGGTTGTTTGGATTATCTCCGATAGCCTCATTTCTCGGCCTTTGAAGGTAAAACAATCGAGAATATTCAGTGCCCGATCTAACGCTTGAACCCGGTACAACTCTTTTGTATGAAGCTTATTAGGTTTCATATTGCAAAACCGAAATGTTCAGATACCTACCATCTGTGTCACAGTGTCGTTTTTTCTTGACATTAACAAAATTGTGATATAGGAGTCAAGAATATTTTTAAACTTAATTTCACGATATGAAACTTTTTCAAAACGACAGTTTTCCATGATTGATG